>CABQLI010000021.1 GCA_902464965.1 uncultured Collinsella sp.
GAGCGTCCGGCTGATAACCGGGAGGTCACAAGTTCGAATCTTGTCAGGTCCACCACTTTCTTTCGCAATAAACACCCCAGCGAGAGCCGAGTCGCCGCTGGGGTGTTTATTACTTTCTCCGTGGGGGTTTAGCTCAGCTGGGAGAGCGCGGGCTTTGCAAGCCTGAGGTCAGGGGTTCGATCCCCCTAACCTCCACCATGATGGACCTGTAGCTCAGTTGGTTAGAGCGTCCGGCTGATAACCGGGAGGTCACAAGTTCGAATCTTGTCAGGTCCACCATCAAAACGTTAAGAGCCCTGGGGCATTGCCTCGGGGCTTTTTCTTATCCAACGAAAGTAGTCAAAATAGCCCCGTCCCAAATTAACTACTTTGATTTTGTGTGCTGGGCGAAAGATTGGGTAGTATAGCTATTCAATGCGGCGACCCTGCCGTGTTTTAACCGCTACGTACCGGAGGTGTTCCATGGTTCGTGTCGACATAGAGACTATCGTCATGGCCGCCGGTCCCGTGCCATCGCTTATCGTGCTTCGCGAGCGCTGCGGCAAGTCGGATTCGACGGCGCCCCTGCGTTCGCTTTCCATTCAGACCGGCTCGTTTGAGGCCGCGGCCATTAGCCGTGGTATCGATAGCGGTCGCGCCGAGCGCCCGATAACGCATGACCTGCTGCTTGACACCGTCGATGCCCTGGGCGCCAAGCTCGAGCGCATCGAGATCGTTCGTGCCGAGCCGCCGGTGTTCTATGCGACGATTGTCGTGCTGGTCGATGGTGACGAGCGCAAGATTGACGCCCGCCCCAGTGACGCCATTGCCCTTGCCGTGCGCAGTAATGCCCCCATGTTTGTGGAGGACGACATCATGAATCGCCTGGGTACCGTTTCTGCCCATGCCGAGGAAGTTGACGACGAGCAGGAGTTCGAGAAGTTCGACGAGTTCGTCCATACGCTCTCCCCCGATGATTTCTAAATGTCTGGCACGCGAGCGGAGAGGTCGCTGATGGGTACCCGCGTATCGGCCGAAGCGGCCGCCATCGCGCGTGAAGCCCAGATGCGCTCGGAGGCATCCGAGGCGGCTCGCATCGCCTATGTGACGCAGGCCCGCACGCTTCGCGAGCGCCGCGGCTCCTATATCAAGATGGTTATCATCTCCGCCCTTGTCGCGGTAATCTGTTCTCGTCTTCGTGGTACAGTTGGGGCGCTTGGGTTTTCGATTTCAACAGGCTTGGTAATCTGGGGTGTGGTCGATGCTGTCATGCTGACCAACCAGATCAAGGTACTCGACAAGCGCGCGATGGATATGACGCGCGCCCGCGACGCTGCCGCCAAGATCGCTGCCGAGGCACAAGAACTGTAACGACGCCGGATTCGATGGGAAGGTCTAGAGATGGCACAGGATATGCAGGACGCCGGTAACGTCTCCGCCGAGCTCGACGCCATGGTGTGTGACCTGATTGGTGCGTTCTTGGACGACCTTGCCGCCGGCGAGAATCCGGGCGTAGTTGTGGCGATTGAGGACGCTGCTTCCAATCGCTATCTGGCCGCGCTCGACGAGGATGGCGAGGAGGCATGCCTGGAGGCTGCCACCAACTTTATCTCCGAGCACAAGATGGGTCTTAAGGACGAGGGCCTGGGCCGTATCGCTCGCTATGCCATCGGCTATACCGGCTGCGTCGAGATTGACGGCGGCTATCACGATGCTCTGCTCGTGAGCTTCTTTGAGACGACGCTCGAGAGCGGCTTTTCGGCATATGTGCTGTATGAGGGCATGGGCGCCGGCGATGGTTTTATGTGGAGCGACCCTGAACCTGCAGGTGAGGAAACCCCTCTCATCTAAAATCGCTAAAATAAACGAGTTTTCGGTAAAAGGCTCAATATTCCCGCCGAGCGTTGTATCGCTGGGCGGGCCGCATACGCGTGCCGGTTGTATATAGATAGAAGATAGGGGAACTACATGCGCGTAGACAATCTGAGGAACATCGCCATCATCGCTCACGTCGACCACGGCAAGACGACGATGGTCGACAAGCTCCTGCGTGCTACGGACGCCTTCCGTGCCAACCAGCAGGTCGAGGACCGCGTCCTGGATTCCAACGACCAGGAGCGCGAGCGCGGCATTACGATTCTCGCCAAGAACATCTCTATCGAGTACAAGGACGTCAAGATCAACGTCATCGACACCCCGGGCCACGCCGACTTTGGCGGCGAGGTCGAGCGCGTGCTGCGTATGGCCGACGGCGCCCTGCTGCTGGTCGATGCCTTTGAGGGCCCCATGCCCCAGACCCGCTTCGTGCTGCGTCACGCTATCGACACCGGCCTCAAGATCATGATCGTCATCAACAAGATCGACCGTCCGGGCGCCAACCCCGAGAAGGCCTACAACGACTGCCTGGACCTTATGGCCGACCTGGGCGCCACCGACGACCAGCTTGAGTTCGCCATGGAGCACGTGGTCTACGCCAGCGCCATGAATGGCTTTGCTCGCCTTGACCCCAACGACGGCAACATGGACATGTATCCGCTGCTCGATATGATCATCGACGACATGCCTGCGCCCGAGGTTGACGAGAACGCCCCGCTGGCCATGCAGTGCGTGACCATCGACCACTCCAACTTCGTTGGCCGCATCGGTATCGGTCGCGTGTACTCCGGTACCATTCACCAGGGCGATCAGATCTTGGTTGTCAAGAACGACGGCTCCAGCGCCACCGCTACCGTCAAGCAACTCTTTACCTTCGACTACCTGGGCCGCACCGAGTGCCAGGAAGTCGGCGCCGGCGATATCGCTGCTGTCGTGGGTATTGACCGCACCGATATCGGCGATGTCTACACCGATCCCGAGAACCCTGTCGAGCTCGAGCCCATCGAGATCGACCCGCCGACCCTGTCCATCGTCTTTGAGGCCTCGACCTCCCCGCTCGTCGGCCGCGATGGCGATATCGTGGGTGCCCGTCAGCTCAAGGAGCGCCTGTTCAACGAGGCCGAGAACAACGTGACCATGAAGATCGAGGAGCTCGAGGACAAGAGCGGCGTCGAGGTCTCTGGCCGCGGCATTCTGCACCTGTCCGTCCTGATGGAGTCCATGCGTCGCGAGGGCTTTGAGTTCCAGGTCGGCCGTCCCCGCGTTCTGTTTAAGAAGGACGAAAACGGCAACAAGCTGGAGCCTGTCGAGCAGGCCGTCGTCGAGTGCCCGGACGAGTATTCGGGCAAGGTCGTTGAGGTCTTTGGCACCTCCGGCGGCATCATGACGAGCATGGATACCTCGGGCATCGTGACGCACCTTGAGTTTAAGATCCCGACCCGCGGCATCATGGGTCTTAAGAACCGCATCATGAACGTCACTCACGGCGAGGGCGTGTTCTACCACACCTTCCTGGAGTACGGTCCCTACGCCGGCGAGATCGGCAACCGTCAGAACGGCGCTATGATCTCCATGACCACCGAGAAGGCCGTTGCCTACGCTCTGGGTACGCTGCAGGAGCGCGGCCAGCTGTTTGTTGAGCCGGGTACCGAGTGCTACGAGGGCATGATCGTGGGCGAGCGCAGCAAGGCCGGCGACATGGTCGTCAACATCGCCCGTACCAAGAACCTGGGCAACCAGCGTTCCTCGACCTCCGACATCTCCGTGCAGTTGGTGCCGCCTCGCACCTTCTCTCTGGAAGAGGCGCTGGAGTACATCGCCGACGACGAGCTGGTGGAGATCACTCCCAAGAACATCCGCCTGCGCAAGCGCCTGCTCAACGCCACCGACCGCAAGAAGGCTGCCGTCCGCGCCGGCCAGGTCAACAAATAAGCGCAGGGGCTTATAACCGCCAATAAGAAAGGGCGTCGACCGCAATGGTCGGCGCCCTTTTTTGGTGCAAGGGGGACGGGTTAGTTTGCACCACAGCTGGGGCGACTATCCCCCCCCGATCGGCTTTCTAGCTAAAGTAAAGTTGTTTAAACATATACATAATTCCACCGAATATAGCCGGTATGATACAAAACTGTTAACAGGTAAATATCAACTGGTATTAAATTAAAAGACCTCTTGACCTGCGGTTTACATGATTGGTATCTATATTATATTTTATGCATTGTGGCATAGACGAACCGTCTTAGAAGGTGCTCCCCAATGGGTTCTTGCAATGCGCTAGGTAGGTTCTCGTAGATGTTGGGGTTTGTGTTCGATCCGACGATTCGCCGTATTCCACACTGTGTTGTAGGAATTAGGGGACAACTATGAACGCACACCGCTCGCGGTCGCTGGGTACGGCGGCCCTGATCTTCATTCTAATTAGCCTCACCGCCGCAGTTTTTCACGGCGCAGCCCCCGTGCGCGCCGAGGATGCGACGACGCCGACGCCGATTGTGATCGATGGGGATACGGCGGACGTTACGGTTGGGCTGTATGCCGATAAGGATCGTCAGCAGCCTTTCGGTGAAAAGGACTCACCCTCGATTACGACAGCCGATACAATTTACGGTTTTATGGAAGCCCGTTTCCATGAGAATTCTGGGCCTACGACCGAAAGGCTTGAGGCGATTTATACCTTCCCCAGCTCGATTGCCGTGAAGGACAACGCGGGCGGCGTCTTGATGACTGACGATACCGAGAATGCGCAAAGGATGGGAACTTGGTGCATAAAAGAGAATAGGGTCATCTTCGATTACGATGCCGACTATCTCAATCGCCATCCCTCTTCACTCTACGTAAAGGTTATATTCGAGTTCGAGCTCGAAAACAAAGATGTGGATGATGGGTCAAAAGTTAAACTTGAATTTCCGGGCGTTGGCGAAGCTGTGCCGATCAAGGTTCGAGATGGCGCAGTCGAGGGAAGTAAATCGGGTGTCTTTTCACAAGATAGCAGTACTGGAATTGCCAAGATAACTTGGACTATTAACCTAAGTGTTAAGTCGCATGCAACGGATGTAAAGCTGGTCGATACACTCGGCGACTACCTGGACTTTGACCAAAGCGGCTTCAAGCTCGATGGAAATCCTCTTGGTCCGTCCGTGGGCATCGAAGAGCGAACTGCAACGTTGTCGCTAGGTAACCTTTCTCAGGGCGACCATACCGTTACCTACGAAACGACAGTTAGCAAGAACTTGTCTCTTTCTAATGGCACGCCCACGCAAGGTAGGAATAGTGTGCAAGCAACCTGGGGAAAAGCAAATCCCCAACAATCTCCTGCGATTAAGGGGGCGTCGGAACCGTTTCAATACGACATGATCCAAAAAGAGGCTGGCTCCGGAACATCATCTGTCATCACTTGGAAGGTTGTGCTCAACAAGGGATCTCTCAAGGCCGATATGTCTGGCTACACCTTTACTGACAAGCTCGATGACAAGCAAGATTATATTGGCAGCTACACGGTCTACAAGGGAGAGACCGCCGATGAAAAACAAAAGATTGATGGGGGAACGCTGAGCGATTCGGGGGATTCATTTAACTATACGTTTAATCCAAACGAGGCCGACCGGTATGCGACCTATTGCATCGTCTATCAAACTAAGCTGAAAGATGAGAATTCCTACGAAAAAGTTAGTAACACGGCAAGTGTGAAAAAAGAAGACTCCGGTCTGCCCTCTGGTGAAAGCACCGCATACTACATCCGTCCTTGGACGGGCAAGACCATTAGTAAAACACTGCTTAATCCGGATGAGGCATCTCGGACCGGAAAAGCAACTTGGCAATTACGCGTAGAGCTCCGTGATTACGTAAATGCGAAAAACCCAAAATCCGTTCTTATCAAAGATACCATGCTGGCGGCTTGGAGCCAGACTATGGGGCCGGATGCCACTGGCGGTCAATCGCATGTGGTTGCCATCGGGGATACCAAACTGGAGCAAGGCGTCGACTGGGACTTTGAGCGAGGCAAAGATCCGTCACAGAAGAGCAACAAGCATAACTGCAATATTCAAATAACCATTACGAATAAAGTCAAGGAAGCACTGGATAAGTCCCCTGAAGTGGTTATTACGTATAAAACGGTGACTGATGCACTTCCTGGTTGGTACTCTAACTTTGCCTCTGTCGACGGGTTTAGCGGCTATTCTGATTTCGTTTTTTACTACGTTGAAGACGAAACGGAGCCTTCGGTTGAGAAGAGTGTAAAAATAAATGAAGACGGCTCGCAAGCACGGTGGGATGAGACGTTTGACTGGAAATCAGTGGATGGCTCGAACGACAAAGGTGCGTGGATTGTCGACTGGACTGTCTATGCCAATCGAGCTAAGACGCCTGCCGGTGAGTATTATGGCGCAGGCAGGCTCAATGGCAAGGATGTCGTTGTTAAAGATGAGCTTCCTAAGGGAATGAGTTATATTCCCGGCTCGGCAAAGTATTCTTTGTATTCAAATCCCTACGGGGCGGCGGTGCCCGGCCACGAATGGGAACATGAGAGAGAAAAAACCGAGGCTTCGGGTGTCTTGCTGACGCCTGCCGTTGATCGTCGAGAGGTTACGTTTTCGATTCCAACGGAAAAGCTGGGTAACAATACAGGCTATGTGAAGCTGACGTATGCAACTGCTGTCAAGAGGTCAGTGGTCGACACGTCAAAGAACCTCGGCGAGCTTACGAACTCGGCGAGTGCGAGCTCGGGTGATAAAGTATTTAAGGCGGGCTCTGATACCGTACAGATCAAGAACGACGTATTGTCAAAGACCGGTGCGTCGGTAAGTAATAGCAAACGAATTCACTACACGATTTTCGTTAATGAATCGGCACTAGACTTAAAGGTCGGAACCGACTACCTCGATCTGTTCGATGTGATGGATTCTAAGTGCACGTTTATCCCCTCGTCGCTTAGCGTATCTGAGAGCGATAACGGCGATTGGCGTGTGCTGACAAAAGAAAAATACGGGGCGGCTCTTGACTCGATTGGCGAGGGTGCTGGAAAGCAGCAGCGATTGACGTTGAGGCTTCCCGATGAGAAATACCTGAAAGTCGAATATGAAGTTCTGTCCGGTGAGTCTGGTACAGTTTCCCTTTCCAACGAGGCACAGCTTGAAGGTGTTGCAGGCGGGTATGTGAAACACGAGCGTGAATATGACATAGATGCCGGCGCATCGGGAGGCGGAACGGGGCACGGCATTGTGGTCCACAAAGTGGATGAAAAGGACGTTACCGCGCCGTTGGCTGACGCAACGTTCACACTCTATGCGATTGACATGGATAAGGCGCAGGACAGTGCCGGCGTTGATGGCGCAAAGACGGAGTTTTCTACCAAAAAGACTGGTTCTGACGGAAGTGTGACTTTTGGAACGAGTTCGGGAACGAGTTCGGACGCCATGGCTTCCTGCAGGCTTTACTGCCTCGAGGAGACGACGGCGCCTCCTGGATATCGCGCCGCCCAACCAACATGGATTCTGCTCAAGGGCAACGCGCCCGACGAGCAATACGAGCAAGCCATGAACAGGGCGAAATCTCTGCTTGATGCCAATACGGAGATAACGTCAGATGCAGAGATTTGGGTGTATGACGCGCCCCTTGAAGGCAAAGCGACGATAAAAGCAAAGAAAGTGCTTAAAGGCGGAACCTTCAGGGAAGGTCAGTTCTCGTTCGCGCTCAAGGACGCCGAGGGCAAAGTGCTCCAGACGGTGACCAATGACGCCGGGGGCAACGTCTCCTTCAATGTCGATTACAACAAGGCCGGCACCTATATTTACACCATCTCCGAGGTTGTTCCCGAGGGCGCGAAGAACAATGTCAAGGATCACATTGCCTATGACGTGAGGGAGCATGATGTCACGGTTGAGGTGACAAATGGTGGAGAGGAACTCAACGCCACCGTCAGCTACGATGGCACTACAACTCCGCCGACCTTTACCAACAAGTATTCGACCACGCTTCCCGAGGCAGGCGGTGCTGGTTTGACTATGACGTATCTGGCTGGCGCTTCGCTGCTGTGCTTTGCTGCGACATGGATGCATGCTCGCCGCCATCGCGATCAAGATCGAGGTGGTCGCCGTGAGTAAGGTGCTCCGTCATTTGTTGACTGTTGTGGTAATAGCCGTGGTTGCCGTCTTCTCTTTCGCGATTGCCCCTGGGGCGGCCCGCGCTGCCGACACTGGAGCCATTACGGTGGACGGTACAGTCGCGACTCGGTATGACGCGTACCAGCTCTTTTCAGCGACCGTTGCCGACGATGACGATGCCGACCAAGAGATAGCAACCGATGTAACGTGGGCGAATGATGCCGTTCGCCAGGCCGTTCTCCCTGTGCTTCATGATGCGGGGCTCGACAGCACGGCCTCGACGGCGCAAGCGGCAGCCGAATGGATGAATGCCGACGGGCACATGACGACCACGCTGGCGGCAAAGCTTGCCCGTGCGATTTGCAATGCCGGTGCGCCTTCCGTGGCCCTTAACGCGGGCGCGGCGACCGAGCTGCCCTGTGGCTACTGGCTCATCGTCGTCGACGACGACTCCATCGCCCAGGGCGAGGCCGGCACCGCGCCGATCATGGCGCTGGTGGGCGGCAGCGCCGTCACCGTCAAGCCCAAGGCGGCGACCCCCAAGGTGTCCAAGCACGTGCTGGAGGACGGCACCGCCGCCTGGCAGAAGGCCGCCGACGCCACGGTCGCCGACGACCTGTACTGGCGCCTCTCTGCCACGGTCCCGGCGGGCCTTGCCGCCTACGACACCTATACGGTGCAGTTCGTCGACACCATGAGCGCGGGGCTCGATCCCTCCAAGGTCGCCACGAGCGTGCGCGTGTACGTGGCGGCGGGCGCCGAGGGCGGCTTCGACGCGGTCTCATGTGAGGGCGGCAGCGCCAGCTCGACGCCGGCTAAAGGGTGGACCGACATAACTTCACAGTGCAGGGTCTCGGTCGAGGGCAATGCCTTCGCCGTGCGCACCGGCGACCTCATCGCCGCGCTCGGCGGGACCGGCGCCTTCACCGCGGGCGCCCGCGTGGTCGCAGTGTACAATGCTCCGCTCAACAGCGCATGCAACCACGGCATCGCGAAGGGCGACCCCAACGAGGTCTACCTGCGCTACCCGCGCTCTCCCCTCGCCGACCAGTCCGGCGACGCCGGCTTCACCCGCACGCCGGGCGATGACGCGTGCGCCTACACCTGGGGACTCAGTCTGATCAAGCGTTCAAGCGCAGACGATAAACCGCTCGCGGGTGCCAAACTGCGCATCATCGATGACCGCGGGCGCATCCTGACGGCCGACGGCGCGTGGTCGACAAATGCCGACGCGTGCGTCACCACGGGCGCGGACGGCCATGTGGAATTGAGCGGTGTGGACGCGGGTGTCTATACCGTCGAGGAAATCGCGGCACCCAAGGGCTACACCGCCTTTGAGGGCAAACGTACGGTGACGGTTACGGCCGAGGGCCTGGACGTTAAACAGGTGGCGGCCGCGAAGCCCAAAGTGACCGTGTCGGCCGAAAGCCCTCTGCGGGTTGATACCGCCGATGCCGGGACGGGTTCAATTGAGCTGTCGGTGTTCAACGCCCTAAGCAAAGAAGCAAGTCGAGGCTTTATGCCCTCGACGGGAGATAGAACGTTGGTGCTGGTGGCGGCTTTGGCTGCCATCGGAGTGGCGGCTATTGTTGTCGCGCTCGTCATCAAGCGAGGAGGAGGTCGCCGTGAAAAATAATTGCCCTCCGCTCAATGGCGAACTGCCTCCGTAGCGAGTGACGCGCAGGCCTACCGACCTGATGATCATTGGGTTTGAAAAAGTTGCTAGAGAACCCTCCAAGAAAATCGGGGCACCCGGTCGATGCGATCGGGTGCCCCGCTTCGTTTGTTGGTGTAAAGTAACCTGACCCCTTTGTACCACCACAAAGGTGCCTGTCCCCTTTGTGGTGGTTAGCTGCTAAGCGGTGGGGAGTCCCGGCGTGTTAGCCGGCTGCTGCGGCTTGAGGTGGGCGTTGCGCCAGATGATTTGGATGATGTAGCCGAGCATAAAGACAAAGGCCACGCCGCTGATGAAATCGCCTACGAGGGGGATTGCCGTAAGCGCGCCCGCGGCGATGCCGCCCACGGCCGCCATGGCGTAGCGGTTCTGGCTATGTCCGACCATGCGAGCGATCGCGCATCCCGCAAAGGCGCTCGACACCAGTGCGATGCCGATAGCGCCGCACAAGAGGGCTCCGGCAAGCGACAGACCGGCGATAGAGATAATCAGCAGTAGGACGGCGGGGACGATAGCAATCGTGCCCAGAAGACCGCTCACCCACAGGGGCATGGGGCGCTGGTGGAGCATACCGGCGGCGCTGGCAGTCGCACGCGGAAAGACGAGCTCGAGCAGCAGAGCGACAAAGCAGGTCGAGAGTGCCGCGGCGACGATACCGCCGATGACATCGTTAACGGTGGAAGTATCCTCGTTCTCGGTGCGGTCGATCTTGAGTGCGCCGACCTCGGCTCCCGCGGCGCGCTCGGGGTCCTCGGAGACGTGCGCGTTCACGGTGCCGGTGATGTGGGCGTTCTTGCCCAGGATGAGCTTGTCGGCCCAAACCTCGACATCGCCCTCGACGGTGCCATCGATGGTCACCGTATCGCCCGCAAGCGCTGCCGACTTGGTAGAGCCGCGCAGGGCAACCGTCTCACCTATCGCATAGAAACAGTTGGCGGTGCTGTCGGAATTGAGAACGACATGCTGGCCAGCGACGGTCACGCTGCCATCAACCGTGGTCTTGGCAATGTCGATGGTGCGTGCCGCCAGACGGACGGCGCCACCCACCGTGCAGTCGCGGATAGAGAGGGTATCGCCCGCGGCGATGATATCACGGTCGATGGAGACATCGTCCAGTTCGAGACTCTGACCTGCCCAGTACAGGTCACCTTCGACGCCGGATGGATTGGCGTCATTGTCGGTCGCAAGTACGTTTCCTGCGGTGTCCGTCCCGGCGAACGACGCTGTGGGAAGTGCAGTGAGCGCGAGCGCGATGAGCGCGAATGCCATAAGCAGGCAGCGACGCATCTTGTGTGACGGCGCCGCCGCGGTTTGATTGAAAGCCATGGTTGATCCTTTTGTTAGGTGTTCGGCATATACCTAACAGGGTACCCAACGCGCGGGCGCTCTAAAAGAGCCTCTCGGTTGCATTTCGAAGGGTCGTGCCGCGCCACCTACTTTTTGCGGTGCAAAAAGCGTGCGATGTCGTCCTCGGTGGGGCTTTTGATATCAAAGCGTAGCGATAGCCAGCGCAGCCCCATGGTCACCACGACGCAAACGACCAGTGCGACGACATTGCTGACCAAGCCGCTCATGACAAGGCAAACATAGCTTGCCGATCCGGCGATAGCCGCGATGGCATAGAAGTTGGTGCGCTGGAAAACACCCGGCACCACACCCATAAAACCATCTCGCAGCATGCCGCCGCCCACCGCGGTAAAAAAGCCCATCATGATGCACACCGCCGGCGCAAAGCCGTAGACCAGCGCCTTGTCCGCTCCGGTTGCCGCATAAATACCCACCGAGATGATGTCGAGCAGGGGAATGAGTTTTTCGGGCTTGTCGACGATTGCCGGGAAAATGTAGATGATGGCTGCCGTGGCAATGGAAAGCGGCAGCGCCATCGGCTGGTTGAGGATGTAGACGTTGCCCACCTGGAGTGTCATGTCGCGCAAAAGACCGCCGCCCAGGCCGCAAACCACGGCGAGCGCGACGGCGCCCACCAGGTCGAGCTTGTGCTCGCGCGCGACCAGCACACCCGAGATCGATGCCGCGACGACGGCGAACATCTCGAGCCAAAACGGGATGGCAACCATGGCATCCGAGGCGTGTGCGGTAACGATCATAGCGGCGGCAACGGGCAAGATGGGGTCCTTTGAGTAACGGGTTTAGACAATGCCCGTACATAGTACATGTTCGGCGCCGATTGCGACCCTATTGCTCGGCAAACGGTCGGGACTGGGTACGGTCATAGGTTCCATGTTTGGGGATCCGGGTTGATGCTGAACGCGATGGGGGCGTGGTCGAATAGGAGGGATGTCCAAATTTTGAGCTCCGCTCAAAATTTATCCGGTCGGCTTGCGCCGACCGCGCTGCGCTAAAAACGCGCCACGGGCGCGTTTTCTTTACGCTCCGCGCCCTGGCGGGTTCGAATCCCTCCTCCTCCGCCGTATTTGCTTGTTAGGGACTCAAAACAAAAAAGCTCCCATTCCCGGGAGCTTTCTCAACCAAAATGGCGGAGGAGGAGGGATTCGAACCCTCGTGACCTTATACAGGCCAAACGGTTTTCGAGACCGTCGCATTCAACCACTCTGCCACCCCTCCGCGTGGGGTAAAAACAAAGCAGGCTCGAAGGCCTGCTTTGGAATTAACTGGCGGAGAGTCAGGGATTTGAACCCTGGAGACGCTTTTGACGCCTACACGATTTCCAATCGTGCTCCTTCGGCCACTCGGACAACTCTCCGTTAAATGCGAAAGTCAGTATACACGAGGAATCGCAAAGTGCAAACAGAAAAGTTGGCATTTTTTAAAACGCTTGGCCGCGCTTGGCGTTGCAGTGGGGTTTGAGGTGCCAAAAAACGGCTTCCGACCAGCGTGGTTGATCAACTCAATTGTTCAAAAGGGGTATTCATAAGCGACTTGGCAATGAATTTAAAAATCTTTGGGTGGTGCTGTGGACCACTGGTATGCATTTTGCGACCACAGCCTTGTGCCCGTTGACCTGCGGCTTGGCTCAGCTTGTCCCCACGGCACCGTATCTTGTCCACAGATCTGTCAAGCTTTTGGTCGGCATTTGGTTGGAATGCGCATGAAACGTGGTGCGAGTATGGGCATATGTGGAGGTCATGAGGTTGTAGCTGCAAATTATTGCAGCCTAGGAGGTTGAAAGATATTATTACCAAGTCTTTTCCTGCTTCAGGCGCACCTTCACGACCTGAAGCCACATTTGCCCAGAGGAGGTGACAATATGAAGGCTTATGAACTGCTGTTCTTTGTTGACCCGTCGCTCGACCCCGAGACTCGTCTCGCTGTTATGAAGCGTATCGATACCACGATCGCTGAGGGCGCTGGCAAGGTCGACTCCGTTGACGAGTGGGGCAAGCGCAAGCTCGCCTACGAGATCAACGACCTCACCGATGGTGACTACACCCTCATCAACTTCCACGCAGATCCTACCCAGATCGC
This sequence comes from uncultured Collinsella sp., assembly GCA_902464965.1. Lineage (GTDB taxonomy): Bacteria > Actinomycetota > Coriobacteriia > Coriobacteriales > Coriobacteriaceae > Collinsella. The sequence continues at coordinate 13,072 of CABQLI010000021.1, forward strand.
CGAGCTTGATCGCGTCCTGCGCATCACCGACGCTGTGGTCCGCCACATGATCGTCCGTCGCGACGACCAGGAGTAAGACTGTCGTTTTGGACTGGGCTTGTGCCCCAAGAGGAAGTAGTGAGTTATGAGCATCAATCGAGTGAACATCACCGGTAACCTCACCCGCGATCCCGAGCTGCGCGCCACCGCCGGCGGAACCCAGGTTCTGTCCTTTGGCGTCGCCGTGAACGATCGTCGCCGCAACGCGCAGACTGGCGAGTGGGAGGACTATCCCAACTTTGTCGACTGCACCATGTTCGGCACCCGCGCCGAGGCCGTGAGCCGTTTCCTGGCAAAGGGAAACAAGGTCGCGATCGAGGGCAAGCTGCGCTACAGCTCTTGGGAGCGCGACGGCCAGCGCCGGAGCAAGCTTGAGGTCATCGTCGATGAGATCGAGTTTATGAGCTCCCGTGGTGGCCAGGGTGGCTACGATCAGGGCGGTTACGCCCCCGCAGCGCCCGCGCCCGCAGCACGTCCTGCCGCACCGGTGGCCACGCCGCCTGCGGTCGACGTCTACGATGAGGACATCCCGTTCTAAGGGTTGTTCACCTATTTTTGAGTGAGAGGCGGCTTCGGTTCGCCGAAGTTGCCAAATGAAAGGTATTTTGACATGGCTAATGATTTTTCTGCACGTCAGCCGCGTCGTAAGTACTGCCAGTTCTGCAAGGAGAACACTGAGTTCATCGACTATAAGGACACTCAGCTTCTCCGTAAGTACATGACCGACCGTGGCAAGATCAAGCCCCGTCGCGTCACTGGCGCTTGCACGCAGCATCAGCATGACATCGCCAACGCCATCAAGCGCGCCCGCGAGATGGCTCTCCTGCCGTACACCGTCCCCGTGGTTTCCTCTCGTGGCAACCGCGACCGCGGCTAAGAAGGGAGACGCATCATGAAGGTTATTCTTCTCGATGAGATCAAGGGCAAGGGCGGCGAGGGTGACGTCGTAGAGGTCGCTCAGGGTTACGCTGAGAACTTCCTGTTCCCCAAGAAGCTCGCTGTTGCCGCCACCAAGGGCAACCTCAAGCAGCTTGACGAGCGTCGCAACAACATCGCCAAGCGCGAGGCCGTCCGTCTGGCTACCGCCAACGAGACCAAGGCTGCCTTCGAGGGCAAGACGGTCACCGTTGACGTCAAGGTCGGCGACGAGGGCATCCTCTTTGGCTCCGTTACCGCCGCTATGATCGCTGACGCCATCAAGGCTCAGCTCGGTATGGACATCGACCGCAAGCGCGTCGAGCTCGGTAAGCCCATCAAGGTTGCCGGTGCCCACACCGTTGCCATCTCGCTGTACCGCGAGATCAAGGCCGAGGTTGTCGTTCTCGTCGGCGTTACCGCCGAGGAGCTCGCTGCCGAGGCTGAGGTCGAGGAGGCCGCTGAGGTCGCCGAGGCCGAGACCGCCGAGGTCGAGACTGAGGCTGCTGCCGAGTAGCATTTGCTGCAACGCAACAATCTTGTTCTAAGAAGGGCGCTCTGGGAAACCAGGGCGCCCTTTTGTTTTTTGCGCTGAGTGAGTGTCATGGCGAACGTTGCGCCGAAGTCCTATATACAGGACCGTTCATCCGTTTGGTTCGGTGATGATTGGCGGCGCGCGGCGCGTTTTGGGACCATGGCTGATACTATGGATGCTCGCAAGCAATATGAATGAGGATGCTCATGGCATATGACGATAGGGAGACCGGGCTGACGGTTGAGGACCGCGGCTCAAAGTTGGGTCTTCCCCAAAACCAAGATGCAGAGGCCAATGTACTGGCCGCTATGCTGCTATCGCCCGAGGTGGTCGAGGAGGCCCAGGTCGAGCTGCAGCCCGATGACTTCTACCGGCCCATTCATAAGACCATCTATACCGCGATGGTCGATATGTACAACAGCCGCATTCCCATCGACTCCATCTCGCTGATCGATTACCTGCGAAGCATCAACAAGCTCGATGCCGTGGGCGGCGAGGCGTACATTTTGGAGCTGATGGGTCAGACCCTGTCGCTCGTCAACTGGCAGCACCATGCCGCCATCGTTCGCCGCGATTCGATGCTGCGCGAGCTGATCGGCGCCACCAACGAGATCAACGCACTGGCATATAACGCCCCCACCGACACCAAAGAGGTTGTCGAGCTGGCCGAGAGCAAGCTGCTCAAGGTCACGGCACGCGAGGTCAAGTCGAGCTACAAGACGCTGACCGAGTTTATGGTCGAGGCCTATAACGAGGCCGAGGAAGTGTGCCAGGCCGGTGGCCAGGCTGCGGGCGTGCCCACGGGCTTCCCGTCGCTCGACCGCATGCTCATGGGTTTTCGCGAAGGCCAGCTCATCATCATCGGTGCCCGTCCTGCCGTGGGTAAGACGTCGTTCGCTCTGAATCTGGCGCTCAACGCTGCCGCTGCTGGTTATACCGTCGGCTTCTTCTCGCTGGAGATGTCGGGCAAGGAAATTGCCCAGCGTCTGATTTGCGCCTATGCCATGATCTCGATCAGTGATTTCCGCATGGGCCGCATTAGCCCCGAGCAGTGGGCCAATATCAACGAGGCCACGCAGACCTTGTCCAAGCTGGATATTCTGATTGACGATACGCCCGGCACCACAGTGACCGAGATTCGCGCCAAGAGCCGCCGTATGCTCCATAACAAGGAGAAAGCCATCATCATCCTGGACTACCTGCAGCTGGTGAGTCCTCCGCCGGGACGCCGCTCCGAGAGCCGTACCGTCGAGGTTTCGGAGATGTCGCGTGGTCTGAAGATCATGGCCAAGGAGCTCAAGATTCCGCTCATCGCGTTGTCGCAGCTGTCACGTCAGGTCGAATCCCGTACCGGCAAGCGCCCACAGCTTTCCGACCTTCGTGAATCGGGCTCCATCGAGCAGGACGCCGATATCGTTATGTTCTTGGACCGCTCCGCCGACGAGGCCGAGGCCTCGCGCGACGATCGACCCGACGAGGGCGTTACGCGTATCGTCGTGGCCAAGAACCGTTCGGGCCCGATCGGCGACGTCGATCTGATGTTCCTGCCGGCATCCACCAAGTTCTATGAGCTTGATGGGGCACATGCCGAGGAGTAGGACAGGCGCCCGTTGCACGGGTATACTGGGAATGTTTTGTGCTTCTGCGTGCCGGCGTGGCGCGTAGACAGTCCATGAATGTAAGGAGTAAACATGCCGTCAACCGTTTTGGTCGGTGCCCAGTGGGGCGATGAGGGCAAAGGTAAGATTTGCGACCTGGTCGCCGGCGACTTCGATGCCGTCGTGCGCTACTCGGGAGGCAACAACGCCGGTCACACCATCGTCGTCAACGGCAAGAAGTACGGCCTGCACCAGGTGCCCTCCGGCATCATGTATTCCGACCACGTGTCGGTGATCGGTAACGGCTGCGTCGTCAACCCCAAGGTTGTCCTTGAGGAGATCGACATGTTCGAGGCCGACGGCATCACCACCAAGAATCTCAAGATCAGCGGCAACGCGCATGTCATCATGCCGTACCACATCGATCTGGATGGCGCCTTTGAGCAGAAGCTCGGCAAGAAGAACATCGGTACCACCAAGCGCGGCATCGGTCCGTGCTATCAGGACAAGATGGCCCGCATTGGCCTGCGCATGCAGGACATGCTGGACGAGGCGCTGTTCCGCGACAAGCTGGAGACCGCTCTCGCCCGCGTGAACCCCGAGCTCGAGCTCATCTACAACCTGCCCACCTACACCGTGGACCAGATTTGCGACGAGTACCTGCCGATGGCCGAGCGCCTGCGTCCCTACATCACCGAGACGAGCCTGCTGCTCAACAACATGATCGATGAGGGCAAGAACCTGCTGTTTGAGGGCGCCCAGGCGACGCTGCTCGACATCGACCACGGCACCTATCCGTACGTGACGTCTTCCAACTGCACCGCCGGCGGCGCCATTACCGGTTCCGGCGTCGGCATGAAGAACGTCGACCGCGTGCTGGGCGTCATGAAGGCCTATATCACCCGCGTCGGTTCGGGCCCCATGCCCACCGAGCTTTCCTATGAGTCCGAGGCCGGTCACACGCTGACCGAGGAGGGCTATGAGTACGGCGTGACCACCGGTCGCCGTCGTCGCTGCGGCTGGTTCGACGGCCCCATTGCCAACTACGCCTCGCGCGTCAACGGCCTCACCGATATCGCCATGACCAAGCTCGACGTGCTTTCGGCCTTCGACACCATCAAGGTGTGCGTGGCCTACGACGTCGATGGCGAGCGCTATACCAGCGTGCCCGAGCATCAGGTTCGCTTTGAGCACGCCAAGCCCATCTACGAGGAGCTTCCTGGCTGGAAGTGCGATATCACCGGCTGCCGCAGCTTTGAGGAGCTGCCGCAAGAGGCTCAGGACTACGTGGCGTTTATCGAGGATCTGGCACACACCCGCGTGACGTTCATTGGCGTTGGCGCTGGTCGAGAGCAGATCATCAACCGATTCTGGAAGTAATCGGGACTATTTGGTTATTGCGATATACCCCTTTGCAGCCCGGACGGGCGGCCGAGGGGTATATTTGCTTGCAAAGGGCTCGCGCGGAGCGGGCCGTTAATCCATAGAGGAGGCACCCTTGAAGGCGGACACTCAAACCATCGACATCCTGTTGTTGGGCAGCGGCGGCCGTGAGCATGCTTTGGCAGCTAAGCTCGCAGCATCACCGCGCGCCGGCAAGCTCTACATCGCGCCGGGTAACGGCGGCACCGCGAGCTGCGGCGAGAACGTTGTTCTCGACGACTACGATCCTGCGGCCGTGGCGGCGTTTGCTCAGAGCCACGGATGCGGACTCGTGGTAATTGGCCCCGAGGCTCCGCTCGTGGCGGGCGTGGCCGACGCCGTGCGCGCGGCGGGTATTCCCTGCTTTGGCCCGGGTGCCGAGGGTGCCCGTATGGAGGGCTCCAAGCTATTCTCCAAGCAGCTCATGGAGCGTGCCGGCATTCCGACGGCCGCCTACGGCTCGTTCACCGACGAGGCTTCGGCTCTCGCCTACGTGCGCGAGCAGGGCGCACCGCTGGTCGTGAAGGCTGACGGCCTGGCCGCAGGCAAGGGCGTCATCGTGGCGACCGAGCTCGAGCAGGCCGAGGAGGCCGTGCGCGAGTGCTTTGGCGGCACCTTCGGCGATGCCGGCAACACCGTGGTCATCGAGGAGATGCTGACCGGCCCCGAGTGCTCGCTGCTGGCCTTTACCGACGGCAAGACCGTGCGCCCCATGGCCACCTCGCAGGACCACAAGCGCGCGCTCGAGGGCGACAAGGGCCCCAACACCGGCGGCATGGGCGTCTACAGCCCAGTGCCCATCGTGACCGATGAGGAGCACGCCACGATGGTGAAGGTCATGGAGCAGACCGTGGCCGAGCTCGCTGCCGAGGGCATCGACTACCGCGGCTGCCTGTACGGCGGCTTTATGCTCACGCCTGCCGGCCCCAAGGTGCTGGAGTACAACGCCCGCTTTGGCGACCCCGAGACGCAGGTCGTGCTGCCGCGCCTTAAGAACGACCTGGTTGAGGTCATGCTGGCTTGTGCCAACTGCGAGCTCGATCAGATTGAACTCGACTGGCGCGACGAGTGGGCTGTGGCCGTTGTCCTGACGAGCGCGGGCTATCCCGGCAGCTACGAGAAGGGCAAGGTCATCACCGGTATCGCCGATGCCGAGGCCATGGAGAACGTGACCGTGTACCACGCAGGCACTGCCGTGGTGGACGGCCAGCTCGTGACCAATGGTGGCCGTGTGCTTGCCGTGACCGCGCTGGGCGATACGTTTGAGAACGCTCGCAACCTTGCCTACGAGGCCTGCGAGAAGATTGATTTTGAGGGCAAGACCCTGCGTCACGACATCGGCCTGCGCGCGCTGCGCGGTCGCGACGCCTGGGATGCCTAAAATCCGAGAGGAATGAGACGGATGGACGAGAAGAACGAAGAGCTCGTGGACGCGCAGATCGTCGAAGAGGACAGCCGCATGTATGGGCACGCCGAGGGCGAGCCTGGTGGCGAGGTCGCTGACGAGCCGGCACTGGTGCTGGGCGACGACGACCCGCACGATGCCGAGCTGCACGAGAAGATTCTTTCGGAGGAGTGCGCCTGGAAGGGCAAGATCCTCGACGTCCACCGTCTTGAGGTTGAGCTGCCCAACGGTCACCGCAGCGCCCGCGATATCGTTCGCCATCCGGGTGCGGCGGCCGTTGTGGCGCTGACCGAGAGCGGCAAGATCGTACTGGTGCGTCAGTACCGCACCGCCATCGACCGCGTGACGGTCGAGATTCCCGCCGGCAAGCTCGATCCAGGCGAGGACCCGCTCGATTGCGCCAAGCGCGAACTGCATGAGGAGACGGGCTTTAGGGCTGGCCGTATTCGCTTTTTGACGTCGATTGTCACGTCCTGCGGTTTTTGCGATGAGATCATCCACATCTACTTGGCTACCAAGCTCGAGTTTGATGCGCCCAACCCCGATGATGATGAGTTTGTCAACGTGGACCTGGTGCCGCTGCACGAGCTGATCGACGCCGTGCTCGACGGCAAGATCGAAGACGCCAAGACCGTCGTAGGCGCCTTGGCCTGTGACAGCATCGCGCACAGGCTGGGCGGAACTGAGCTTTAAAAGCGAGGGCGACCCTGGGGCAAACACTACTGATTATTTTGCCCCAGGGTCTTACGTTATTGTTTTATCTCCGAGGACTGCATGTTTAGAAGATTCTTGTCGTATTACGAGCCCCAGATGGGGCTTTTTGTTGCTGATACTGTTTGTGCTCTGGTGCTTGCCGCCATTGACCTGGCGTTCCCCATTATTCTGCGCAATTTGACCGGTGGGCTGTTTACTCAGGGTCAGGCTGCCATTATGCAGGCGCTCGGCATGATCGCGGTGGGCTTGGTGCTGATGTATGCCGTCCGCTGCGCCTGCCGCTACTTTGTGAGCTATTGGGGTCACGTGATGGGCGCGCGCATGGAGTCCAAGATGCGCGAGGACCTGTTTGACCAGTATGAGCGCTTTAGCTTTGCGTACTTCGACCGCAACAGCTCGGGCGACATGATGAGCCGCGTGGTCAACGATCTGTTCGATATCTGCGAGGCGGCGCACCACGTGCCCGAGTGGATCATCATCTGCGGCATCGAGATCATCGGCTCGTTTGTGATCCTCTTTACCATCGCCCCGGTGCTGGCGCTCGCCATGGCCGTGGTGACGGCGGCGTTTGCGGTCATCATGTTTTGGCAGAACATGCGCATGCGCGAGGTCTTTAGCGACAACCGCAAAAAAATCAGCGGCATCAATGCGCAGCTGCAGGATTCGCTGGCGGGCATGCGCGTGGTCAAGAGCTTTGCCAATGAGGAGACCGAACGCTTCAAGTTCCGCGCCTCCAACAATCGCTATCTTTCGTCCAAGGAGAACATGTATCACGCCATGGGCGTCTATACCGCGACGTATGGCCTGCTCTCGGGTGTGCTCTATGTGATCGTGGTGCTGCTGGGCGGCTGGCTGGTCGCCCAGGGACAGCTGCAGGCGGTCGATATGGCGACCTTTGCACTCTATATTTCGCTGTTCTGCACGCCGCTCGAGACACTCGTCAATTCAGCCGAAACGTATCAGAAGGCTATCGCCGGGTTTAAGCGTATGGACGAGGTGCTCTCGACCGCGCCGGATATCCAGGACAAGCCGGGCGCTACGGATCTGCAGGTGATCGCCGGCGCCGTGGAGTATCACGACGTGTGCTTTAACTACGAGGATGTTGAGCTGGGCGAGGGCGATGCCGACGAGCGTCCCGTTATCGACCATATGGACCTGTCCATCAAGCCCGGGCAGACCATCGCTTTGGTTGGCCCTTCGGGCGGTGGCAAGTCCACGACCTGTTCGCTGCTGCCGCGCTTTTATGACGTGGCTGCCGGATCCATTAGCATCGACGGCCAAGATGTGCGTGACGTGACGCAGCATAGCCTGCGTCGTGCCGTCGGCCTGGTGCAGCAGGATGTCTATCTGTTTGACGGTACGATTGGCGAGAACATCGCCTACGGCAAGCCGGGCGCTACAGCGGAAGAGATCGCCGAGGCCGCCCGTCGCGCCAACATCGATGCCTTTATCGAGTCGCTTCCACAGGGCTATGACACGGTCGTGGGCGAGCGCGGCAGCCGTCTTTCGGGCGGACAGAAGCAGCGCGTTGCCATCGCGCGTGTGTTTCTCAAGAACCCCAAGATCCTGATTTTGGACGAGGCGACGAGTGCTTTGGATAACGAGAGCGAGGAGGCGGTGCAGGAGTCGCTCGAAGAGCTGGCACGCGGCCGTACCACAATCATCATCGCCCACCGCCTTTCGACCATTAAGCATGCTGACGAGATTGCGACTGTTGAGCATGGTCGCGTTGTGGAGCGTGGCACGCACGAGGAGCTTCTCGCCCGTGGCGGCACCTATGCCCGTTACTATCGAATGCAGTTCGAAGGCGCGCGTGCGCACGAGCTCGACTGATTGATATGACAGGAAGTTTATGGCTGACAAGAACCCTTTGACTCCGGAAGAAGTGACGGAGTTATTCTCCGAAATCGATGCATCTGGTGTCTTGGATCCCACGCTTGCCAAAAAGCGAACCGAGCGCATGCGTGAGAAGGAGGCTGCGGCCAAGCGCGGTGACAAAGCGGCGCTAGCGCAGCTGCGCAGCGAGGACCGCGCGAGCCAGGCAAAACATATCGACCCGCTGTCCGAGGACGATCCTTCGGGTTCGCAGGTGAGCCATACCATTACGAAGACCGCGATGGCCGTGGTCATTGGTATCTTGGTGTTGATCGTGGGCATGCAGATTGGCTACGGCGTGATGCGTCGCCTGAACACCGCCAACCTGTCCGAGAGCGTTTCGGTCGATACCGTTTCGACGGCGCTGAAGGGCGGCCTTGAGTGGGGCAACGGCTTTACGCAGTTCCCGCTCGACTTTACCGTCGATGAGGCCGATGAGCGTACGGGCACGGTCGAGGTGACGGTGTTGGACACATCGTCTGCCAACGAGCTCGAGCTGCTGTCCAATGGTCAGATTCAGGCCGCGGCGCTTGCGACCAACGCGTTGCTCAACGATAAGATTGACCGCGTGGTGTACAACGTGCACGCCTATATCGACGAGGATAGCAACATTCAGCACGATTCCTTCTTTGGCATGTTTCCCGCCCGGGGCCACCAGAGCGCCATCCTGACGTTCGTGTGGACCAAGAGTTCATCCAACGCCACGAATATCGACTGGAAGATGCGCATCGTGAGTATGGATGACACCATCGCCGAGCGCATTCAGAAGCAGGTGAACTCGGTGTCGTCGTTGATTGAGGACCCGGTGGTGAGCCAGACCAAGATTGACGAGGAAAAGGCCGAACGTGACCTGGAACATCGTCTGCATGGCCGCGAGATTTTCCGCGGCGGCAAACCCGATCGCTCACCGTCCGATCTGCTGGAACAGGACAAGAAAAAGTAAGAGGCCATCATCCCGCGTGAGCCACAAGCCCACGCGGGATGATTTTTCTGGGACGGGGATTAAAAAATCATTATGCATAGAAAGTCATAATTATCATTTCGTAAACATTTCGATGAAATTAACGCCATGAGGCATGCTTGCGGTTACAATACCGCGAGGCCTAACTACACACCTTTAAGCCGGTCCTGTGAGACCGGGAAGGAGAATTATGGCGAACAACCATACCGCGGGCGCTGCCGCCCGCACCTTCGCGCCCAGCGAGCTTTGCCAGCGCATGCTGGCCAAAACCAGCAAGGGCACCTGCGGTCCCTGCATCCTGTATCTTGAGGATGGGACCATTTTTTATGGACGTGCATGCGGCGCCGAGGGCACCGCGACCGGCGAAGTCTGCTTCAACACCTCGCTCGAGGGCTACTTTGAGGTCATGACCGACCCGAGTTATGCCGGCCAAATCGTAACCATGACCTATCCGCAGATCGGCAACTACGGTATCGACGAGACCGACGTCCAGTCGGCTTTCCCCGGCGACGACGTGCGCCCTACGAGCGCTCCGGCTATGCGCGGCATGATCGTTCGCGACATGTGCGCCACGCCTTCTAACTGGCGCTCGGCCGTCAGCGTGCCGGAGTACCTGCGCGCTCACGGCATCGTCGCTATCGAGGGTGTCGACACCCGCGCTCTGGTGCGCCATCTGCGCGACAATGGTTCCAAGATGGGCATTATCTCGACCGAGATCTTCGACGTCGACGAGCTTGCCGAGCGTCTGGCCGCAGCGCCCACGCTGGTAGGCGAGAACCTGGTGAAGACCGTAAGTTGCCCCGCGCCTCACGAGTTTGTGGCCGCCGACCTGCCTGCCACGCATGACTTTGCACTTGCGGTTGCCGCTCCTGCCCGTCACAAAGTGGTCGCCTACGACTGCGGCGTCAAGCGCGGCATTCTGGAGGGCCTCGTCCGCGCCGGCTGCGACCTTACTGTCGTGCCGTGGGATACGCCCGCGAGTGAGGTGCTCGACATGAATCCCGACGGCGTCTTTTTGTCCAACGGCCCCGGCGACCCTGACGCCGTGGTGGAGACCTACGAGCAGGTGCAGCAGCTGATCGGCAAGGTGCCGGTCTTTGGTATTTGTCTTGGTCACCAGATGATCAGTCTGGCCTGCGGTGCCCAGATGGAAAAGCTTAAGTTTGGTCACCGCGGTGGCAACCAGCCGGTCATGAACCTGGTAAGCCGTCGCGTGGAGATCACCGCGCAAAACCATGGCTTTGGCCTGCTGTTCCCCAGCTTGGGCAAGCTTGTCCCCGAGCTTTCCGGCGGCGAGACCGAGCATGCGGCCGATGGAGATCTGCGCGTCTGGGTGCGCCGCGGAATCGCGCCGGTCGTGATGAACGAGCGCTTTGGCCGCATTCGCCTAACACATGTGAACCTCAACGACGGCACCGCCGAGGGCATCCAACTGCTCGACGCCCCGTGCTTTTCGGTCCAGTACCACCCCGAGGCTTCGCCTGGCCCCACCGATGCCCACTATCTCTTTACCGCCTTTACGCGACTCATGGACGGCGAGGAGAACTACCTGGACATCGATACCGCCAAGGACCGCCTGGCTGGCTGGAATTTCGCCGAGACCGCCGCGACCGAGACCGAGGAGAACTAACATGCCGAAACGTACTGACATCAAGCGCATTCTTGTCATTGGTTCGGGCCCCATCGTTATTGGCCAGGCATGTGAGTTCGACTACTCCGGCGCCCAGGCCTGCAAGGTGCTCAAGGAGGATGGCTTTGAGGTCATCCTGGTCAACTCCAACCCGGCGACCATCATGACCGACCCGGGTCTTGCCGACCGCACCTATGTCGAGCCCATCACCGCCGAGTTTATCGAGCGCGTAATCAAGAAAGAGCGCCCGGACGCGCTGCTGCCCACGCTGGGCGGCCAGACCGGTCTGAACGCCGCCGTCGAGCTGGCAAAGGACGGCACGCTCGACAAGTACGGCGTCGAGATGATCGGCTGCGACCTTGCCGCCATCGAGCGCGGCGAGGACCGCAAACTCTTTAACGAGGCCATGGCCGAGATCGGTCTGGAGGTCGCGCGCTCGGGCTATGCCTACAGCGTGGCCGACGCCGAGGCTATCGCCGAGCGCGTGGGATATCCCTGCGTACTGCGCCCGAGCTTTACCCTCGGTGGCGCCGGCGGCGGCATCGCGCATACCCACGAGGAGCTCGTCTCCATCGTGAGCCAGGGCCTTGAGCTCTCGCCTGCCCATGAGGTGCTGGTCGAGGAGTCCATCGAGGGTTGGAAAGAGTATGAGATGGAGGTCATGCGCGACCACGCCGGCAACGGCATCATCGTGTGCTCCATCGAGAACCTCGACCCCATGGGCGTGCATACCGGCGACTCCATCACCGTGGCGCCGGCGCAGACGCTCTCCGACCTTGAGTATCAGCGCATGCGCGTGGCCTCGCTCGCCATTCTGGAGAAGATCGGCGTCGAGACCGGTGGCTCCAACGTGCAGTTTGCCGTGAACCCCAACACCGGCCGCCTGATCGTCATCGAGATGAACCCGCGTGTGAGCCGCTCGTCCGCATTGGCCTCCAAGGCCACGGGCTTCCCCATCGCCAAAGCTGCTGCTCGCCTGGCCGTGGGCTATACGCTCGACGAGATCGTCAACGACATTACCAAGGCAACGCCCGCCTGCTTTGAGCCCACGATCGACTACTGCGTGGTCAAGGTGCCGCGCTTTGCCTTCGAGAAGTTCAAGGGTACCGACCCCACGCTCACCACGCGTATGAAGGCCGTGGGCGAGATCATGGCGATCGGCCGCACCTTTGAGGAGGCCTTTGGCAAGGCCATGCGCTCGCTGGAGGACGGACACCAGGGCATTTGTGCCGGTGGAAAGGAGGGTGCCGACAAGCTGGGCGACGACGAGCTCGCTCAGGCCGTGGCAACCCCGACCGAGCATCGCATCTTCTTTGTGGTCGAGGCCCTGCGCCGCGGCTGGGATGTCGCGCGTATCCATGCCATCTGCGGTATCGATCCGTGGTACCTCAACCGCATCAACGATATGGTGCAGGTCCAGGAGAGCATCCGCGGCCTGCGTGTGGAGGATATCGACGCCGACGCGATGCGCCTGCTCAAGCAGTACGGCACGAGCGATGCCGAGATCGCCGCGCTGACCGGCTCGGACGAGCGCTTTGTGCGCGCCTACCGCAAGGGCCTGGGCGTGGTTCCCAGCATGAAGACGGTCGATACCTGCGCTGCGGAGTTCTCGAGCGCCACGGAGTACCACTACAAGACGTACGAGAACATCTACCGCACGAGCCCGGATGCCAAGAAGTGCGTGGCTCCCGACGAGACCACGCCGGCGGACAAGCCCAAGGCGATGATCCTGGGCGCCGGTCCCAACCGCATTGGCCAGGGTATCGAGTTCGATTACTGCTGCGTGCACGCGAGCTATGCGCTGGCGGCCCGCGGCTTTGAGACCATCATGGTCAACTGTAACCCCGAGACCGTCTCGACCGACTACGACACGTCCGACCGCCTTTACTTTGAGCCGCTCACCTACGAGGACGTCATGGACGTTATCGATGTTGAGCGCCCCGATGGCGTCGTGGTGACGCTTGGCGGCCAGACCCCGCTTAAGCTGGCGCGCATGCTCGAGGAGAGCGGCGTGAACATTATGGGCACCAAGCCCGATGCCATCGACTTTGCCGAGGACCGCGAGCGCTTCGCCGCTCTGCTCGACAAGCTGGGCATCATGTACCCGCCGGCGGGCCAGGCCACCTCGTTTGAGGAGGCCGAGGCCGTAGCCGCGCACATCGGCTACCCGCTGCTGGTGCGTCCGAGCTACGTGCTGGGCGGCCGCGGCATGATGATCGCCTACGATGCCGAGCATCTGCGCGATTACATGGCCGAGGCTGCGCGCATTAGCCCCGACTACCCGGTGTATCTGGACCGCTTCTTGGAGGGCGCGATCGAGTCCGATGTCGACGCCCTGTGCGATGGCGAAGAGGTCTACATCGGCGGCATTCTGGAGCACATCGAGGAGGCCGGTATCCACTCCGGCGACTCTGCGACCTGCATCCCGCCGTTCAGCTTTAGCGAGAGCCTGCAGGCAAAGCTTCGCGAGACCACGCGCCGCATCGCGATGGCGCTGGGCGTACGCGGCCTGGTCAACGTGCAGTATGCCATTAAGGGCGAGACCGTCTACGTGATCGAGGCCAACCCGCGTGCCAGCCGTACCGTGCCGTTTATCTCCAAGGCCACCGGCGTGCCGCTGGCCAAGTGCGCGGCACGTATCATGGCGGGCGATTCCATCGCAAGCCTGGGCCTGCCGAGCGACGAGCGTCAGCTGGACTGGTTCTGCATGAAGGAAGCCGTTATGCCCTGGGGCCGTTTCCCGGGCGCCGACGTTATCCTGGGGCCCGAGATGAAGTCGACGGGCGAGGTCATGGGTATCGCCAAGAGCTATCCCGAGGCATACGCCAAGACGCAGCTGGCGATTGACTACAAGCTGCCCGACCCGAGCGCCGGCAAGGTGTTCATCAGCGTGTGCGACCGTGACAAGCGCCACATCCTTTCGGTCGCGCGTATCCTGCGCTACCTGGGCTTTGATATCTGCTCCACCGAGGGCACGGCGCGCGTGCTGCGCGGCGGCAACGTGACCTGCGAGGTCGTGGAGAAGATTAGCGGCCCGCACGACGGCGAGCGTCCCAACATCGGTGACCTGATCGCCGATGGCAAGATCGCAGTGATCGTCAATACGCCGTACGGCCCGGGTTCGCGTGGCGACGGCTATCTGTTGCGTACCGAGGCGGTGCGCCGCGGCGTGACCTGCGTGACGGCGATGTCTGCCGCCAACACGTACGTGAGTGCCATCGAGGCCGTGCGCGAGGACCAGCAGGGTCACGGCAGCGCCAACGACATGGGCATGGACGTCATCGCCCTGCAGGACCTGCCGCAGCACACGGTGTAGTTGACCTGGCCGGCCGGGGCGGAGGGGGGCCGAGTTCCCCCTTCGCTCCGGCTGCAAGCAGAGTCGCTCAGTGGGAAGCTCGGCCCCCCTCCGCCCCGGCCTTCGGTGACTCGGG
>CABQLI010000022.1 GCA_902464965.1 uncultured Collinsella sp.
AGTGGCCCGAGGTCTTCCACAGCTGCTTGTTCATGATGAGCGGCGTGGAAATCTCCACGTAGCCGGCCTTGTGATGGATCTCGCGCCAGTAGTCCAGCAGCGTGTTCTTAAGGATCATGCCGTTGGGCAGGAAGAACGGAAAGCCAGGGGCCTCATCGCGCATCATAAAGAGGTCCATCTCGCGGCCGATCTTGCGGTGATCGCGCTTCTTGGCCTCCTCCAGCATGTGCATGTGCTCGTCGAGCTCTTCCTTGGTGGCAAAGGCGACGCCGTTGATGCGGGTGAGCATCTTGTTGTCCTTGTCGCCCTTCCAGTAAGCGCCCGAGACGCCGGTGAGCTTAAAGGCCTTGAGGGCCTTGGTGTAGCAGATGTGGGGGCCGACGCACATGTCAATGTAGTCGCCCTGCTGGTAGAAGGTGATGCGGGCGTCGTCGTCCAGGTCGCCGATGTGCTCGACCTTGTACTTCTCGCCGCGCTCCTCCATAAGGGCGATGGCCTCGGCGCGGGGCTTCTCGTACACGGAGAACTTGAGGTTCTCCTTGACGATCTTCTTCATCTCGGCCTCGATCGCGGGGAAATCGTCCTCGCTGATCTTGACGCCCTCGGGCAGGTCGACGTCGTAGTAGAAGCCGTTGTCGGTCGCGGGGCCGTAGGCAAAGTCGGCCTGGGGGTACAGGCGCTTGATGGCCTGCGCCATGATGTGCGCGGCAGAGTGGCGGATGACGTGCGTGACCTCGTCCTGCGGGAGCTCGGCCACCGAACCGTCATTGTAGAGTGCCTTCATGTGTATGTTTTCTCCTCTCGGATGCCTGATGCAAGTGCGCGCGATGCGCTCGGCGTTTTAACTTGCATCATTATAGGCAGGTTGCCTTGGTATACAAGCGCCCGCCGCACCTTAATGGCACGGCGGGCGATTTTCTACGCATGCTTCATCGTGTGGGCGGGGTGCGCATGTGGCTTGCGGCGTGCCCGCAGCTTGCGGCCGGCCCGGCGATGGATGCGTTACTGGATGCGAGTTCGGCAGTAGGGGCAGACCTTCCAGTGCGCATCGAGCGGGCGATGGCAGCTGGGGCAGACGTTGCGAACCTGAGTGTCGCACACCGGGCAGACGACGAAGTCCTTCTCGATGGGGGCGCCGCACTGCGGGCAGGTGCCGTACTGGGCAAGCTGGCGCTCGCGCAGGGCCATGTCCAGCTCCTGCTCCTCGCGGTCGGACGCGTAGGAGTGCGGACGCAGGACCAGGTAGGCAATGAGGCCCACAAACGGGATGAGGGCGATGATGCCCCATGCCACGTAGGCGCTGGCGCCGCGGCGGCGAGCGTCGATGAACACATAGACGACCGACAGCACATACAGGGCGATGATAAAGCCAACAAAGGCATAGACGACGCCCATAAGCTGCGGCGACATGAGCTCGGAGATGTACTTGGACATTACGGGTACCTTTCGGAATATTTACAGTCCGGTCAAGTTTACCACGGGGTTTGTTTATATGGGACCACGGCTAGGGGCGGGGCTGGTGCGGACACAAACATCTCAATCTGTAACAGGTGGGAGCGGAAACCGGTCCTAACTGTTACAGAACGAGACAAACGGGTGCGCCGCCAGACTAACGTCTCGATCTGTAACATCTGGAACCCAAATCATCAGCTAACTGTTACAGATTGAGACAAAGGAAAACGTCCAGACCGAATGTCTCAATCTGTAACAGCTACTCTGCAAAACCAGCCCCAGATGTTACAGATCGAGACAAATCTCCGACACGAGGGACGGCAGACGAGGTTGTCGACGTTGCCGGGTCTCCCCTCGCCTGCCGTTGGCGGGTGTTGCGGGGCTGTTCGCCGCATTGCCGCCGCGCTGGGGGCACGCAGACCGTAGGATGGTCTTATTGACAGCCTGTCAACTCGTCCGGGAGGCACTGTGGCAGAAACGTTTGATATCGCGATTGTGGGCGCGGGCATCACGGGATGCGCCATCGCGCGGCAGCTCGCACGCTATGACCTGTCCATCTGCGTGGTCGAGGCGGCCAACGACATCGCCCTGGGCGCATCGAAGGCAAATGGCGGCCTGGTGCACGCCGGCTACGATCCGGCGCCGGGAACCGTAAAGGCACAGGTCAACGCCCGTGGCTGCGAGTTGTACGGTACGTGGGCACAGGAACTGGGCTTTCTGTTCTGCCGCACCGGGTCGATGGTGTTGGGGTTTAACTACGAAGATCACGCGCACCTGGAGAAGCTGCGCCAGAATGGCCTGGCCAACGGCGTACCCGAGCTGTCGATTATCCGTCCCGACCACATCCACGAGCTGGAACCGCGCGCGAGCGATAAGGCGACGTGCGCGTTGTGGTGCCCCTCGACTGGGTTTGTCGACCCGTTTGAGGTTGCCATCGCCGCGCTGGAAAACGCCGTGGCCAACGGGGTGACGTTTATGCGGTCCGCTCCGGTGGAAGCGATTGAAGTCGCGGGCTCGGGCGACGACGCGCGCTTTACGCTGGCGACGCCCGTCGGCGATGTGCGTTGCCGCTACCTGATCAATGCCGCGGGCAACGGCGCCGCGGACATCTCGCATATGGCGGGCGCCGAGGAGTTCCAGATGGTCTGGCGTCAGGGCAACATCGTGGTGCTGGACAAGGAGCCGCGCACGCTCATGCCGCTCTACCCCGTGCCGACGCCGGTGTCGAAAGGCGTTATCGTGACTGGCACCGTGCATGGCAACACCGTGATCACCGCCACGGCTGCCGTGCGCGAGCCGGGCGACACGCAGACCTATGCGAGCGATGTGAACGCGCTGCTGACCGGCGCGCGCAAACTGGTGCCCGATCTGGACACGCGCCGCGTGGTGCGCGCATTTGCCGGCGGGCGCCCGGTCATTCAGGGAACGAACGACTTCTTTATTGGACAGTCGGCCGTGGTGCCAGGGCTGTTCCAGGCAGCGGGCATTCAGTCGCCGGGCGTGGCGAGCGCGCCGGCAATTGCCGAGCGCATGGAGCTTGTGATGCGCGAGACGGGCGTGGAGCTGCACGAGCGGGCGGACTGGAACCCAATTCGCCGCGCGCCGGACGACTTTGACCGCGCGCCGCTTACGCGCAAAGAAGAGCTCATCGAGTCCGACCCTGCATGGGGGCAGATCGTCTGCCGCTGCGAGACGGTGCCCGAGGCCGAGATTGTGGCCGCGATCAGACGCCGTCCGGGCGCGGTTTCGGTCGAGGGCGTCAAGCGCCGCTGTCGTGCCGGCATGGGTCGTTGCCAGAGTGGCTTCTGCCAGAGCCGCGTGGTGGCGATTCTTGCCCGCGAGCTGGACTGCGACCCCAGCGAGGTATTACTGGAGGACGCCGGCTCCTGGCTGGTCGAGGGACCTTTGAAGGGGGTGCGCTAGGATGGCGGAAATCAAATCGAGCGCGATTGATTGCGGCGTTGTAGAAGCCGTACAAACGCAAGCCTTCGACGTGGTCGTTATCGGCGGCGGGCCTGCCGGCATGGCGGCTGGCCGCTCATAAGGCCGGAGCGCGCGTGGCCATCGTGGAGCGCGAGCAGCATCTGGGCGGCATCCTGCGCCAGTGCATCCACCCCGGTTTTGGCCTTTCGCACTTTAAGCAGGAACTCACCGGTCCCGAGTACGCCCAACGCTTTATCGACCAGGTGCGCTCGACCGACATTGCGCTGTTCCTGAACAGCATGGTGATTGGGATTGATTCGGGCGAGGGCGCGGGCGCAGCCGTGAGCGCGTCGGGCGTGAACGAGGCCCCGGGAGCAACCGCAGTCCATACCGTCACGCTCATGAGCCCCGCCGGCATGCTGCAGCTCACCGGACGCGCGGTCGTCCTTGCCATGGGGTGCCGCGAGCGCACGCGCAGCGAGATCAAGATCCCCGGCAGCCGTCCCGCCGGCGTGTTTACGGCGGGCCTGGCGCAGCGATACATCAATATCGAAAACCTCAAGCCCGGCTCGCGTGCCGTCATTTTGGGCTCGGGTGACATCGGGCTGATCATGGCACGTCGCTGCACGCTCGAGGGGATTTCGGTCGAGGGCGTGTACGAGCTCATGCCGTACGCCAACGGTCTGCGCCGCAATGTGAAGAACTGCCTGGACGACTTTGACATTCCGCTGCACCTGTCCACCACCGTCACACGTGTGATTGGGCGCGACCGAGTTGAGGCCGTCGAGGTAAGCCAGGTCGACGAGCACCTGGCGCCCATTCCAGGAACCGAGCGCGTTGTTCCGTGCGACACGCTGCTGCTTTCGGTGGGCTTGATTCCCGAAAACGAGCTTTCGGTTGCCGTAGGCGTTGAGCTTGACCCGCGCACGCGCGGCGCCGTGGTGGACCAGAGCCTGCAGACGGGCGTGCCGGGCATCTTTGCCTGCGGCAATGTGCTGCATGTGCACGACCTAGCCGACAACGTGACGACCGAGTCCGAGAGGGCTGGCGCAGCTGCAGCGGCGTACGCGCTGGGGAGCGGTACGGATGCCGACGCGGGTGCCCCGGACGCGAGTTGCGAGCTCACGGTCTCCCCTGCCGGCATCGCGGGCTACGCGCTGCCGGGACGCATTACGGCTATGGCGCTCACCAAGCTCAACTTCCGCGTGCGCCGACCCGTCGACGCCGCCCGCGTGAGGATCTTGACCGACGGCGTGGAACTGTTCGCCGGCAAGGTCCGCGCGTTTAAACCGAGCGTAATGGAAAGCTTCCCTCTGCCGGCGAAGGTGATTCAGCGCGCACTCGACCTAGGTGCTAGAGAGATTATTCTGTCTGTCGATCCCATTGAGGAGGCATAGCTCATGAGCACGAACGCGACCGAGACGCTGCAGTTCAACTGCACCACCTGCCCATCCGAATGCCTCCTGACCGTAGAGGTAGAGCGTGACGCAGACGGCGCCGTGGTAGAGGTGCGCTCCGTAACCGGCAACAGCTGCCCGCGTGGTGATAAGTTCGCACATCAGGAGCTCACCTGCCCCATGCGCGTGCTCACCACCACCGTGGCCGTATCCGGAGGCGACGAGGCGTTGCTGCCCGTGCGCACGGCCGAAGCCATCCCGCTGGCGCTCCACGCCCAAGCCATGGACCTTATCCGAGGCCTAGTCGTCAACGCCCCTATCCGCATGGGCGACGTAGTCCTACCTAACCTCCTAAACACCGGTACCGACCTCATCGCCAGCATGAACATCAACCCAGCCTAAATAGCTAATTTAGCACGGGGCTCTTTTAACTGCCCCGCCATCCACCCCGCCCTCCTCCGCAGTTGCGGTGAAATACGGACTGTTTTATGGCTTCAGGCCGCTAAACAGTCCGTATTTCACCGCAACTTATGAGGGCCGCACGGGATGCAAAGGAATGTCCCGAAGTGCCGGCATAAAAGGAAATTCCCTATCTGCCGGGCATGGGATACCATGGTGGCACCCTAGCGAAAGGACGATGTATGGCACATGTTGATGACCAGCGTGTGGCGCGCGTGCTCGATGCACTCGAGGCTCAGCACCCCGGCGCGCAGCTGCTCGTAAACGACCCATGGTCGATCTATTACCTGACCGGCTTTTATGCCGATATGTTCGAGCGTTTTTGCGGTGTGCTGCTCGCACGCGGAAACGAGCCCGTGATCTTGGTCAACGCACTGCATCAGCTACCCGAGTATGACAATGCCCGCGTTGCCTACCACACCGATACCGACGTCGTGGCCGACGCCATCGCACGCGAGATCGATCCGACCAAACCACTCGGCATCGACACCGTCATGCGCTCCGGCTTTTTGATACCGCTCATGGAGCGACATGCTGCGAGCGAGTTTTTCCTGGGTGACTTTGCCGTCACCGCCGCGCGCACCCACAAGGATGCCACCGAGCAGGAGCTCATGCGCGTGTCCTCAGCCGCCAACGACGCCGTGATGGCCGACGCCATCAAGCTCGTTCACGAGGGCGTGACGGAGCGCGAAATCGCCGACCAGATGCTCGGCTTGTATCGCAAGCACGGCTGCGAGGGCTTTAGCTTTCCGCCCATCGTGAGCTTTGGCGCCAACGCCGGCGACCCGCACCACGAACCCGACGATACGGTACTCAAGCGCGGCGACGTGGTGCTGTTCGACATTGGCGGACGCCATCGCAACTACTGTTCGGACATGACGCGCACGTTCTTTTGGGGCGAGCCGGACGAGGAGACGGCGCGCATCTACGACATCGTGCGCCGTGCCAACGAGGCCGCCGAGGCGCTCATCGCACCGGGTGTGCGCATGTGTGAGCTGGACCGCGCCGCGCGCGACGTGATTGAGGATGCGGGCTATGGGCAGTACTTTACGCACCGCCTGGGACACTCGATCGGCCTGCAAGACCACGAGCCGGGCGACGTCTCACTCGTCAACGAGCAGGTCGTGGAGCCGGGCATGACGTTCTCCATCGAGCCGGGCATCTACCTCCCCGGCCGCACCGGCGTCCGCATCGAGGACCTAGCCCTGGTGACCGAGAACGGCGTCGAGATTCTCAACGCCTACCCCCACGATCCGCTCCGCCTAGACTAGCCAATGTGACAAAGGGACAGCCCCTTTGTCACATTGCGATTACGTCGCGCCACGAAAACGGCCTATCTACTACGTTTAACCCGCATGGGTCGACCATGCGGGTCTTTTTTGAAAATCAGCAAGCCGTCTACCTGCGGTTTTGATTTCACGATTTTCCGTGTGGTCGAGGGTAGTCGCCAAAACGTAGTAGATAGCCCCATTTCGTGGCAAGCGAGTCAACTCGGGGCACAGGGCAGCTAAAAAAGCCCCGTCCCAAATAGACTGCTTTTGAGTTGCGGTGATATACGGACTGTTTGGGGCTCCTGGCTTGTAAAACAGTCCGTATTTCACCGCAACTGCTGAGGGGATGGGTTAGCGCAGCAGGCCGGCTACTTCGCCGGCTAGGGTGATGGTGCCGGCTGCTACGAAGGGCTCGCCCGCGGCCTTGAAAGCTGCGAGGGCCTCGGAAACGCTGGGGTATACGCCCGCGAGCTTATCGGCATCAACGAGGACGGCGAGCTCCTCTGCCGGCAGGGCGCGATCGGAATCGGTCTGCGTCACGACCACGCGCGGGAAAGCCGGGATCAGCACGTCAACGATACCCGCCACGTCCTTGTCTGCCAGCGCGGCGCACAGCAGCGTGGGGCGATTTTCAACACACGGATCGATCTCGTCCAGCGCGCTCACAAAGTTCTCGCAGCTCTGGGGGTTATGGCAGGCGTCGATCAGCTTGAGCGGGTCAGTTCCCAGCACATCAAATCGGCCCGGCGTGGGGCAGCCCATAAGCGACGCATCGAGCTTGTCATGATCGAGTTCGCGACCCAGATACCCCTCGCAGAGCATAATCGCGCACGCAGCATTCTGCGGCTGATAGGCCGGCTTGACCATGCTCGACGTATAAATCGCGCGTGGCGTGGTACAGCTAAACTCCACGGTATCGCCCACGTGCTCCGGCACCTTGGTCGTGGCATGGTTCACCACCAGCGGCACTATGCCGCACTCGCGGCAACGGGCATCCATCACGCGCTGAACGCTCGCCTCGTGCGTGCCCTCGCCCAAAACAACCAAGCGCCCGGGTTTGATAACCGCAGCCTTCTCCCCCGCAATGGCCTCGAGCGTGTCGCCCAAAATACGTGTATGATCGAGCCCGATGCCCGTAATGGCAACGGCGACGGGATCAGTCGCACTCGTAGCATCCCAGCGTCCGCCCATGCCAACCTCGAGCACGGCAACATCCACCGCGGCCTCGGCAAACACTACAAGTGCGGCAGCCGTCAGCAGGTCAAACGGTGTGATGGAATAGGCACGCTCCCCCGCTGCCACACGACGGACATTCACTCGATGCCCCGCCTCGACGGCGGCAGAAACGCCGCGGGCAAAGGCTTCATCGCTCACAACGCGCCCGTCAACCTCCATGCGCTCGGGATAGCGCACCAACTGCGGCGACGTATACAGCGCGGTCTTGAGCCCCTCGCCGCGAAGGATAGCAGCTGAAAAACGCGTGGTCGAAGTCTTGCCATTGGTACCGGCAACCTGAATGCAATCAAAATACTCATCCGGACGCCCCAGCTCATCGAGCATATCGACAACCGTCTCGAGCAGAGGCCCAGCATCCCCAGAAATCCGCCCCGTATCAGCAGCCAGCCCAACAGCCTCATCAAACGAAAGCAACTCAAACGAGAAAGGAACGCTATACAAGCCAGAACGCTTAGGCATAACCAAAGTCTCCAATAACATAAAAAGAGGCCCATCAAAACAACGAGCCCCTCCCATTCAAAATATCAGCCAAACACCGCTCTGCAGTGAGATCAAGGCCACAACCCAGTGACCCTACCAGGCAGCGGACGCCCCCGTAACCGCCATGGGAGCGGTTTGGGGTTTTGCTCGATACAAGTTCCGCACGAGCCGAAGGCCACTTAATGTGGCCTTCGTGCGAGCAGGACTGTTCGCAGTAGCGAGCAATGCCCCAAACCGCGTCCCCCAGTAACGCTTACGAGAAGTCAGCAACCTGAGCAGTCAGCGCCGCCAGGGTCTCCTTGAGCTCAGCTGCACGGTCCCTCTTCTTCTGGACCACCGCGGGCGCGGCCTTGGCCACAAAGCCCTCATTGGCCAGCGTCTTCTCGCAGCCGGCAAGCTCCTTCTGGGCCGCGGCGATCTCCTTCTCCAGGCGTGCCTTCTCGGCCGAAAGATCGACCTTGCCCTCGAGCACCACAAAGACCTCGACGCCGCTGTCGACCACGGCGATGCTCGCAGCCGGCTTCTCAACGTCGGTACCCATGACCAGCGAAGCGGTGTTCGCCAGCGGCTCGATGGTCGAGCGTAGGCTCTCGAGCTTCTCAATGTCCTCGGCACCGGCGCGCACGACCACGTCGAGCTCGGCCTTGGGGCTCAAGCGATAACGCGAACGCGTGGCGCGGGCGGCAGACACGACGGCGCGGCACAGCTCAAACGCGCGCTCGGCGTCCTCGTCCACGTACTTGGCGTAGTCGGCGGGCTCCGGCCACTTGGCGATCATGAGCGCCTCGGCGCGGTCCAGGTTGCCCTCGGCGTCCAGGTCGAGCACGCTCGCCGGCATGTTGTCCCAGATCTCCTCGGTGACAAACGGCATGAGCGGATGCATCAGGCGAATGGAGGTGTCGAGCACAAAGATCAGGTTGCGCTGCGCTTGCAGACGGCCCTCGCCCTTCAGGCGGGCCTTGGTGACCTCGACGTACCAGTCGCAGACCTCGTTCCAGAAGAACTGCTGCACGCCGCGGGCCATGTCGCCAAAGGTGTAGTTCTCAATACCCTCGGTGACCATCTTGACGGCCTTGGCCAGGCGGCTGAACATCCAAGCGTCGGCCGGCGTCTCCACGACGGGCTCGCCGGGCGTGTAGCCCTCCATGTTCATAAGCAGGAAGCGGCTGGCGTTCCAGATCTTGGTCACAAACGACTTGGCCTGGTCGGTACGCGGGCTGTCGATAAGCTTCTTGGTCTTCTTATCGATGTTCGCATCGAACTTAACATCCTGGTTGTTGGTGCACAGCGTGAGCAGGTTGAAGCGCATGGCGTCGGCGCCGTACATACCGATGAGGTCCATGGGGTCAACGCCGTTGCCCTTGGACTTGGACATGCGGCTGCCGTCCTTGGCCAGGATCGTCGGGTAGATGACGACGTCCTTAAACGGCACCTCGTCCAGGAAGTACAGCGAGCTCATGACCATGCGAGCAACCCACAGCGCGATGATGTCGCGCGCGGTGACGAGCGCCGTCGTGGGGTGATGTCCCTCGAGCAGCTCCGGCTTTTGCGGCCAGCCCTGCGTGGCGAAAGTCCACAGCTGAGAGCTGAACCAGGTGTCCAACACGTTCTCGTCCTGATGCACGTGATGACCGCCGCACTTGGGGCACACGTCGGTGTCCTCGGTAAGGGCGTCCTCCCAGCCGCAATCCTCGCAGTAGAACACGGGGATACGGTGGCCCCACCAAAGCTGGCGCGAGATGCACCAGTCCTTGAGGTTCTCCATCCAGGTGGTGTAGGTCTGCGTCCAGCGCGCGGGGTGGAAGGTAACCTTGCCGGAGTTGACGGCGTCGAGCGCCGGTCCCTTGAGCTTATCGACGGCCACGAACCACTGCTCGGACAGCCACGGCTCAAGCGCGGCGTCGCAACGGTAGCAGTGCATGACGGAGTGATCGAGGTCCTCGACGTGATCGAGCAGGTCGTGCTCCTCGAACCACTTGATGACGGCCTCGCGGCACTCGTCGCGGTTCATGCCAGTAAACTCGCCGTAGCCCTCGACGACCACCGCGTGCTCGTCGAAGATATTGATTTGCGGCAGGTCGTGAGCCTGACCCATGGCGTAATCGTTGGGGTCGTGGGCCGGGGTGACCTTAACGAAGCCGGAACCAAAGTTGGCATCGACATGCCAATCCTCAAAGATGGGGATCTCACGGTCGACGATGGGAAGCTTGACGGTCTTGCCCACGAAGGCGGCCTTCTCGGGGTCCTTCGGGGAGACGGCGACGCCCGTGTCGCCGAGCATGGTCTCGGGGCGCGTGGTGGCAACGACGATGTAATCCTGGCCGTTGACCGGCTCGGTCAGCGGGTAGCGCAGGTGCCACAGGTGGCCCTTCTCGTCCTTATATTCGGCCTCGTCGTCCGAGATGGCGGTGGTGCAGTTGGGGCACCAGTTGACGATGCGCTTGCCGCGGTAGATCAGACCGTCGTGGTACCAGTCGCAAAAGACCTTGCGTACGGCCTGCGCGTAGTCCTCGTCCATGGTAAAGCGCTCGTTATCAAAGTCGACGGAGCAGCCCATACGCTTGATCTGCTCGACGATGATGCCGCCGTACTCGTGGGTCCAGTCCCAGCAGGCGTCGACAAACTTGTCACGGCCAATCTCCAGGCGGCTGATGCCCTCGCTCTTGAGCTTCTTGTCGACCTTGGTCTGCGTAGCGATACCGGCATGGTCGGTGCCGAGCACCCAGCGCGTGGACTTACCGCGCATGCGAGCCATACGAATGATGGCGTCCTGGATGGAGTCGTCGGTAGCGTGGCCCATGTGGAGCTTGCCGGTCACGTTGGGAGGCGGAATGGTGACGGTGCAGTCGCCCACGCCCTCACGGCGCTTGTAATAGCCGCCGTCGAGCCACTTCTGCAGGATCGCCGGCTCGTTGGTCGACGGATCATAGTTCTTGGGCATTTCTTCCATATATCTCTCCCTGTCCCGCCGGGGAGGAATGTAGGCCCGATTTTCGCTCGGTCAGGTCCTGGGCTCGCCCGAAGACCACATTAAGTGGTCTTCGGCTCGTGCGGAATCTACGAAAATCGGGCCTACATTCCTCCCCTTAGGTATCGATTACTTCAGTCTGAATGACTTCGCTGAGGCTTAAACAAACACACAGAATAACACAGGTAGTTGGGGTTATTGCGCATATATAAAATAGCCTCCGACCACGGATGGTCGGAGGCTATTTACAAACACGTTTTAGGCTGGTTTACCCGTAGATACGCTGGGGTTGTTCTTCGCCCTTTACGGAGGCTTCGGTCACAACGACCTTGGAAACACCCTCCTCGCTGGGCAGGTCGAACATCGTCTGCTGCAGCACGTCCTCGCAGATGGAGCGCAGGCCGCGAGCGCCTGTCTTGCGGGCAAGCGCCATGCGGGCAATCTCGTGCAGGGCGGCATCCTCAAACTCAAGCTCAACGTCCTCGAGCTGGAACATCTTGCGGTACTGACGCACCACGGCGTTCTTGGGCTCGGTCAGGATCGACACCAGGTCATCCTCGTCGAGCGCCTGCGTCTGGGTGACGACGGGTGTACGTCCCACGAACTCGGGAATCATGCCAAAGGCGTTGAGGTCCTGCGGGAGCACCTGACGCAGCAGGTCGTTCTCGTCGACCGAGGTGGGGCCGGCAATCTCGGAGTTAAAGCCCACACCTTTGTTGCCCACGCGGTCGGCGATGATCTTGTCCAGGCCCACAAAGGCACCGCCGCAGATAAACAGGATGTTGGTCGTGTCGATCTGCAGCAGATCCTGCTGGGGATGCTTACGGCCACCGGTGGGCGGAACGCTTGCCACCGTGCCCTCAAGAATCTTAAGCAGCGCCTGCTGAACGCCCTCGCCCGAAACATCACGGGTGATGGAGAGGTTCTCGGCCTTGCGGGCGATCTTGTCGATCTCGTCCACGTAGATAATGCCAACCTGCGCGCGCTCGATATCGCCATCGGCGGCGTTGATGAGCTTGAGCAGGATGTTCTCCACGTCCTCGCCTACGTAACCGGCCTCGGTGAGCGCGGTGGCGTCGGCGATGGCAAACGGCACCTCGAGGATGCGCGCGAGCGTCTGGGCGAGCAGGGTCTTACCGGTACCGGTGGGACCGAGCAGCAAAATGTTGGACTTGGCGAGCTCCACCTCGTCCATATCATCGTCGAGCTGCGAGTCCAAGCCGTCGTCAAAGGCCGAAAGCGCAGCGCCGCCCTCGATTACACGGCGGTAGTGGTTGTACACGGCAACCGACATGGCGCGCTTGGCGTCCTCCTGACCCATAACATAGGCCGAAAGCTCGTCATAGATCTCGTGCGGCGTCGGCACGTGCGTGATGACCTGGCGGTCGTCCTCGAGCTCAAAGCCCTCGGTCTCGGGGTCCACGGCGGGTTGGGATGCAGCCTGGCCGTGGTCGTTGAGGAAGCCCGGCAGCTTGCCGTTGCGGGCGGCGTCCATAAAGTCCGAAGCCAGCGACTCCTCCAGAATCTCGGAACAGGCGGCGACGCACTCGTCACAGATAAAGATGTTGGTCGGACCCTTTACGAGGCGACGAACCTGGCCCTGCTCTTTTCCGCAGAAGGAGCAGCGGATGGGGTTGCCGTTCTCGTCAAAGTTGTCCTGCATGTTTCCTGCCATCCTAGGCGTCCTTCGCGGCGAGATCGCGCGAGGTAACGATACGGTCGATCAGGCCGTAGTCGAGGGCCTCGGCAGCGGTCAGGTAGTTGTCGCGCTCGGTATCGGCCCGGACCTTCTCGATCGGCTGGCCCGAGGCATCGGACAGGATCTGGTTGAGCTCGCGACGAGTCTTCTTAATCTCCTCGGCAACGATCTCGATCTCGGTCTGCTGACCCTGGGCACCGCCACTGGGCTGGTGAATCATGACCTTGGAGTGCGGCAGGCAGAAGCGCTTACCCTTGGCGCCGGCCGAAAGCAGCACGGCGGCCATAGACGCGGCCATACCGACGCAAATGGTCGAGACCTGCGGCTTGATAAAGTTCATGGTGTCCAGAATCGCCAGGCCGGAGTAGACCTCGCCGCCGGGCGAATTGATGTAGAGCGAGATATCCTTCTCGGCATCCTGGCTCTCAAGATGCAGCAGCTGGGCAACGACCAGGTTGGCGCTGACGGAGTTAATCTCCTCGCCCAAGAAGATGATGCGGTCGTTGAGCAGGCGCGAATAGATATCGTAGCTGCGCTCGCCGCGCGGCGTCTGCTCGATAACGTATGGCACGAGGGCGGAATCGAACTTTGCGATCATACGCATCTCCATTTCTCTCTTGCGGACCAAATTGGTTCTAGATAAACGTACGGTGCCCGCATGCTATGCATTGGGTGGCACCGTACGAAGCAACCGGATAACCGGCTTATAACTTTACCCCATCACAGGCGCGTACATGCGCTCGTGGGCAAGGTGGCGAGAATTACTCGGCGTCCTTGGCGGTCTCGTCGACCTCGGTCACCTTGGCGTTCTCGACCAGGTGGTCGACGGCCTTGGAGCGACGGATGGACTCGCGGACGGCAGGCATGCGGCCATCGGCGATGAACTCGGCCTTGGAAGCCTCGACGTCCTTGACGCCGGCCTTCTCGAACTCGGCGTTGATGTCGTCCTCGGTGACCTCGATCTTGAGCTCACGAGCGAGGGCGTCGAGCGCCAGGGACTCGCGGGCAACGTCGTTGGCCTGCTTGTGAAGGTCGCCGACGAACTGCTCCATGGTCAGGCCGGAAGCCGGCAGCCAGGTGTCGAGGGTCATGCCGCGGGCAGCGAGGTTGGACAGGAAGTTCTGGCCAAGCTCCTCAAAGACGGACTGCTCATAGTCGGCGTCCATCTCGTCGAGCTGCAGGCGCTCGGCGAGAGCGGCGACGCAACGGTT
Source organism: uncultured Collinsella sp. (assembly GCA_902464965.1). GTDB lineage: Bacteria > Actinomycetota > Coriobacteriia > Coriobacteriales > Coriobacteriaceae > Collinsella. Next base: position 14,097 of record CABQLI010000022.1, read on the forward strand.
CTCCTTCTCGGCCGGGAGGCGGGAAGCCTTGTCCTGCTCGATCTCGAGCCTGATGGCGTCGCGCATAGCGTCGATGCTGTCGAAGCCAAAGTCGGACTTGACGAGCTCGTCGGTGAGCTCGGGGGTGTTGCGGACCTTGATGCCCTTGACGGTGACCTCGACGGTGTGGGTCTCGGCCTCCTCGCCCTCCTCGGCCTCGTCGGTCCAGGTGACGGACTTGACGTCGTCAACGTTGGCACCGATCAGGGCCTCGTTGAACTCCTTGGGGTTGCTGTCGCTACCGGCGATGAGCATGCGGCCCTCGGCGGCGAAGTTGTCGGCGTTCTCGACGGCCTTGAGGTCGACGGTCACATAGTCGTCAGCCTCGACGGCGCGACCCTCGACGTCCTCGAAGGTGGCACGGTAGTTGAGGAGCATCTCGACCTGGTTGTTGATCTCGGACTCGGTGACCTCCGCAGGGGGCATCTCGATCTCGACAGCGTCGAAGGAGGAGAGCTCAGCGGCGGGACGCAGGGAGAACTCGACGGTGTAGGTGTAGTCCTCGTGATCTTTGGCGAGGTCGAGCTCCTTGTAGTCACCGTTCTTGGTGGGGACGATGTCCAGCTCGTTGAGGACGGCGGGCTCGTTGGCGGCGATCAGGTCGTTGGTGGCCTGAGCGAGAGTAGCCTCGGCGCCAAGAGCAGAGTCGATGACCGGACGGGGGGCCTTACCGGCGCGGAAGCCCGGGAAGCGGTACTTCTTGGCGGTGTCCTTGTAGGCCTTCTTGATCGCGGCGTCGACGTCGACGGCCGGGATGGTGACCGTAGCGGTGAGCTTGGCGTCCTTGACGTCAGAAGCGGTGATGTTCAACACGTTCCTCCTCATACTGCCCAGCTTATCTGAGGTGCTGGTACCTTTATGCAACAAAGTGTCGCGACGGCCAGGGCCGACGCAGATGCGTTGGTGCGGGCGAAAGGACTCGAACCTTCACGGGAATCCCACCAGAACCTAAATCTGGCGCGTCTACCAATTCCGCCACGCCCGCATGAGCGCACAGACTAGGAATGATAGCAGATACGAGCGACAAGCGCACGCACACGTTTTACAGGCTCACGACCTCACCACGAGTACAAAAGGCGGGACGAGTTGCCCCGCCCCGCCAATTACGACTTGTTCGCTGACCCGCTACTCCCCCAGCAGGGCCTTCTCGGGCGTGATGGGCAGCGAGCGGACCTGATGTCCGGTGGCGTGTGCCACGGCCGAGGCCACGGCGGCGAGCGGCGTGTTGATGACGACCTCGCCGATCGACTTGGCGCCAAACGGGCCCGTCGGCTCGTAGCTCGGCTCAAAGGCCACGCGAATGCTGCCGATATCCAGGCGCGTGGGCAGCTTGTAGCTCATAAAGTTGCCGGTGCGCAGGCGGCCGCGGTCATCATGCTCAACAATCTCGTAGAGCGCGTGACCGATACCCTGGGCAATGCCGCCCTCGGCCTGAACGCGCGCGAGCGCCTCGTTGATCACGGTGCCGCAGTCGACGGCCGCCGCATAGTCCACCACAGTCACCTTGCCGGTGGCCTTGTCGACCTCGACCTCGGCAATGCCGGCCATAAACGGCGGAGGCGAAACGGGCAGGCAGGCAGAGGCATGCGAGGTGAGCGCGTCGCCGCCCGCGATGTTCTTGACGCACAGGTTGGCAAAGTCGCGCAGCGTGAGATAGCGGTTCTGCTCGCGCGCGGCACGCTCGTCGGACAGGCGCACGTACTGGCCATCGAAGACCACGTCGGCGGCGTCCACGTCCCAAATCTGGGCAGCCTTGGCGCAAATCTTCTCACGCAGCTCGGTTGCGGCGTTCTTGGCGGCAAGGCCCGTCACGTACGTGCCCGAGCTCGCGTACGAGCCGGCATCAAACGGCGACACGTCGGTGTCCACGCCGCGCACCACAATCATCGAACTCTCAACGCCCAGCTCCTCGGCGGCAATCTGCGCCAGGATCGTGTCGACGCCCATGCCGTTATCGGTGGCGCCGGTGCCGATGGTAATGAATCCATCCTCTTCCAGGCGCATGTCGATGCCGGCGATGTCCACGTTGGAAATGCCCGATCCCTGCATGGTGAGCGCGCAGCCCAGAGCACGCACGCGATCGCCCAGGTCAACGGCCAGCGGCTTGTCGCGCCAGCCGATCATGTCCATTGCGCGTAGCAGGCAGCGGTCGAGCGCGCAGGCGTTGAGTTTCTCGTTGTAGTACTGCGGCATGATCTCGCCCTCGCGCACGATGTTCTTAAGGCGCAGGTCGGCGGGATCCATGTGCAGCATGTCGGCGAGCTCGTTGACGGCGCTCTCCACGGCAAACTGGCCCTGGGTGGCACCGTAGCCGCGATACGCGCCGCCGCGGTTGGTATTGGTGTAGACGGCGTCCCAGCTAAAGCGGCTCGCCTTCACGTGGTTGTAGATGGGCAGGCTCTTGTGGCCCGAGAGGCCGATCGTCGTGGTGGCATGCTCGCCATAGGCCCCGGCGTTGGACAGCGTATGCAGATCGATGGCCGTGATGGTGCCGTCGTTCATGGCGCCCAGCTTAACGGTCATCTGCATCTGGTGGCGCGAGTTGCCCGCGGTGATGGTCTCCTCGCGGGTATAGCAGCAGTAGCTCGGACGGCCGGTCTGCTGGGTAACGAATGCCACGAAGATCTCGCAGCAGCCCGTCTGCTTGGAGCCAAAGCCGCCGCCGATGCGCGGCTTAATGACCTGCACCTGCGACTGCGGAATGTCGAGCGACTGCGCGACCATGCGGCGCACGTGGAAGGGCACCTGCGTAGAGGTGGTCACCGAAATACGCCCGAACGCGTCGGTCGTCGCGAAGGCGCGAAAGGTCTCCATGGGTGCGGTCTGCGTGGCCTGGCTGGTGTAAGTGCGGGTAAAGACAATGTCGCTCTGGGCGAAGGCCTCGTCCAGGTTGCCAAAATCGCTGGTACCGCTGCACACCAGGTTGCGAGCAACGTCGCCGCCCTGCGGGAACATAAAGGTCACGTCGCCCTCGGGGTGGACCACGATGTCGTTATCGAGCGCCTTGGTAAAGTCGAGCAGCGGCTCGAGCACCTCATAGTCAACCTTGATGAGCTTGAGCGCCTTGTCGGCAGCCTCCTCGGTCTCGGCGGCGACGATCGCCACCTCCTCGTTTTGGTAACGGACGAGGTTCTCGAGAATTAGGCGGTCGTAGGGACTCGGCTGCGGATAGCTCTGGCCAGCGATGGTAAAGCGGCGCTGGGGCACGTCCTCATAGGTGTAGACGCCCACGACGCCGGGCACCTTCAGGGCGCGCGACGTATCGATGGAGCGGATCTTGGCGCGGGCATACGGGCTGCGCTTGAGTTTGACAATGAGCGCACCGGCGGGCACCATATCGCCGGTGTAGACGGGACGACCCTCGAGCAGGGCCTTCGAGTCCTTCTTGGGCTGCTTCTTGGTGATCTGCTTGTACGCGACACCGTCGGAGCTCGTCTCGTTGACGGGCAGCTCGGGCATCTCAAAGCCAACCTGCACGCCAGACTCATTGAGGAAGCGCACGATGGCGCGCAGCTGGCTCTCGTAACCGCTGCAACGGCAGAGGTTGCCGGCGAGCTGGCGCGAGAGTTCCTCGCGCGTGGCGACGAGGCTCGGGTCCTCCTTGGCGGCGCGGGCAAGCGCCAGCACGTTCATGATGAGGCCGGGGGCGCAAAAACCGCACTGTTCGGCGCCTTCGGCAGCCATCGCACGGGCCAGCGCCTCGGATTCGGCCTTGAGGCCCTCGAGCGTGGTGACGGAGCGGCCCTCAACGCGCGCGGCGGGAACCGAGCAGCTCAGCACCGGGTCGCCGTCGAGCCACACCGTGCACAGGCCGCAGTTGGTGGTCTCACAGGCGCAGCGCACCGACGCGCAGCCCTGCTCGCGCAGCAGCGCAAAGAGCATGGTGTCGGGGGCAATCTGAACCTTGACCTTGCGGCCGTTGAGCGTAAAGGAAAGATCGATGAGTTTGGCAGCCATTAGCGCACCTCACTAGAATCGACGCCGGGCACGCGGCGGCAGGAATACTCGTCCGTGGCGAACTTAGGCACTTGCACGGTCTCGAGCTCGCGGGCAAGCGCGGCCGAAAGCTCGATGCCGGCGGCGCGACGCAAAGCCTGGATGGCGAGCGGGGCCGAGATGCGACGGCGGTAGTCTGCCGAGCCCCACAGGTTGGTGCCGTAGCTCAGCGCGCGTACGGACGCGGCCAGGGTGCGCAGCTCGTCCTCGGAAGGCTGCTCGGCGGCAAGGCCGCATGCCTCGCCCTGCAGCAGAGTCGCGCGCAGCGGGCGGGCACCCACGGTGACATGCCAGCTGTTGTCCCACCAGGCGGCGGTGACGTTTAAGGAGGGGAAGTCGGTCGCGGCCTTGCGCACGGCCTCGTAGCTCGCACGGTAGTCGTGCTTGACGACCACGATGTGCTCGATCACGTCGCGCACGTAACCCATGTCCACGAACTCGGCGAGCGGCACGCGGCCGGCGCCCGTCAACTCAACATAGGAATCGAGCGCGAGAAAGGCGGAGAGAACGTCCGAGAAGCCAAAGCGGCCGTAGATGCTGCCACCCACCGTGGCGGTATTGCGCAGCTGCACGCCCACGATATCGTGGACGGCGAACTCAAAGACGTTGTTGACAAGCGCGTTGAGCTCGACATGGCGCTCGAGCTGGCGCAGGGTGCACATGGCGCCGATGCGAAACTCGGTCTCGGTCTCCTCGATCTGATCGAGTCCGCAGGCAGAAAGGTCAATCGCCGTCGCCACGCGACGCGAACCCAGGCGCATCCAGATGCCGCCGCCCACAATCTTGTTGTTGCGGTTCTTCTGTAAGAGCTCATAGGCTTCGGCCGCGTTTCCAACACGGACGTAGGTACCGAACTTGAGCACGTTCTCCCCCATCTCTTCACTTGTCCAGTACTTTTAAGTGTACCAAACGAGGGGCCGCACACCGTTTTAGGACAAAATCCACCCACCCATCCATAACTTGCGGTGATATACGGACTGATTAGCCGTTCTGGGACGCAAAACAGTCCGTATATCACCGCAAGTTATGAGGAGTCCTCCGGGATAGAAAAGGCTCCCAGCCAGATAGCTGGGAGCCTCATCGCATGCTATGTCGAGCGAAGATTTAGCAGACGCCCTGGGCGAGCATAGCGTCGGCGACCTTCAGGAAGCCGGCGATGTTGGCGCCCATGACGAAGTTGCCCTCCTGGCCGTACTCCTTGGCGGTGTCGTCCACGTTGTGGAACATGCCGCGCATGAGCTGCTCGAGCTTGCCGTCGACCTCCTCGAAGGTCCAGGACAGGTGCTCGGCGTTCTGGCTCATCTCCAGGCCGGACACGAGAACACCGCCGGCGTTGGCAGCCTTACCGGGCATAAAGGCGACGCCGTTCTCCTGGAAGTAGGTCGTGGCCTCGATGGTCGTGGGCATGTTCGCGCCCTCGCCGACCACCTTGCAGCCGTTGGCGACGAGTGCCTGGGCGTCCTCGAGCAGCAGCGTGTTCTCGCGAGCGCAGGGCAGCGCGATATCGCAGGGAAGCTGCCACACGCCGCGGCCGTCGCCCTCGTGCCACACGGCGTTGGGCTTCTCGTCAACGTACATAGCGAGCGTAACGCCCTTGTCGTGGCCAGAGCGCTTCTTGTTGTAGATGTGCTCGAGCACGGTGTAGTCGATGCCGTCGGGATCCTCGACCCAGCCGTGGGTATCGGAGCAGGCGAGCACCTTGCCGCCGAGCTGAGTGACCTTCTGGACCGCGTAGATAGCGACGTTGCCGGAGCCGTGAACGACGACGTTCTTGCCCTCGAAGGAGTCGCCGCGGCTCTTGAGGTACTCGTCCACAAAGTAGGCCAGACCGTAACCGGTGGCCTCGGTACGGGCGAGCGAGCCGCCAAAGGAGAGGCCCTTGCCGGTAAGAACGCCGGTCCACTCGTTGGTCAGGCGCTTGTACTGACCGAACAGGTAGGCAACCTCGCGGCCGCCAACGCCCAGGTCGCCGGCGGGAACGTCGGTGTTGGGGCCGATGTGGCGATAGAGCTCGGTCATGAAGGACTGGCAGAAGTGCATGATCTCGTTGTTGGACTTGCCCTTGGGGTCAAAGTCGGAGCCGCCCTTGCCGCCGCCCATGGGAAGGGTGGTCAGGCTGTTCTTGAGGATCTGCTCCAGGCCCAGGAACTTGAGCATACCCAGGGTGACCGTCGGGTTAAAGCGCAGGCCGCCCTTGTAGGGTCCAATGGCAGAGTTGAACTCGACGCGATAGCCGCGGTTGACCTGAACCTTGCCCTGGTCGTCGACCCAGGGAACACGGAACATGACGATGCGCTCGGGCTCGACGAGGCGCTCCAGCAGGGCGGCCTCCTCGTACTCGGGGTGGGCGTCGAGCGCCGGCTGGATGGTGCCGAGGATCTCGGTCGCGGCCTGGATGAACTCAGGCTGCTCGGGATAGCGGGCCTTGAGCTCTTCGAGAACTTTCTGCGTGTAGCTCATGCTTCCTCCAATGATGGGAAACGAAAAATGTTGATCGAGGCACCCTATGCGCCGCGAACTTTATCGAGTATGGATAATATCGCACTGTTGCGGGAAAGTTTCGCATAAGCAGACGGGCAGATGTTTCGTTTTGATTACGATGCAGGTAGAAGCGTTTTTGAGTGCCTGACATGCAAAACCCGTGTTTCAAACCTGTTTCGTCCACGTGTTCCAAACCACAACAAAGGCGCCTGTCCCCGATGTGGTGGTGTGGTGGTTAGAGGACGAGCTGATGGTAGTCGGCGGGGGTTATGCGGCCCTCGGTGGCGGCGCGGAAGGCGGCGAGAGCATCGCCCGAGAACGGCATGGCCCAGCACAGCCCGCAGCCAGCGGTGATGGAGCCGGGCAGCGGCATGATGCGCCCGGGCACGCCGGCATCCAGGCAAAGCTGCTCGCACTCCATCACATCGAAGGTGCTGTCGAACGAAACGATAATCTTGCGCTCGTGGTCGAGGGCATCACCGGACGGGCCTTCGCGATGTGCCTCGCGATACGCCGCGGCGGCCGCTTCCTCTTCCGCAGTATGTCCACAGCCACCGCAGCCGCAGGTACAGGGCTCGGAACCATCGCAAGTGCAAGGCTCTCCCGTGTCGGGACAAATATCGTGAGACATGGCAACTCCAATCGTCTAGGCGAGTAACTCGGCCGCCGCAAACTCCTCGGGCGTATTGACGTTTTCGAAGCAGAGCGTCGAGCCCGCGGCCTTAACGATCTGCGGTTCATCCATATAACCAGCCTGAACGCGATTGATCAGGCAGCGAATGCGCTGGCGGTCGCAGGCGAGCAGCTCATGGGCGGCCGGCGCACACGCGTCACCGCGCCAGACGGCGCAAAGCGGCTCAATCCCCCGCTCCTCGCACGGCACGCACACGTCGAGCGCCTCGGCCTCAACACGATCGGCGAGCGCGCCGATGAGTTCCGGCGAGACAAACGGCATATCGCAGGCGACGATCGCCACGAACGGCAATCGCGCCGCGGCCAACGAGCTCGCGATGCCGCGCATGGCACCCGCCGGCCCCTCAAGGTCCGACACTATTCGCGGCACCAGACCGCCAAACGTGCGCTCCTCAAGATAGGCAAGCTCGCTGGGGCGCGAAGTCGTCACGACCAACTCGCCGGCAACTGTCGCCAGCCGACCCAGCACGCGCTCGATGAGCGGTTCGCCGCAAAACGTCATGCGCGCCTTATCGCGGCCCATGCGTGAGGACAGCCCGCCCGCTTGGACGACGCAAGAAAGATCGACCCGTCTTACGATAGTCATACGGCAAAACACCTCCATCGGCATGCTCGAAACCCGACACACGAAGCCAGATACCGTCGCCGATAAAGCGGGCGGCACGGCAAACCCACGCAAAAACAAAACAGCGCCTTTGCGGCACGCAGCAAGACCGCGAGCACAAAAGCGCTGGTAGCGTATGGCGGGAACGTATGTGAATCGAACACATCCAAGACGTTTTGCACGCCTCGCAACGGTTTTGAGGACCGCGGAGCCCACCGGAGCCCATCCGTTCCCAAGTGCGGCGGTATTTTACCAAACCGAGCAGCCAATCTAGCGTAGGGACCTCAGGCCGCCGGCATCCTTGTCGAGGACTGTGAAGCGTACGGCATCCAGGTGCTCCAAGATGCTGATGGCACGTTTGCGCGACACGCCCAGGGCCTCGCGCAGCACGCTCGTGGTGGCAGCGCCGCCGGCTGCCTCAATGGCGGCGGCGACGAGTTCGCGCGCATGGGCCTCGGCGGTAGTGGACAGGGCAACGTCGCGTTCGACCTTAACGATCGAGCGGTTGAGCGAAAGCTCGCGCAGGGCACGCGTCATGGTGTCGCGGCCGAGCTGCAGTTGTTCGCCTACCTCGGGCAACGTCGGCGCATCGAGGCCGGCCCCATCGAGCAGCGCCACGATGCGCTCACACGCCTCATGCACCACGCGTGCCGCCGCGGCGGCCGAATGCGGATCGAATACCTCGGCGCCCTCGGCGGCGCACACGCCACGCGAGCAGCCCTCGGCAATCAGAGCCGAGGCAACGCCTTCATCAGCGGCAGGCCACGCAGCATGGGCAACGGCGCCAGGCGTAAAGCCCGTCTCCTTGGGAGCCGCCGCGTGCATGGCTGACAGGGTCGCCGCCAGCGCATCCATAGCGGCGTCGAGCGCGGAAGAATCTGCATACAGCGAGCCATCCGAGCCAGCAAGCGCGCAAGCAGCGCCCTGCGCCACCAGCCCGCGCAGCGCGGTATCGACCTCGCCGATACCAAGATCAAAACCCCTAGCAACATCAACGGCCGCAACCGGCAACGTCTGCAGCGCCAGCCACGCCTCAACACCAGCGGCGATATCGCCGGCCTCAAGCGCCACATACAGCGCACGCTCTCCTTCGGCAAGCTCGCGCGAACGACGGCAACGCGAAAGCAGCACACGCCCGCCGCCAATGAGCATAACGGGCGAATACGACAGCACCACAGCATGGTCTCCGGCTCGCAGCGGCAACGGCTCCTCCAAGCGCACCTGCACGGTACGGGTCTCGCCCACCGCCATGGGGGCCTCGCCCTCCAAAAGCATGATGCGGCCGACAACCTCGGCCGTACCCGCCATCACGTGCACACGCGCGCCCGACTCGAGCACGCGCGGCTTGGCACCCTCGCGACCCAGGTAGGTGAACGTCATCATAAAGCGTAACGTCTGACCAAAACGGTCTGCCACGCCCAGCATCTCGCCGCGGTCAAGTGCCGCGACACCGTCACCAACCAGGTTGAGCGCCACGCGTTGCCCAGGCAGCGCGCGCGGCGTATCGCCATGCACCTGAATCCCGCGCACACGACAGACCGTACGCGATGGCAAAGCCATCAGCTCGTCGCCCACCGCAACCGGCGCATCGTGCAGCGTTCCCGTCACGACGGTGCCGACGCCCTTAATCGTAAAGCAGCGGTCAATCGGCAGGCGAGGCGCGGCATCGCTCCGCTCGGCACGGTCGCGACAGGCATCCCAGCAAACACCCACCTGCTCGTCGAGCACCGCAAGCAGCCCGTCGATCCCCTCGCCCGTCTTGGACGACACGGGCACGATCGGCGCGCCCGCAAACACGGTACCCGACAAAAAGTCATCGACATCGAGCTCGGCAAGCTCGGTCATCTCGGCGTCGGCCAGGTCGCACATCGTCAGCGCGACCACCATATGCGTAACGCCCAACAGCTCCAGCACATGCACGTGCTCGCGGGTCTGCGGCATTACGCCCTCGACGGCCGAAACCACCAGCACGCCCACGTCGATACCCGTGGCGCCCTGCACCATGGCGCGCAAGTAATGCGCGTGGCCCGGCACGTCGACCAGGCCAACGATCTTGCCGCTCGGCAGCGCCAGCTCGCCAAAGCCCAGCTCCACGGTCATACCGCGACGGCGCTCAACCTCCAGACGGTCGGGATTCTTGCCGGTCAGTGCCTCGATCAGTGCCGACTTACCGTGGTCGACGTGGCCCGCCGTGCCAACGATAACGGGACACTCCACCAGCGCTTTAACCTCACTCATCGAGCAATCGCCTTCTTAACGCACGCGACGAACGTCGTTGCCGCCGTCTCGATATCGCGGTCGCCCACGAGCGTACGCACGTCAAACAGGACGCGATCGTGCGAGGCGCGCGTGACGACCGGCGTGTCGAAATCTTGAACGAGCGAGCGCTTGAGCGCGTCGACTGTCAGGCGCTCGTCAACAAGACGCACGGCCACGCACATGGTGGGCAGCTCGACGGTAGGCAGCGAGCCGCCGCCGGGAGTCGACGACTCCTCGACGATTTCCAGCTGCACGGCACACGGGCAGCCAGCCTTATCGAGGCCCGCCACCATCAGCTCGCGCAGTTTGCGTGCGCGACGCTCCAGATGTGTCTGCGGAAGCGTGAGCATGTTGAGCACCGGCACCTCGCGATGGGCCACATCCGCCCCATCCATGTAAATGCGCAGTGTGGCCTCGAGCGCCGCCAGTGCGAGCTTACCCGGACGCAGGGCACGCATAAGCGGATGCGACCCGCAGGCCTGGACCAGATCGCGACGGCCCATGATAATGCCCGCCTGCGCGGCGCCCAGCAGCTTATCACCCGAGCACGACACGATATCGAGTCCCGCCGAAACCGAAGCCGGCGTGGTTTCTTCGCCACCGCGCACCAAGATGTCGTCGGGCAACAGCGCGCCCGAGCCCTGGTCCTCGTAGAACAGCAGGCCGTGCTTATGGGCCAGTGCGGCGAGCTCCCTTGAGCTCACTTCCTCGTGAAAACCCTCGATGCGATAGTTGGAAGGATGGACCTTGAGGATCATGGCCGTATCGGGTGTGATGGCTTGCTCATAATCTGCCAGGTGCGTGCGGTTGGTGGCGCCGACCTCGACGAGTTTGGCGCCCGAAGCCTCCATAACATCGGGGATACGGAAGCTGCCGCCAATCTCGACAAGCTCGCCGCGGCTGACGATAACCTCTTTGCCCGCAGCATGAGTCGCCAGCACCAGCAACACTGCGGCGGCGTTGTTGTTGACCACAAGCGCGTCCTCGGCACCGGTGAGAGAGCGAATCAGCCGCGCGGCGTGCTCCTTGCGCGACCCGCGCGAACAGGTGTCGACGCTGTACTCGAGCGTGCTATACCCGCGCGCGACCTCGGCCACGGCTTTGGCAGCTGATTCCGCGAGCGGGGCGCGACCCAGGTTGGTATGGATAACCACACCCGTGGCGTTGACGGCGGGACGCAGGCTCGGCAGCGCGGAGCGATGCGCACGCCACTCGATGGCCGAGGCCAGCTCGCGCTTGGAACGCGGGGCGGCGCCGGCACGAATCGCGGCGCGCTCCTCGTCGAGCTCGGCCGTGACGGCGGCATGCACCACCGCGTCGCAGGTCTCCCCCGCCGCCTTCACAACCGGCCACTCTGCGAGCAGCTCGTTGACGGAGGGAATGGCGCGCAGGCGGGCGCGCACCTCATCGGACATGTTCTGGCTATCGCTCATGTGCGGCCTTTCAAAACCAAAGGTGAATCAATCGTTCGAATGTCAAACTATCAGCCAATTCGATCAGCTGAGTCAATTACTCGCTATTATCCTCGCGTGCCGCGATCTTTTCCACGCGAACGGCGTTTTCCTGGGTGAGCGCAGCGCCCGTCAACGGGTCCCAACGCAACGGCGTATGGTCGAGCGGGCCCACGCCCAAGGCTTGAGCGCCACCGGCATCGGCGCCAAACGAACGCCCGCCGGGAGCGGCCGAGGTGAAGATGCACGCCGGATGCAGATAGGGCGTCGTCTCCACGCGCACGCGGTCGCGGCCCATGTCGCTCACGAGTTCGACGATCTCGCCGTCGGCGATGCCCATGTGCGCAGCAGCATCGGCATTCATCTGCACGGCATCCAGGTCCGACCCAGCCTCGGCGGCCGCGAGTCTGCGCGAGGTATGTGACTCAAAGGGTCGATTGCCGCTAATGAGGCGAAACATCCCCGGGCTGGGCTCCACCATCGGCGCAATCCAGCCTGGCACGCGCCCCAGGCCGGCTCGCTCCCATACGTCACTTGCCAGCGCAATCTTGCCGCCGGCGAGCGGAATCACCGGCTCGCCCGTGCGCGTCGGCAGCGCCACGCCGGTGTCGGCCCAGCCGTGCTCCTTGAACTCGTCCAAATCGATCCCAAAAGGCGCCACCTGGGCAGCCGCCAGATCGTCAGACGTAAACTGGAAGTACTCACCCACGCCACACGCCTGCGCCAGACAGGCAAAAATCTCCCGACCGGGACGCGTGTCGTCATGCTGCACAGGCAGCACGGCGTTGCGGTAGAACACGCGCGCATCGTTAGCGCCCACGACCGTGCCTACACCGCGGTCGGCCTCCAGATACGTCACGTCGGGCAGCACGAAGTCGGAAGCGCGCGCCGTCTCGGACCAGCGAATGTCAATCGTCACGAGCAAGTCGAGCTGCTGCAAAATACCCAACCAAGCCTGTGCATTGCCATAGCCCGCACCAGGGTTACTGGCATAGACGATGAGCCCACGCAAATCGCCGGCAAGAATCGACTGACCGATGGTCGTGCACAGGCCGCGCACCGGATCGACCAGCGGATAGCGCTCGGACCCCAGCTTGGGCCCGCACGGCACCGGCGGCGTCGCAAAGCGTGCGGGATCGAGGTCGCCCAACACAAGCGGCGTGGGCGGGTTGAGGGCACCGCCCTCATGCCCGATGCAGCCCAGCAGCACATCGACCAAGCAGATAGCGCGCGCGGTCTGGGTGCTATTGGCATACGCGATGCCGATGCCACCATGAAAGCCTGCATCCACCACAGCGGCAGGCGCGGCGGCAGCTAGCTCGCGCGCCGTGGCGACAATCTCTGCGGCCGGCACGTCGCACATCGACTCGGCCCACTCGGGCGTCCAAGCACGGGCCGCCTGCGCCAGCTCGTCAAAACCCGTAGTATAGCGGTCCACGA
>CABQLI010000023.1 GCA_902464965.1 uncultured Collinsella sp.
CTTCCATCTCGAGCTTGATCAAGTTGTTCATCTCGACGGCGTACTCAAGCGGCAGCTCCTTGGAGACCGGGTTGGCAAAGCCGTTGACGATCATGGTACGGGCCTCTTCCTCCGAGATACCGCGGCTCATCAGGTAGAACACCTTGTCGTCGCCGATGCGGCCGATGGTGGCCTCGTGGCCGATATCGACGTTCTTGGCGCGGATGTCCATGGCCGGAATAGTGTCGGAGCGACTTTGGTCGTCGAGCATCAGCGACTGGCAGCTCACGGTTGCCTTGGAGCCCTCGGCCTTGGGTGTCGCCACAATAGAGCTGCGGAAGGTCTGAATGCCGCCACTCTTGGAGATGCCCTTGGTCTCGACGGTTGCCGAGGTCTCGGGCGCGTTGAGCACGACCTTGCAGCCGGTGTCGAGGTTCTGCCCGGCGCCGGCAAAGGTGATGCCGGTAAAGCTCGAGCGGGCGCGACGGCCGTTGAGCACGCTCATGGGGTAGAGGTAGCCCACGTGGCTGCCAAAGGAGCCGCTGATCCACTCGATATCGCCGTCCTCGTCCACGCGCGCACGCTTGGTGTTGAGGTTGTACATGTTCTTGGACCAGTTCTCGATGGTCGAGTAGCGCAGGTGTGCGCGTTTGCCCACAAAGAGCTCGACGGCGCCGGCGTGGAGGTTGGCTACGTTGTACTTGGGCGCGGAGCAACCCTCGATAAAGTGCAGGTCGGCGTCGTCCTCGACGATAATGAGCGTGTGCTCAAACTGGCCGGCGCCCTTGGCGTTAAGACGGAAGTAGCTCTGTAGCGGGAAGTCCAACTTGGTGCCCTTGGGCACGTAGACAAACGAGCCGCCCGACCACACGGCGCCGTGCAGGGCCGCAAACTTGTGGTCGGTGGGCGGGATGAGCGTCATAAACTTCTCGTGGATGAGCGGCTCCCACTGCGGGTCATGCAGGGCCTCCTCGATGCCGGAGTAGACGATGCCCATCTTGGACGCCGTGTCCTGCATGTTGTGGTAGACCAGCTCGGAGTCGTACTGCGCGCCGACACCTGCTAGGTAGCTGCGCTCGGCCTCGGGGATGCCCAGGCGCTCAAAGGTGTTCTTGATGTCGTCGGGCACCGACTCCCAGTCGTGTTTTTGGTCGGTGTTGGGCTTGACGTAGGTGACGATGTTGTCCATGTCCAAGCCCTCGATGGAGGGGCCCCACGTCGGATCCGGGAAGCGGTTGAAAATCTCGAGGGACTTGAGGCGCAGGTCGAGCATCCACTGCGGCTCGTCCTTCTTGGCGCTGATCTCGCGCACGATGTCGGGCGTGATGCCGGCGTCGAGGCGCTCGAATCCCTCCTCGCCATAGGTGAAGTCGTAGAGGCTGCGGTCGATGTCCGCGACCTCGGTGCGGTTCTTGGTCATTGCATCGCCCCTTTACGCCTGCTGCTCGGCAGCGGCGGCTTCGGCCTGGGCGCGCTGCTCGGCGGCCTCGCGCTCGAAGGTCTCAAAACCGTTCTTGTCGATCCAGGGAATGAGCGAGGCGTCGTCCTCGCGTACGATGTGGCCCTTGACCATAACGTGGACGCGGTCGACATCCAGGTGCTCCAGGATGCGCGTGTTGTGCGTGATGATGAGCATGGAGCCGTCGCAGCTCTTGCGGTAGGCGTCCATGCCGTGGCTGACGGTGGACAGGGCGTCGACGTCCAGACCAGAGTCGGTCTCGTCCAGGATGGCGAGCTTGGGCTGCAGCAACAGGAGCTGGAGCATCTCGACCTTCTTCTTCTCGCCGCCCGAGAAGCCCACGCCCAGCTCGCGGTTGAGGTAGGCGGTATCCATGTTGAGCTCGGCCGCGAGCTCCTTGACGCGACGGCGGAACTCCTTGCCCTTCATCTCCAGGCCGGGGCGGCCGGCGATGCTGGCGCGCAAAAAGCTCGACAGCGGCACGCCCGGAATCTCGACCGGGGCCTGGAAGCTCAGGAACAGGCCGGCGCGCGAACGCTTGTCGGTGGTGAGCTCGGTGATGTCCTGGCCGTCAAAGACGATGCGGCCGTCGTTGACCGTGTAAACGGGGTCGCCCATGACCAGGTGGCCGAGGGTGGACTTGCCGGCGCCGTTGGGTCCCATCAGCACGTGGGTCTCGCCGGCGGCGACGTTAAGGTTGACGTTGTGGAGGATGGTCTTCTCGTCCACGGAGGCGGTCAGACCTTCGATGGAAAGCAGCGGATTTGCGCTCATGCTGTCCCTCTCTGTATATGGTGTACTCATAGGTGTACTAAACCCTAGGAATCTTCTCGGAATAAAGTTACTATGGGTTCGGCGTTAGTCAAGGGAAAACCCGACTAATCCACTCGACTTTTCTAGATGTGGGACAAATTCATCGGTTATGTTTGTCCCCAGCGTTATGGAAGGGCAGGTATGCTCATTTCTTCCAAGGGCCGCTATGCCCTCCGGCTGATGATCTATATCGCAGCGCTTGGTGACGCCGAGGGCAAGATCGCCCTGCGCGAGGTTGCTGACCGCGAGCGCATTTCGCAGAAGTATCTGGAGCAGCTGGTTCGTCCGCTTATGAAGGCGGGCCTGCTTAAGAGTGTGCGCGGTAAGGGCGGCGGCTACATGATGGCCAAGGACCCAGCCGAGGTGCGTGCCGGCGACATCCTGCGCGCTGTCGAGGGCAGCACGGCGCCCGTGGCGTGCGACGGCATCGACAACAGCTGTACCCGCAGCGATCTTTGCTCGACCGTCAAGTTCTGGCGTGGTCTGGACGACGTGATCGAAAAGTACGTCGACGGCGTGACGCTGGCCGACCTAGCCGCCGTCCCCGAGATCAACTTCGACATTAAGCTGTAGGGCTGGCTTTCGTGAAGTCGTACGAAGCCTTTGATTCGCGTCTGGCACTGCTAGAGACAGCTCGATTCCAAGATTTCGACAACGACTATGTTGTCTCCGGATGTGCGTATATCTATGAGCAGGTTTTCGGAATCTCAATTACGCTCCTTAAGCGTCTGCTCGAGTATGAGGGCGCCACGCTTGCCGCGTCGGGGTCTCCTCGTGCCATCTTGAAGGAGCCCTACCGATTCTACGACTTTATTGATGAGGCAGCCTGGCTGGATATGCTCAGAGACCGCAATACGAACGTCCATATCTACGACAACAAGCTCGCTCAAGATTTGATTCAGCGCATCTTGAACGTCTATATTCCCGCTTTCTGTCAGTTGAGAGACGGGCTGACGAAACGTTACGGCGAGCTTCTGTTGGCGCCCGACGACCAGTTTGTCTAATTCCTTAAGATTTCGCGGAGGGTTGTTGCCGTTTACCGAGGGGTTGTTGTGCAACAACGGGCGAGCTGCAATACTTATTTTTATCTTTGCAAACTGAACTTTAACTACACCAATGCAGGGAGGATCTTATGCAGCCCAAGCATTCTGCTATTGTCGCGGGCCTGACGTTGGCGCTTTCGTTTGGCGCCGTTTCCGCGCCGGCACCCGCCGCTGCCGAGGAGCCCACGCCG
Organism: uncultured Collinsella sp.; assembly: GCA_902464965.1. Classification (GTDB taxonomy): domain Bacteria; phylum Actinomycetota; class Coriobacteriia; order Coriobacteriales; family Coriobacteriaceae; genus Collinsella. The sequence goes on from CABQLI010000023.1 coordinate 3,486, forward strand.
GGCGTTGCCTCGGATGCCACCGATATCGATAAGGGTCTCTACACCCAGCAGTCCTTCTCGGGCGTGCTGAGGTCGGTCCAGGGCGTTTCGTTTGTCAACGTGACTCCCGAGATGAAGTACTTTACCAAGTACGAGAGCCATGGCAACTACAACCAGGGCTTTTCGTACGGTGACGGCTATAACGCGCTGGGTTATTACCAGTTCGACCGTCGTTGGTCGCTCATTCCGTTTATGAAGCAGGCCTACAACTACAACCCCGAAAAATACAGCATGCTCAAGGATGCGATTGATCGCGGCGGCGAGATTTCCAACGCGAACAATTCCATGTCCGAGAACGGTCAGCTTACCGAGCTGGGCCGTATTGCACAGGAGGCCTTCCAGGGTGCTTATAACACCGATCCTGCTGAGTTTTCGGCTCTGCAGGATGCGTATGCGTACAACTCGTACTATGCGGTGACCGAGGCATGGCTCAAGAGCGGCCTGGGTATTGATATTTCGGGCCGTGCCGATTGCGTCAAGGGCATGGTGTGGAGCATTACCAACATGTGCGGCACTGGTGGCTGCAGGGACTTTTTCCGCTGGGCGAATCTTTCCAACGATATGTCCGACCGCGAGTTTGTGACGGCGCTTTCCAATAGCGTGGTCAACAATGTCGCCACCAAGTTTTCAAGTCAGCCCCAGTATCATGAGGGCTGGAAGAATCGTTATAAGAATGAGCTGAAGGACTGCTTGGTTTTTATCGCCGAGGATGAGGCTGCCGCTGCGACGCCCGTGCAGCCCGAGCCTGCGCCGGCGCCCTCGCCGACACCTGATTCGAATGGCGGCTCGTGGGACGATGCCAACGATGACAGGATGGATGCGCCCTCGACCGATGCTGACGGTAATGGCTCTGCTGGTGGCACTACCAACGACGGCTCTACCTCGAACGGCTCCGATTCGAACGGCCCTGCTGCGGGCGATTCGTCTTCAAACTCTGCTGGCAATACGGACAGCGCCGCCTCTGGTTCGACCGACGCCGACTCCTCTAGCTCATCCACCGGCTCGAGCGATTCGTCCGTTGACATCGGCTCTAACAACGGCTCTGGCGCAACCCCTGATTCCGATGCTTCCAAGGACGACTCGAATAAGGCGCCGGACGCTCCCGTTGCTTCGCCGGACAAGAAGCCTTCTTTCTCCGTGCAGCTTGGTTCTACGCTGGGCTCTTCGCTGATGGCTGGCGTCAATAACGGCTCGGCCCAGAACAAGGACAACTCTGATCAGGTTTCCACGGAAAAGACCGAAGCCGCAAAGGGCGACTCCAAGGACAAGGCTTCCGAGAAGAACGAATCTGATAAGGGTTCTAGCTCTGAGGAGAAGGACGACAAGTCCACTCAGAAGAAGGGCGAGAGCAAGACCGAGGGCGAAAAGAAACAGCCCGAAGACGACGACAAGAGCGGTGCTGACAACCAGGTCCAGGAGCAAAATGACTCCAAAACGGTGACCACCACGACCACGACGACTACAACTACCAAGTCCTCGGGCGGCAACATGCCCAAGACGGGCGATCTGATTGTGATGGCGAGCCTTGCCAGTGCAAGCTTGGCCACGCTGGGCGCTACGTCTATCGTAAGTGGTAAGCATAAGCTCGATCAGCAGAAGAAGGCTTCTGGGGAGGACGGCTCGGAGGAGTAGCCTCTCGGTTGTCAGATAACTAAAGAGTCGGGACGGGGCCCGGTGCGAATGCGTCGGGCCCCGTTTTGTTGTGCAACGATTAGTTGTGCCCCCTCACACCTCTTGTTGCTACCGTTGCCCGATATGTTTGCGCGGCGACATCGGTACATGCGATGCGGTCATTACAATTGGCATCGTGCTGCGATTTAGGGGGAACGTTTTGGTGTCTGAACAGGCAAATGTTGATTGTGCTGCTGGCTTTGGCGTGCGCTTGATCGGCTGTGCCGACGATGCGGTTTTGCCCATTGGCATGCACGACTATGCGGAGGCCCTTGGTTGCTGCATGCTGGTTGACAAGACCATGTTTATTGCCGATGTGTTGGACTGCGACGCGTCCGTTGTGGTGTGCTGTCGACCCGAGGGTTTTGGCAAGAGCATGAACTTGTCGATGCTCAGGGCTTTTCTGGAGCGTCCAGCGGTCGGTCGCTCTGGTCAGCGTTTGTTTGCCGATGCTCAGATTTGGGATGCGAACGGCGGGCGCTATCGGGATGAGTGCGCTTGCTATCCGGTGATATCGCTGGACTTTTCTGGCGCTGCGAGGCGTGGCCCCGCTGTTGCCGGCGTCGTGCGCGATGCCCTTTCGGGCGAGTGCGCTCGCTTGTTGGCGCTCTTGGAGGCTCCGGATTTAGCTCGAGATAAGGTGCGTCACATCGAACGCGTTGCGCGTGGTGCGGCGAGCGAGGATGAGGTCGCCTCGGTGCTTGGCGTGCTCATAGAGCTGCTGGAGATGGCCTGCGATGAGCAGGTTGTATTGCTCGTTGATGGGTACGACGCGGCGTGGTTGGGCCGTGCGAGCGCGAGGGTCGCTTCCGACGCCGATCCGGCAGAACTACTTGACCGTGTGTTGTTTGACGCCATTGCCACTGCGCGCGATTCGTTGCGGCTGACGTGTCTGATGGGGGAGTGTCCCGGTCCTGCCGAAGCGGCGCTTTCTTTGCATGGCTGCTCGTATTGTCTGACGACGCCGCTTTCGACGTGGTGTGACCGTTGGTTCGGCTTTTCGGATGCCGAGGTCCAGACTCTGTTGAATCATGCTGGGCGCGAGGAATACCTTGATGATGCGCGTGAATGGCTCGAGGGATATCGGTTTGGTAGGGCTTATTGCTCGAATCCAGCGCGTGTGATCGGTTTTCTGGACCGAGGCTGCACGGCGCCCGTGCGTGCCGATCTGTATGGATATGCCGATTGCCTGAGTAGGGTAGTTGCTGGGTGGAATCTCGACCGTCTTTCGGTCTTGTTCGATTTGCTCGAGGCCCATGGGTGCGCTGAGGTCCCGCTTTGTTTGGGCACTGCAGAGCCAGATGTCTCGCCTGACGATGGCATGTGGACAGCGCTGTATCTGTCCGGTTTTCTCACGACGGATATGACTGAGGAGCCAGAGCATGGCGATCGCCTCCGTGCTTTGCGATTGCCCAATAACGAGCTTCGACAGGCCTTGCGTCTAGTGATTGTTGAGTGGTTTGAGTGCGCTGCGGAAGACATTCGAGACGTCGATGCGTTCCGCGACGGGCTGTGCCATGGGAACGAGGACACCGTGAGGCGGGCGCTAAGCCGCATCTTGGGAGATGCGGGAATCGGTGCGACCGACCCAGATACACCGCTGCCATATCACCTACTCTTGCAAGGACTCTGCTTTGGATTGCCGGGCTATGCCAATCCTGCTTCGAGGCGAAAGTGTGGCGCGGATCGCTGGGACATCCAGGTTTTTCCTACGGGCGCCGTGTTTGACATAGCCGATACGATCGGTATGCTCGATGAGCGTCCGCTGATAACGATCAACATGATGTATGACCCCGATGTGGATGCGCTGGGGTTGGAATTGCTGGCCGTGCAGTCGCTACTCGACATAGAGCGCGACGGCATCGACGAAATCCGTGTACCACGCCCCGGCGTGGGTCGCATGCGCTGGGGGTTCGGTTTTGATGGGCAGCATGTGGCTACGGTGTGCCAGCGGCTTTAAGCGCCGAGGTGTTTCCGGCTTCCGTTACTCGGTGTCCTTCATGGGCGGCATGGGCTTCCAGTTGGGATCCTTAACGATCTTGCGGGCGTCCTTCATGCCGCGGCGCAGCGCCGGAATGCCGGTCTTAAAGCACTTATCGACCGCAGCCAGGCGAATGAATTCCTTGCAGAAGGTCGCGGCATTGCCCAGGCGGAACAGCATGGGGTGGTAGTCACCGTAGATCTGCATATAGCGAGCGAGGAAGCCTCGGTTGCGCATGATGTAGTAGCGGTTGGTGTCGCTCGTGGAGTTGAGCTGGCGTTTGCCGGCGATGTCCCAGTTAGAGACGGCGCGGGCGCGCTTGAGCACCACGTCGGCGACTACGGCGGCGGGGAAGTGCTGGCTGGCCACGTAGCCATAGCAGGCATCGTCGCCGTAGATGAAGAATCGCGCATCGGGCAGGCCGATCTTGTCGACCACGCGGCGCGAGAACATGCCGCCCTCAAAGCACAGCTGGTTCATGGTGCGGTAGCCCTCGGGACCCAGATCCCACTTGGCGACTGGGTTGGGAATGCCGAGCGAAAGGATGAGTTGGTATTGCCAAAAGAAGGCGCCGCCGTCAAAGTCTAGGCGCGAACCCTGGATGACATCGTAGCGGTCGGTCCACTTGGCAAGACGCTCGATGCCTTCGGGGATGACGAGCACGTCGTCGTCCATCACCCAGAACCACTGGGCGCCCAGGTCGTAGGCGCATTTAGTGCCGGCGGAGAAGCCGCCCGCACCGCCGCCGTTTTCGAGCTGCGGGGCGTAGATGACACGGTCGGTGCCGCCCTGCGCGTCAGGCTGCTCGGCGTCGATGCCCCACAGGTTGGCCAGGCGCTCGTTGAATGCGGTGCACATGGCCTCGGTCTCGCGCGAATTCTCGTTATCGACAATCACGATGCGCCAGGGCGTTGCCGTGAGCTCGGTCATGGAGTCGAACAAATTTGCCAGGAGTTCCTGGCGCTTGTACGTAACGACGACGATGGCGAGCTTATCGATGGGGGCGGGGAGGGTTGAAGGCATGGGGCAATATATCCTTTCACGCGCGGCGGGCGAGCGCTGCACGGAAGCTATCGAATACGTCCTTGGGACTGTCCTATTGTAAAGGCTCGGCGCACCTTAGCGGCAAGCTTTGAATAAAACGCAGGAACCTGCCATGGGCCCGCCGCATGACGTGGGGCTGCTTTGCCCGCAAGAGGCTCCATAGATTATATAAACGCCCGCTGGCGCGCTGACCCTTTGATACCATGAAACGACAGGTATTTCCTAAGGAGCACATTTGTCTACTAACGCCTCTGGCAGCCCTGTTCTGTCGCTGCTTATTCCCATTTACAATGTTCAGCGCTACCTGCGCGAGTGCCTCGATTCCGCCCTGGCGCAGACGCTCAAGGATATTGAGATCATCTGCATTAACGACGGGTCGACCGACAACTCGCCGGCGATTATCCGCGAGTATATGGAGCGCGATGGGCGCGTCAAGATGATCGACAAGGCCAACAGCGGCTACGGCGACTCGATGAACCACGGCCTGGAGATGGCGCGTGGCAAGTACGTTGGCATCTTGGAGTCCGATGACTTTATGGCGCCCGACGCACTCGAAAAGCTTGTCTCGGCCGCCGATAGCAATAATGCCGACTTTGCGAAGGCGAACTTTGATTTCTACTGGTCTAAGCCCGAGGAACGCCGTTCGCTGCACGAGATGTTTAAAGCCAAGGACTGTGGCAAGCCGGTGCACCCGAGCGACACGACGCAGTTCTTTAAGCAAAAGCCGTCGATTTGGTCGGCCGTGTACCGTCGCGATTTTCTTGAGCGCAACGGCATCAAGTTCTTGCCGACTCCAGGGGCATCCTTTCAGGACACGTCATTCGCCTATAAGGTTATCGCGTGTGCCGATAAGGCTGTTTACCTGCATGATGCCGTGTTGTCGTATCGCCAGGACAACGAGAATTCCTCGGTCAATTCTTCGGCTAAGGTCTTTTGCGTCAATACCGAGTATGCCGAGATTGAGCGTTGGATTCGAGAGGATTATGCCCGCGGCCACGCAAGCGGCGATGTCGCGCGCATGCTCAAGTTCAACCAGCTCATTAAGTACGATTCGTACATGTGGAACTACGTGCGCCTGGCGCCCAAGTTCCATAAGGAGTTCCTGGTTCAGATGGCCAAGGAGTTCCAAGCGGCCTTGGACGCCGGGGACTTTTCGCTTGATGACCTCAAGCCGTGGAAGCGCGCAAATCTCGCTGCCATCCTCAAAGATCCTGAGGGTTGGGTTGACGAGCATCCGAGTTTTGCGACGGATGGTGCCTTGGGGCGTGCTAAGTATTACGCCTCGGTTGGAGGCCCAGGCGTGGTCGCCGCCTTCCTCATCGAATCGCTGAGGGGGTAGGTCGGCATGGGAGAGGCCTCGTGTCCTAAAGCTACCATTGTCGTCCCCGTTTACAACTCTGCGCGCTCCATTCAGCGATGCCTCGATTCGCTGTTAGTCCAGTCTGAGTGTTCGATTCAGGTTGTCTGCGTCAACGACGGTTCGACTGATGATTCGTTGAGCGTGTTGCGCCAGATTGCGCAGGCCGACGATCGCGTACTGGTGATTGACCAGGAAAACGCGGGCGTCTCATGCGCTCGAAATGCCGGTATCGATGCCGCCGAGGGCGAGACCGTCTTTTTTGTGGACGCCGACGATTACATTGATGCCCAGACGGTCGAGCGCGTGCTGCATGCCATGGAGTCTGCGGATGCCGAGGCCGCCGTTTTTGGCGGCGTCTGTGAACCTGCCGATGCTGCCCCCAAACGTGTCCAGCAACTCATGAGCCCCAAAGCTGGTGCCTTCGACGACCGTGATCCCCAACTGCTGTTTCATTCGAATGCGCAGCCCTATGCCTGCCGTGCGGCTTTTTCGCGCGAGCTGCTCAATCGCGAAGGCATTCGCTTCGCCCCCGGTTTGGCTTTGGGCGAGGACGTCGTCTTCCAATTTGCGGCTTATGCGCTTGCCCGCAAGACCGTCGTCATGCCGGACAAGTTCTACCACTACGTGATGGAGAGCGAATCGGCGACGCACGAGTTCAACAGTGCCGAGGCTCGCGCCAAAAAGCTTGACGCCCACATGAGGATGCTCGAGGAGGTCTTGGAGGACTGGGCGGCTTACGGTCTTTTGGACCTGTGTCCCGGCGAGTTGATAACTTGGTTTTTGGACCTCATTGTGTTCGACCTTGCGCGCTTGGATGCCGATGACTTCCATCGTGTGGCGGCTCGCGTCAACATGGACCTTACGACGTTTTTGGGAACGGAGTGGGCGGATATGCCTGCTAAGGGCGCCGTTCGCCGTGTTGCCCACAAGCTCGTTGCGGCGACCTCGGGCGTTTCGATGGCAGACGCCACGCTGTTTTATCTTTCGACTCGCGGTCTCAAAGCCTGTCTGGAGCGCTTTATCTAATTCCAAACGCTGCCGCCCGCCGCAACTCGGCTGCTAAAATAACCCTGTTACACGCTATTCAACAGGAGGTTCTCTTGCAGAACTCTGATACCCCTAAAGTTTCGCTGCTTGTCCCCATTTGCAATGTCGAGCGCTACCTGCGCGAGTGCCTCGATTCCGCCGTGGCGCAGACGCTCAAGGACATCGAGATCATCTGCATCAACGACGGCTCCACCGATAGCTCGCCAGATATCATCTGCGAGTACATGGAGCGCGACCCCCGTGTAAAGATGATCGACAAAGCCAACAGCGGCTACGGCGACTCGATGAACCGCGGTCTGGAGATGGCGCGCGGTGAGTACGTGGGCATTCTTGAGTCCGACGACTTTATGTTTGAGGATTCGCTCCAAAAGCTGGTCGCCAAGGCCGATGCTGAGCATGCCGATGTGGTAAAGGGCGACTTTTATCTGTATTGGTCCACGCCCAGCGAGCGCCGTGAGCTGTTTGGGATCATTGACGAGCATATGACGGGCGCCGCGTATTGCCCCGTCGATCGCCCGGGCATTTTCTACCGCAAACCTTCCATTTGGTCGGCTATCTATCGGCGCGAGTTCCTCAACGACAATCAGATTCGGTTCCTTCCCACGCCGGGTGCCTCGTATCAGGACGCAGGCTTTAACTTTAAGGTTTGGGCTTGCGCCGAGCGTGCCGCGTTTATTGCGGACCCCATTTTGTGCTATCGCCAGGATAATGAGAAGAGCTCCGTTAATTCGCCCAACAAGGTGTTTTGCGTGTGCGACGAGTATGTCGAGATGCAGCGCTTTTTGGACGAGCGTCCCGAGCTCAAGGCTCAGCTTCAGGGCATTTTAATGCGCATGAAGGTCGATACGTACCGTTGGAATGATGAGCGTCTGGTCGATGAGCTGCGCGAGCAGTTTTGGGAAAAGGCATCTCCCGAGCTCAAGGCCGATTGGGATGCTGGTCGCTTTGACCTGTCGCTCTTCGACCCACGTGGCGAGACCGACCTGCGTCTGATGGTCAAATCGCCCCGTGCCTATATCGATTCGCGCTTTGATTTTAAGAAGCCGGGCAAGCTCAATACGTTTAAGCACTACTTTAAGATCGGCGGCCTGCCGCTGGTCTGGCGCGTGCTGACGTATCAGCGCGCCTATGGCGATAACCCGCATCCCGATGACGTGCCGGCGGCACAGTAGGAGCGCGTGATTATGGTTACCCCCAAGATTTCCGTTGTCGTTCCCATCTACAAAGTGGAGGAGTGCCTGGCCTGGTGCCTGGACTCCCTGCTTGCGCAGGACATGCCCGATTGGGAAGGCGTGTTAGTCAACGATGGCTCGCCGGACGGTTCGCGCGATATTGCGGCTGCCTATTGCGATAAGGACGCGCGCTTTAGGCTGGTTGATAAGGAGAACGGCGGCCTGTCGAGTGCACGTAATGCAGGCATCGCTGCGTCCACGGCGCCTATCGTCGCGTTTTTGGATTCCGACGACCGCTTTACGCCCGATGCATGCCGCGTGATCGTCGATACCTTTGAGCGCGAGGACTGCGACGTTTTGACCTTTGGCGCGAATCCGTATCCGCTGGAGGCGGGGTATCCGTGGCTTAACTATGTGCTGAGCCCGCGCGATGTGTCGTTTGAAGGCTATAGCTCCGACCTGCTGTTTAAGGAAGCTTCTCGCCCTTTTGCATGGCGCACTGCCTGCAAGCGTGAGTTTTTGCTGGGCAACGGGATCGTGTTCGACGAAACCGTTAAGTATGGAGAGGACCAGGTCTTCGATTTTGCCGTGTACGGTCGTTCGCGCAAGACCGCGCTTATCTCGAGCAAGCTGTATGACTACCGCGTGGCGCGCAAGGGTTCGCTCATGGATACCATGCGCTATGACGACGAGACGCGTCTGCTGGAGCATGTGAAGATTTACTCCGCTGTGCTGGTTGACTGGCAGCGCGACGGTCTCGATGTCCAGTATGCCGATGACCTGGCGTACTTCCTATGCGATCTGGTGCTGTACGATGCGCTCAGGTTGCTGGGTTCGGACTGCGGCAAGGTGTTTGCTGCCGTTGCCACGGCGCTTGCCGGTTCTGCCGTGGGCGGCGATGCTGCGCTCGCACAATGCGCTCCTTCTGTTGCCGCTATGGTGCGTGCGGCGCTTACCAGCAAGGCCCCCAATGCCCGTGCATGTAAAAAGCTCATGTTCGATTACGACGTCTTGAGGTTTGGGCGCCTGGGTGCCTGCAAACGCATGGCAGCGAACGCCCTGGGAAAGCGAGAAGTGTAGATGAGTATCAAGCGTTTGGCGCTTTGCCGCAGTCAGGGCCGTCTGTATGTGCTGCTTCGTTTTGCCGGTCAGGATGTCACCGCGCTTATTGAGCGGGAGGGTTCTCAAGCGTTTGCCCATGCGACGACGAGCGGCTCTTGTGTGCCATCGCTGGCACTCCCGGTCGATCATGGCCGCGTGCTGGCAATCTGTCCTTCGGTTGCCGACTACGAGCGCGAGCTTGCCGTCTTGGTGCTTCCGTTTTTGGATGGCTCGTCGATTGACATTGACTTTGCATCCAGTGGCCAAAAGCTTGGATCCATTCGTCTCGATAGCCGTATGGCTAAGCTGGAATCCAAGATCAACTACAAGGCAAAGCCTGTGCTGTGTGCGCTTATCCGCGATGCGCAGCGCGGCGAGCGCTGCGGCCGCTACGAGATCGATGCCGTCCGTTATCTTCCGGCCGATTCGGGCGCTGTGTGGCGCTACGAGGTCACATGGGCGGGAGACTCCCAGTGCACGCCCCAGCTTGAGATACTCGATACGCATATGAATGTCATCGATGCCACGGTGCATGTGTTTGAGTCGCAGGTCGACGTGTCTCAGCAGAGCGGATGCCGCGTCAATAAAACGTATCTGAGCGTGGAGATGCCCGAGGACATTCGAGACTTTGTTGCGATTGCAACTGATCCCGCGGGCCAGATTCAGAGCGGTTTTTGCGCCATGGATGGCCGCCTGTACAACGGTATGGTCGACGACAGCTGGAACCGCATGAAGGATGCGCGCGCGGATGATGCTGCCTATCGCCGTTGGTTTGAGCAACATCGCGCAAAGCCGGGCGACTTGGCGTGTCAGCGCGTCGCCGCGGCGGCATTCGCCTACAGGCCGCTCGTGAGCATTGTGGTGCCGTGTTATAAGACCGATCTGGTCTACCTGCGCGAGTTGCTGGATTCGGTGCTTGCCCAGAGCTATGACAACTGGGAATTGCTGCTGATGGACGCCTCGCCCGAATGGGATGCAGTGGCCAATCTTGTGGCAGCCGCTCGCGACGAGCGCGTCCGTCGCATCGAGCTGCCCGGTAACGGCGGCATCGTGGTCAACACCAACGCAGGTATTCAGCAAGCGACTGGAGACTACATCGCATTCTTGGACCACGACGACATCCTGGAACCGGATGCGTTGTTTCACTATGTTGCCGTGCTGAACAAGGCTGCCGAGGACGGTCGCCCGCAGGTCCTGTTCTGCGACGAGGACATGTTCCAGAAAACGGGGGAGTGGGGCCAGCCGGTCTATAAGACCAGGCTCAACGTCGACCTGCTCTATAGCCATAACTGCGTTACTCATTTTCTAATGGTGGAGAAGGCGCTCATCGATCGCATTGGCGTGTCGCCAGAAGACGTTGCGGGTGCCCAGGATTACGGCCTGACGCTCCGCTGCCTCGCGGCGGGCGCGCGCTTTGAGCACGTTGCGCACGTGCTGTATCACTGGCGCGTGCTCCCTGGCTCTACCGCCGACTGTTCTGCCGATAGCAAGCCATATGCTATCGAGGCCGGACGCCTGGCTCTGCAGCGTCACTTTGACTCGCTGGGCATTCGCGGAACGGTCGAGGAGTCCGAGACGCCGTTTGTCTACCGCATGCGCTATGCGCTGCCGGAGTCTGCGCCGCTGGTGAGCATTGTGATTCCCACCAAGGACCACGTCGAGACGCTCGATGCCTGCGTGATGTCGATCGCCCAGAAGGCCACGTACGCCAACTACGAGATCGTCTTGGTGGAAAACAACAGCGAAGACCAGGAGACCTTTGCGTATTACGAAACCCTGCCGGAGCGCGTAGCCGCTGCGTCTGGTGGCAAGGGTGCAGCACGCGTTGAGTGGTGGCCGGGCGAGTTTAATTACTCCCAGATCATTAACTTTGGCGTTGAGCATGCCAAGGGCGATTACCTGCTGCTTCTCAATAATGACACTGAAGTCATCTCATCCGACTTTATCGAGGAGATGATGGGCTATCTTCAGCGTCCCGACGCGGGCGTTGTGGGCGCCAAGCTCTATTTTGCCGATCATCTGGTGCAGCATGCCGGCATTTTGGTTGGCGTGCGCGGCGCGCTTGCCCATGCCAACCAGGATTTCTCGGCAAAACGTGAGGGCTACCTTGCCCGTGCTGTGCGTCCGGGCAACTTTAGCGCCGTAACGGGCGCCTGCCAGATGGTCCGTCGCGACGTGTTTGAGCAAGTCGGAGGCTACAACGAGGAATTCGCCGTCGGCTTTAACGATGCAGATTTTTGTTTGCGCGTGTGGGAGGCGGGCTATCGCACCATCTTTACGCCCTATGCCGAGCTGTATCACTACGAGTTCACCTCGCGCGGCAGGGAAGAGGCCAACGAGGAAAAGATGCGCCGCTGGAAACGCGAGCAAGCGCTGTTCATGCAGCGCTGGCCGGAGTTCTTCCTTAACGGTGATCCGTGGTTGGGGCCGAACTTATCCGCTGAGAGCGAGTATTTCTCGTATTAAGGCAATGGTTTTAGGAAGTCCTTAACCTTCTTTCGCTATGAGCTTGGAAGAAAGCAACGTTGTACTACTAAATTAGACAAATTACGAAAGCTCGATACTTCCGCGATAAGTTTATATAGGCTTATATAACTCGATATTATCCGATACAGTCTACGATAAAAAAATAAGCAATGATTGACTGTTAATCGATTCTCCAGAAAGGTAAACAAGTGAGCGTCACAGCATTCCATAATCCGTTTCGTCCCACTGCCGGTGCTGAGCCTCCGCGCATAATTGGTCGTGATGATATTGCCCTTGAGTTTACCGAGAGTTTGAATGCGGGAATTGGTGCACCTGCGAGGCTCATGCGCATTGCTGGACCGAGGGGCTCCGGAAAAACTGTTTTGCTCTGCGATCTTAGGGATCGTGCTCGAGAGCTTGGATGGAAGACCGCTATTGTCTCTGCTGGCCCTAACCTATTGCTGGACTTGAGGGATCAGGTTGCTGATCCTTCCCTTGCGACCAATGCTTCGGTCGGCGTAAACGCCGGCTTTGTTTCCGCGAAAGTCGACGTTGTGCCCAAAGAGTCGAGCCTTAGAAAGTTGCTGAGTTCGGCAGCGAAATCATCCAAGGGTCTTTTTATTGCCATCGATGAAGTTCAGGACGCCCCGATTGACGATATGCGTGCCATTGCGTCTACGGTTCAGCTTTTGATAGGGGAAAGAGTAGATATCGCACTTGCCTTTGCCGGTTTACCCGCCGGTGTTATGGATCTTATTAACGGCAAGGCGCTTACGTTCTTGCGTCGTGCCCTCCCCGAAGATCTGGCGCCTATCAACCAGGTGGAGGTAGCGCTCTCTATGGGCGATAGCTTTGTCGCGACTGGCTTGACCATAGAGGACAATCTCCTGTCGAGAGCCGCTAAGGCCACTAAGGGCTATGCCTATCTGGTGCAACTGGTCGGTTATTCCATTTGGCAGCGCGCCAACTTGCATCGTGCCAAAAGTGCCATTGTGAGCGAGCGCGACGTCACTGAAGGCATTGCGCTGGCAGAGGCTCGTTTTCACGATGTTGTTCACGAGCCCGCGATTTCTGGACTGGGGCTCAACGATATCAAATACCTTTTGGCCATGTGCGAGGATAAACAACAGTCCAAATCAGCCGAGATTGCTAGGCGCATGGGTAAAAAGACCAATGAGATCAGCTCTATTAGGGCCAAATTGCTACAAAGAGAGGTTATTCAGGCACCACAGAGGGGCTACGTGCAGTTTGCCGTGCCGGATCTAGATATTTATCTGCGAGATAATGCCGAGGAAATTCTCGAACGGTTCTAGGTCGAGGTATTATTAGTTTTTTCTACAATATCTTTTTCTATCCAATTGGAAGAACTACGGTCGGCTGCTTTGCTGCCATAACAATCTGGTTTGTTGCGGGGAAAGTCGAATACTCCATAAACAAGGCTGTTTAACAGATAGCTTCAATCGAAGGCTTGTATTTTTGCTGCCCTTTATACTTCCGGCTTTGCATGCGTTGGACCAGAAGCTACATCTGTATCTAATAGTTTTTCTTGTCTCTGTCTTTGGATTCCTGCGTTATGTGCCGCTCTTTTGGATTCCCATCGACGGGCTGCTAGTGGATTTTATTATAATTTGCGTTCTTATTTGCTATATTAGCTGGTATGTAGACTTGTCAACAGTGAATTTCGCATTCTCCCATGTGGCTTATTGGTTCGTATTGAGGATCGGAACGGTCATATCTGTTGTCTTGTTAAACCATCGTCGTCGTTATATTTTGCTTGTTGCTATGGCCTATCTATACGTTTTGCAGGGCGGGCCTTCTTATGTCGCTCGCGCGGAAAGCCTGTTTATGGACATCGCTACCGTCATGGCCGGTCGTCTCGGGTGCTGGCCGGGCTTTGCTCGATGCTGATCATTTGGAGCTGATCGGCTATGTGGGCGAGACTATTGGCGCCGAAGGAACCCCGGTGGTAGCGCTTGTGGGGCAAAACGCTGCGGTCGAGACGCGTATGCCCGATACGGACACGTCCATGACCAGTATGGTGGTTTGGATCGATTCAACGGATACTGAGGCGCCAGTGGGGGAGGCTAATCCGACCGGGTGTCGAGCCGCAAGTACGGCGCGTTCGGCCTGCTCGTGGTCGACGAGTGGCTTCTGGACAAGCCGGACACTGAGTTCAGGTCGATGCTGCTGGAGCTGATTGAGCTGAGGTGCGGCACGGCCTCGACCGTCTTCTGCACCCAGTTCAAGAAGAAGGACTGGCACCCGAGGCTCGGCGGCGGGGTACACGCGGACGCGATTGTGGACAGGATCGTGCACAGCGCGGTCTGGTTCGACATGGGCGAGGCCAACATGCGGCAGCGCCGCGGATAGACCGGTAGCGATAAAAAGGCACCGGGGCCAGTGTCGGCCCCGGTGCCCAGGCGCGATATCGGCGGTGCTGTTTCGCGATATTCAGCAGTGCTCAAGCGAGCAAATACTCAACTTGAGTTCCGTTGATACCGGTATTTCGCCTTGTCCAGCCAAGTATTTGGGCATAGCTCCGACTCTAGGAGTATATTGCTTTCGATAGTCGATCATTTACTTCATCTGCTTAGGTATCGATGCAATATTTAGTTTGAGAATATCGGTGACTCCTATGCGTGCCCCCAAATTGTGATACGGCTTAGTTGCCTGTCGACTGTGAATCGTCCCAATTATTATGTTTTCTCCTTGAGAGGAAGTAGGGGCCACGCTCCTAAGAGCGCCTGTTTACTTATTTTCGCGGCAAACGAAACCCATCACGCCTTTGGTGGAAATGCTGTCGACTCCACGCGATGGTACATTAGTTTGGAAATGAATATCTCCAAATTGACCACCTCCTCCCTCAAACAAAAAAGAAGGATTCATGGCATTAAAAATTGTTGACAGATATAGTATTGAGAACAAGTGTCATATAAGTGTTAAGAGGTATCTTATGGATATTGTCGATTACGTTTCTTTCAAAGAAGTATTTTGCTCCATCATGGGAATCAAGAGCTCTCCAAATAACGCCAGTGATGATTTGACATGTCATTTAAATCTCAGTTATCGAATTGAAGAAGAGTTTGACCCCGAGATTTCGGATTTTGAGAAGACAATTATTATAAATGACGACGACTTGAAACACGAATATGATAAAGCGGTTGAGGCCATTGGTGATTTTCATGGTATGGAATGGTTTTCAAATGGTAAGAACTATGAGTGCATGGTCGATATATCCGGATTATATGCAACTCATTTTACAGATCAAATTTCATGTAAATCGGTAAATGCAGATGCTGAATTTAGAATGGGTCCGGCGAGCGTTACATATATTTTTTGTATTATATTAATGTTATTAAATGAAGGTTGTTTTGACGGCAATACTTTCAGAGGCAGAAATCCTTTTTTGCGACGCCTGAGATCGCATTCAACCACCGGTGGAAGAACCGTATCTCATAATGTTGATGATTGGACATCTGCTTTTGTTGAAATCACAGGTATTCTCTCCTTACGAATAACTACCAAAGGGTTTAGAAAAGCGAAACAACTTCGTGAACGAGCAACTTCCTTCCAATTTAAGTACATCTCTTGTTTAGATAGGCCACTGAGGCTAATTTCATCGCTTGATGAGGTTTTAGAAAAAGGAAGTTACGGGAGGCTATCTGTTGCGAAGTTAGAAATTGATTGTGTTCCGGATGTAAAATTTGACGACAGCGCTGTTAATCATTTTTGTCTTGGCGTGTCTTCGAGAAGCCCATATTTGCAGTTTTTGTCCTTCTATCATTCGATTGAATTTTACTTTAATTCCGCCTATCGAAAAATGACGACCGAATTGTTGAGAAACGAGCTCCAGTCGGTTGAATTTGCATACAACGATCAGCATCTGTATTCGATTGTTAGTAAGTTAGAAAAAGAAATATCCCATAAGAGCGAACTTGGTTTTGGAAATGAAAAACGTGAGCTTGAATACTTGGTTGAGTCGTGTGTCCATGTGCCTCGGCTAATGAAATCCCTACGTCGCTATCGTTTCGATTGGTCTGTGTGGTATTCGAGCAATGGGGTTGAATTTGAATCTGATGCTCCAGTTATAGATTGGGAATCCGATAATGTAGCTGGATTAATAGCTTCCCGAATTTATAAAGTAAGAAATGCGATTGTTCACAGTAAAAAACAAACTTTCGGTGCGTTTATTCCTTTTAAGCACGATCGCGCACTTTCCTATGAGATTCCTTTAGTTAAATGTGTTGCCGAAGAGGTCATTGATAATAATTCTTCGCGCGTATAGCTTTCGCTTTAAACTTCCGTTTGGTTCATAGTCTTTGTGGTCAAACTTAGCATTGAGATATGAATTTCGTTTCGATTGGATGGCGATTATTTCGATACGGCCATGACGCCGGTTGCGGATGGATGAGTCAGTATTCACTGTCTCTTCTAGATCAGGATTGATGCGAGCGATCCCTCGCTTCTTCCAATATTCTTAATGCTGATCGGGTGCTGCCGTTGATTGGCCCGGGTATTCTCGTAGCTGACGCCGGGAATCTGGCGTGTTTCGTCAAGAGGATTTGAGTAAAAAGAGCATCGGGATTTGAGCTGGGCTCGCTCCGGTCGTGCGCGCCCTTTTTGAGGCATTTACCCCTCCTGCATGAGGGCGTGACGCACGTTGC
The DNA here is from genome assembly GCA_902464965.1 of uncultured Collinsella sp. Classification (GTDB taxonomy): domain Bacteria; phylum Actinomycetota; class Coriobacteriia; order Coriobacteriales; family Coriobacteriaceae; genus Collinsella. The sequence continues at coordinate 20,031 of CABQLI010000023.1, forward strand.
AGGACTCCCTGCGGAACTGGACGAGCCTTCCGTGGTGGACGATGCAGTCTATGACGGCGGACATCTGGTCGTCGCCGAATGCCGATCCCCACCTGCTGAACTCCAGGTTCGTGGTGATCACCGCCGACTGCCTCTCGTAGGCGTCGGCGAAGACCTGGAAGAGGGGCCTCGCGCCGTCCCGCGTCGAGCGGCGGGACACGACGTGGGCCCATTCGAGGTCGTGAATCAGTAGCGATCCCGGCGCTATCCTGCCGCCCATGGCACCCCTCACGCGCGCCGAACTGGGCTTCCCGTGGCCGCAGACGACCGCGACGGGGTTCTTGTGGATATCGATGGTGACGCAGGTGCAGAGCTCCTGGCGGGAGAGGCCGCGCTTGAGGGCTTGCCCGTAGCCCTTGGAGAGGTCGGTGTCGCTGATGCAGATCTCGTCAACCCAGACGGTGTCGCGCATCATGATTCGGTCCCGGCAGCCGGACGCCGTGGTGAGCGCACGGTGCCGCCACTCGAAGGCGGTCTTGTGGTTGACGCCGCACAGATCGGCCGCGCACTCGACGGGGACGTTGTGGCGCATGAGCCTGATGAAGGAGACTCAGGCGAGGAGCGGCTTTCTGCAGTGCTCGAGGACGGTCCCGGTGAGGGAGTTGAATCTCCTGCCGCAGCAGCGGCAGCGCCACCTCGGTACTCCTGCTGCGGTGGACCTGTCCCTTCAGGCGCCCTCGGCGCCGCACTCCGGGCACCCCGGGTCCGGCCAGTATGCCGCGGCGGCCACGGCGAGCGTGCCGACCCCGACCTCGTTGCGGCAGTGCCTCTCGCCGACGGCTTCTCTGAACAGCAGGAACTCGTCGGCGGTGAGGCCCGCCACGAGCGCCCTGAAGGGGTTCGCTCTTTCCATATGGATCTTTCCCATCCGCCCGAGCGCCCACCCGGAGGGATTGTCGCCAAACAAAGATCCGGGTGGGCGCTCGGGCGGATTCTTTGTTTGGCTGGGAAGAGCATAACATTCGGGAACCTTCCGGTCCCCGAATCATCACCTGTTATCTAAACTGTTAGAGACGAAAAAAAGCTTGCTGAGTACGCCTGCTACTTTTTATAAGGGCAGGTGTCCATCTGCTTTTAGAACAATTCCCATGCTTTGAATAACTGGACTTCCGATGCGGGGGAGATTGTAAGATAATCTACCCTTAGTATCATTATTTGTGATGGGGGATACGATATGAAAAAGGCATTGCGTGCCTCAACAGCGTTTTCTTTAGCTGCTCTTTTAACGATTTCACCCTTGATGAGTCCTGTAGCCGCTGCTTATGCTGCGAATAGCGTGCAAGCTGAGGATATTTCATCAGATGCTGTGTCCGCAGACGATGGTGTAGCTTCACGCGACGAGGGCGTTGCCGACGGAGACATGGATGTCGAGCAGCCGTTGCCGACGGACGTTGACGAGTCAGCTGATGAGGATTTCGGTGTAGATGCTTCTTCGACTGAGCCGCAAACCGAATCGGCTGATTCTCCTTTTCAATATATATATCTTGCCTACCCGAACCTTATCAGTGGGACTGACCAAGTCGTCGCGTTTGCGACTCCTAATGACAGCGATACTATCGCTTCCGCGACACTTAACTATGTGAGCGCCAATGGAGTTCAGGGGGCTGTTGACGCTTCCGCACAGGATGCTAATTCTGCTGCATTTACATTTGGCTCGGAGCTAGAACTCAATACATACTTTCTTACTTCAATAACCTATGTTCTGCAGGGCGATGGTACTGAACATGAGATTAATCTCTCTGACAGAGATTATTCTTTTACGGTTGTTGACGGCACTGCTAATTGCGAAGGCACTTCCGTTTACTATGCAGACGGCGATGGCAATGCCGTTGAGGCCCAATCGATCAAGCAGGCGTTGGAGTGTGCCGATTCACCGGACGGCATTTCTACCTATGCTGCGCGCTCGGCGCGAAAAAACGTTCGGATAATTGCCCTCGATGCTGGCCATGGCGGCACCGACCCTGGTGCGCAGGGAAATGGAAAGAGTGAGGCGGATCTAACTTGGAAGATCGTTGCTGCTTGTAAGAATAAGCTTGAGGCGTATGGCTTTAAAGTCGTTCTTGCTCGCGAGCAAAGCGGTGGCTACTCAGGAAATGATTACCTTTATCGTGTCCAACGATGCGTGAGTCAAGGCGCGCAGGCCTTTGTTAGCTTCCATATCAATTCCGGTTCGCCTGTTGCTCACGGCGCCGAGGTATATGCGCCCACTGCCAATGAATATGATTACACGCAAGTTTCTGTGGAGCTTGCGAATAAAGTGATGAACAACCTCGCTTCTATGGGACTCAGCTATCGCGGTGTATTCCAAATGGAAGTTGGAGATGAGTTTGCGGTCATCCGTTGCGCCCGCGAACAAGGTATTCCCGGCATTCTAATTGAGCATGGCTTTATTTCTAATGCGGGGGACGTATTGAATTATTTTAGCGATGAGGGTTGCAGGCGTCTTGGCGAGGCCGATGCCGATGCGATCATTGCGCAATTTCCTAAGTCAACTTGGCTCGATTACTCTTCCGTATTCGATGCTAATTACTATTTGTCGAATAATCCCGATGTTGCCAAAGCTACGGCTGGAAATAGTGAATTAGCTCTAGACCATTTTATTAACTATGGTATGAGTGAAGGTAGGCGCGGCTCTGCTTCTTTTGACGTACAGAGCTACTTTAATGAGTATCCAGATTTAAGGGCTGCCTTTGGCTTTGATTTAGTGAAGTACTACGAGCATTACGTCACAGCTGGAAAAGCAGAAGGAAGGCATGGGACCGGATGCTCAAAGATTGAGGGATACGCTACGACTATCAATGGCGTTGACTATTCTTCCGTCTACGACCCCTCGTTTTATCTATCGAATAACGAAGACATTCGCAACGCTTTTTCTAAACGAAGCCCCGCTGGCGTTGTAATGATTGACGATGCTGCCGTGCTGCGCCATTTCGTCAGCTGCGGCATGGCGGAGGGCCGTCGCGGGAGCGAGTCCTTCGACGTGCTGAGCTATTACAACAGATACCCCGACCTTCGTCGCGCATTCGGTGCCAACCTCACCGCTCTATATGGTCATTACCTCAGCAGCGGTCGCGCTGAGGGCAGGATCGCGACCGGTTGCGCTTCCCTCGCGGGCGCCGTCGCTTCGCAGGGCGGTACGGATTATTCCCCCGTTTACGATTTCGACTTCTATACCTCCAACAACGGAGACGTCCTGAGCGCCTTTACAACCGTCAAGGGTGGTCTGAGGTTCGTTGACGATGCTGCCGTGCTGCGCCATTTCGTCAGCTGCGGCATGGCGGAGGGCCGTCGCGGGAGCGAGTCCTTCGACGTGCTGAGCTATTACAACAGATACCCCGACCTTCGTCGCGCATTCGGTGCCAACCTCACCGCTCTATATGGTCATTACCTCAGCAGCGGTCGCGCTGAGGGCAGGATCGCGACCGGTTGCGCTTCCCTCGCGGGCGCCGTCGCTTCGCAGGGCGGTACGGATTATTCCCCCGTTTACGATTTCGACTTCTATACCTCCAACAACGGAGACGTCCTGAGCGCCTTTACAACCGTCAAGGGTGGTCTGAGGTTCGTTGACGATGCTGCCGTGCTGCGCCATTTCGTCAGCTGCGGCATGGCGGAGGGCCGTCGCGGGAGCGATTCCTTCGACGTTTATGGCTATCGAAATCGTTATGCGGACCTGAGGAAGGCTTTCGGGCAGAACCTGAAGAGCTATTACATCCACTATTTAAATTGTGGCATTAAGGAGGGGCGTAATGGTGCAAGTGCGACTGGATACGAAGGTTTTATTATGTCGTCCGCCTATTCAACCTATCTAGATGCCGCTGATCATTTCACAAAGACCGTGGGCCCAAAAGGATTCCCTTCAGCCGTTTACACGGATAGGGGAGCGTCGAACATCATAGATTTCTGCAAAATTCTATATGAAGAGGCTCAGTCGGAGGGTGTTTCACCTGAAGTTTTATATGGGCAGGTGATGAAAGAAACGGGATATTTGAAGTTTGGAAATTTGGTTCAGCCTAATCAGTGCAATTTTGGAGGCCTTGGCGCCACTGGACCTGGTAACCCAGGCTACACCTTCGGATCTGTCCGTGAGGGACTGCGGGCGCAGGTTCAGCATCTAAAGGCGTATGGTTCAACGGAGCCATTGATTAATCCGTGTATTGATGCTCGCTTTAAATATGTCAGTCGTGGCTGTGCTCCGAGAACCGTTGATTTAAATGGCAAATGGGCCGTTCCGGGTGTTGGATACGGCGAAAGCATTGATGCAATCGCCAAAGAGGTTATTGGTTAGGCTTTAAAAAGTAGATTGAAAGTCTTAAATCGATTGGGTTAATTTGACTGACAATTTAAAGAAAAACATCACATGGAATACCGTTGGCTCGATTGCATACCTTGCTTGTCAGTGGTTAACGACAGTTGCCGTAGTTCGTCTTTCATCGGATTTTAACTATGCAGGTGATTTGTCTTTGGCAATGACAATCAGCAATCTATTTGTTCCAATCGGTTTATATAAGATTCGATCCTTTCAGGTATCCGATCTTTCATGTGAGTATTCTTCGGGGGAATACATTGGTTTTCGTCTAATCACAATAGTGTTGGGGTTTGTTTTCGTATTACCTTATGCATTCTTTACCTGTCAGCAGTCTTCCCTTCTCCCCGTGTACTTCTATTGCATATATAAGTCAATAGAAGTGATGGTCGATGTGTTCCACGGCATTGATCAAAAAGCAGGAAATATGATTTATTGTGGCATTTCGATGCTGCTGAGAGGCATTTTGTCACTTCTCGCGTTTTGTGCCGGAATGCATGTCTCACATTCTCTTGTATTGAGCATCGTTCTAATGATTGCGGTGTCTCTCCCTGTAATGGTTGTTGATGTACGTTGGGCTTCGAATTTCGATGCGATTGTTCCTTCTTTTAGGTTCAAGGCGATGTCTGAACTGTTTTATAAGTGTCTTCCCGCTACGGTTGGGGTTTTTTGTTGCGCTGCAGTTACATCTGTTTCGCGTCAAGAACTTGCTGCTGCATTGGGGGCATCAATGTTGGGTGTTTATTCCTCGGTGTGTTCTCCCGCGGCAATAGTTCAAGCGGGTGCTGCTAATGCCTATGCCCCTTTGCTCGGCGCTTTTGCGAGCGCTAGTGAGTCGGAGGATAAAAAAGCATTTAATACCATGTTGGTGAAGGTCATTCTTGGCGCCCTTGTCTTGTGTATTCTTATTTTGTTCGCTTGTTTCATCTGCGGCGACTACTTGTTGGGACTACTTTTCGGTGACCAAATTCATCAGTATTCTTTTTTGCTGTACGGTGCGGTAATTAGCTCTCTGATTACGGCGTTTATCGGTTTCTTTTCCGACCTGACAATTGTTAAAAGAAAGATGGTTGGTAATCTTGTTGGTAATTTAGTTGCTTTAATCGTTGTTGTCCCTCTTTCCAGCTTAATGATTCACTTGTTTGGACCTAACGGAACGAGTATTGCAATTTCGCTTGCTTATTTTGTCGGGTGTGTCGCGATGCTTCCCTGCATTATTCGGAATAATGCAGTAGAGATTCGCTAAATACTTAGATATAAAAGTGTGCGGCCGGTGCTTAATATCTACCTGAATTGACTTCTTTAACGCCAATGGAGGGGTTATCAGTTCTGGCGCAGGTATTAACGCTTTTTAATTCTAATTTATGCCCAGCAGGCGTCTTTTCGTTTAGCATAAGACACGTATTAGTAGGTTAAGCAACAACTTCAAATTTGTTTAAGTTTCATTCACCTTAATTTTGTTTATTGGAGCTTGAAATGTGCGATAGCGTATTCAAAGACAAGACCCTCATGATCACGGGCGGCACCGGCTCGTTCGGCAACACCGTGCTCAAACACTTCATGGACACCGACCTAGCCGAGATCCGCATCTTCTCCCGCGACGAGAAGAAGCAGGACGACATGCGCCACCGCCTGCAGGAGAGGTCCCCCGAGCTCGCGTCCAAGGTGCGCTTCTTCATCGGCGACGTCCGCGACGCCCAGAGCGTCCGCGACGCCATGCACGGCGTGGACTACATCTTCCACGCCGCCGCCCTCAAGCAGGTTCCCTCCTGCGAGTTCTTCCCCATGGAGGCCGTGCGCACCAACGTAATCGGCACGGACAACGTCCTGCATGCCGCCATCGACGAGGGCGTGGACCGCGTCGTGTGCCTGTCCACCGACAAGGCCGCCTACCCCATCAACGCCATGGGCAAGTCCAAGGCCATGATGGAGTCGATCATCTACGCCAACGCCCGCAACGGCGCCGGCCGCACCACCATCTGCTGCACCCGCTACGGCAACGTCATGTGCTCGCGCGGCAGCGTCATCCCGCTGTTCATCGACCGCATCCGCAAGGGCGAGCCGCTGACGGTCACCGACCCCAACATGACCCGCTTCCTCATGAACCTGGACGAGGCCGTCGACCTGGTGCAGTTCGCCTTCGAGCACGCCAACCCCGGCGACCTGTTCATCCAGAAGGCGCCGGCATCCACCATCGGCGACCTCGCCGAGGCCGTCCAGGAGGTCTTCGGGCAC
>CABQLI010000024.1 GCA_902464965.1 uncultured Collinsella sp.
GGCCCGTTCTGGGCGCGCCTCAATCGTAGCCCGAGACGGTCCCGGGCTGACAATTACGACTGTAATGGACGTTCTTGTTTGACTAGTCGTTTAAGAACGTCCCCAACGACTATCAATCGTTTTCAGTTCGTAAACTTGTATATATGCATTTATATATGCATTTGCTGGAGGTAGCGCTGAGCGGTATCCTGTTAAGTCGTCAGCATACGATTCAACAGGGAAGGCAGATTATGCATTCTCCCCATCAACGCGACGCGCATCCACAGCCGGTATGCAGCCGTCGCATCTTTTTGGGTAGCGCTCTCGCTGCGAGCGCTACTGTCGTCGCCGGCGCACTTGCCGGTTGCCAGCGCCCCTCCACGCTGGAAGTAGTTCAGCCCACGACGGGTGGCGGTCGCGACGACCTGTCCGATTCCGTTATCGGCAAGGATAAGATCCGCATTGGCATGGAGGCGGCCTACGCCCCGTACAACTGGCAGGTTTCCGAAGCCAGCGGGTACACCATCCCCATCGACAACGTGCAGGGCGCCTATGCCGATGGCTACGACGTGCAGATCGCCAAGATCGTCTGCAAGGCCCTCGGTGGCGAGCCCGTTGCCGTCAAGCAGAGCTTCTCGGGCCTTATCGATTCGCTCAACAACGGCCAGATCGACCTCATCATTGCCGGCATGAGCGCCACGCCCGAGCGCGAGGAGTCCGTCGGCTTTTCCGACCCGTACTTCATTGGCTACTTTGGCCTGTTCGTAAAAGAGGGTTCCCCCTACCAAAACGCCACCAAGCTCAGCGACTTCAGTGGCGCCACGGTGCTCGGCCAAAAGGACACCATGCTCGATACCGTTATCGACGAGATTCCGGGCGTTGTGCACAAAAACCCGGTCGACTCCGTCCCCACGGTGTTCTCGAACCTGCTGCAGGGCACGTGCGACGCCGTGACCTACAACACCGAGAACGAGAAGGGCTATATGGCTCAAAACCCGGGCATCGTTCCCATTCATTTTGCCGAAGGCGAGGGCTTTAAGCAGGAGGTCGCGGCAAACGTCGGCTGCCGCAAGGGCTCGGACAAACTGCTTAAGCTCATCGACAAGACACTCAAGGGCATTAGCCAAGAGGAGCGCGACCAAATGTGGGACGCGTGCCTCGACCGTCAGCCGGCATAGGGAGGCAGCATGAAAACCGTCAATCGCCTGGCCTCCTTTATTAAGGCCGACCACCGTTATGTATACCTGGGCACGAGCGTTATCGCGGCGCTCGGCCTGGCGTTTAGCCAGCGCAACCCCACGCCGCTGAGCTTCTTGGCCCCCACCGGTATCTTCCAGGATTGCCTTTGGGCGATTCTTTGGGCCTGGATTGTCGTGTCGGCGGCGGCGCTGGTCACCAAGCTTATGCACTGGAGCGACTATCGCGTAAAGTCGCCGTTCGCCTCCGAGCGTTTCCGCCGCGGCGCGCGCCTGGGTAGCTATGTTGTGGTCGCTATCGCGGCGATCTTCTTTATCGACCGTTGCGTCATGTCGTTTATCGACCTGGTGCAGGTGAGTATTGTCTCGGACTCCAATCCCAGCGACTTTTTGTCGAGCCTGGTCTACATGACCTACAAGAGCGGGGACTTCTTTATCCGCGGTATCGAGATCACCATCGCGCTTGCGACCTTCGGTACTGTCATCGCATTCTTCCTGGCGTTGCTCTTTGTGTTCCTGCGTATTCAGACCTTCGACCGCGTGGACAACGACCTGGTGCGCTTCTTTAAGAGTATCGGCCGCGGCTTTGCGACCATCTACTCCACCATCGTGCGCGGCACGCCCATGATGGTCCAGGGTCTACTCATCTATTACGCGGGCTTCACCGTTTTGCGCGGCATGGGCTTCGAGACCGCCCAAGCCAACCAGATTTGGAGTACCTTCACCGCCGGCCTCGTCACCATCTCGCTCAACTCCACCGCCTACATGATGGAGGTCCTGCGCGGCGGCATCGAGTCCATCGATTCCGGCCAGGCCGAGGCGGCACGCTCGCTGGGCCTGTCGCAGTGGCAGGCTATGCGCAAGGTCGTGTTCCCCCAGGGCATTAAAAACGCGATTCCGGCGCTCACCAACGAGCTCATCATCAATATCAAGGATTCGTCGGTGCTTTCGGTCATCGGCGTGTTTGACCTCATGTACGCCACCACCACCGTCGCCGGCGTGTACTACCGCCAGATGGAGGTCTACTGCGTGGCGCTCGTGGTCTACCTGATCCTGACGCTCGTGGCGAGCCGCCTGCTCGAAGCCTTTGGCAAAAAACTCGGTGCCGAGGCTCCGGCCACGCTGCCCAGCTCTAACTAGGCTTAAGATGAGGAGAATCATCATGGCAGATACCGCCACTACCGGCGTTGCGGCCGCCGCACAGACCAATGAGCCGCTCATCCGCGTCGAGGGCCTGCGCAAGAGCTTCGGCTCGCTCGAGGTACTCAAGGGCATCGACCTGTCCGTTAACCCCGGCGAGGTCGTCACCATTATCGGCGCCTCGGGCTCGGGCAAGTCGACCTTCCTGCGCTGCCTCAACCTGCTCGAGACCCCGGATGCGGGCCACATCTGGTTCCACGGCCAGGACCTTACGGCCGAGCGCTGCAACATTAACAAGCTGCGTGAGGACATCGGCATGGTGTTCCAGGGCTTTAACCTGTTCAACAACATGGACGTGCTCGACAACTGCACGCTCGCACCCGTCACGCTCAAAAAGATGGGCAAAGATCAGGCCGAACAGGTCGCGATGGAGCATCTGGCGAGCGTGGGACTCGAAAAATTCGCCCATGCCGCGGTTGGTCGCCTGTCCGGTGGCCAAAAGCAGCGCGTTGCCATCGCTCGTGCCCTATGTATGAATCCGCAGATCATGCTGTTTGACGAGCCTACCTCTGCGCTCGATCCCGAGATCGTGGGCGAGGTGCTCGACGTTATGCGCAAGCTCGCCGCCGACGGCATGACCATGGTCGTCGTCACGCACGAGATGGCCTTTGCCCGCACCGTGTCCGATCGCGTGGTCTTTATGGACAAGGGCGTAGTGCTCGAGGACGCCGCGCCGGCAGAGCTCTTTGGCAACCCCAAGCACCAGCGTACCCGCGAGTTCCTCTCGCGTTATCTCGAGGACAAATAACCAACCGCAAGCGCTTATGTGGCAGGGCCGCTCCGGTGGGGCGGCCCTTGTCGTCACAATCGAAAGGATGTCATGGCCGAGGTTTGGCGCTTCTTTGCGCATGAGGATGATTTTGCCGATTTGGACAAGGCCGGCGCATGCGAGCGCCTGGGCCGTGTGCTGTCGTTTCCGACCATTTCGAGCATGGATGCCGAGGCAGTGGACTGGCAGCCGTTCGACGACCTGCGCGCCTATATGCAGCAGGCCTGGCCGCACGTATTTACAGCGGGTAAGGTCGAGCTCATCGATCATTCGTTGCTGGTGACGCTTTCCGGCTCCGACCCCGCACTCAAGCCCGTTGTGCTCATGGGCCACATGGACGTGGTCCCCGTGGTGCCGGGTACCGAGGCCGACTGGACGCACGCCCCCTTTAGCGGGCACGTGGACGACACCTATATTTGGGGTCGCGGCGCCATCGATATGAAAGACCAGGTCGCAGGCATCCTGGAGGCCGTTGAGTATGCGCTGGCGCACGGCTGGCAACACGAACGAACCCTGCTGCTGGCCTTTGGCCAGGATGAGGAGACCACGCAGTGCGGCGCGGGTGCCATTGGCCGCGTGCTCGAGGAGCGCGGCGTTGAGCTTGAGTACCTGATTGACGAGGGCGACTATCGTATCGTTGAGGCTGCCGAGTACGGCGCAGGCGAGGGTTGGCTTATGCATGCCGATCTTGCCGAGAAGGGCTATGCCGATATCGTGCTCAGGACGAAGAGCGAGGGCGGGCATTCTTCCAACCCTTACGGTGGCACGTCGCTCGAAGTGCTCAGCCGCGCTATTGCCGCGATTTGCGATATCGAGTGGCCGACGCGCGTGACCGACTTGCTTGCCGCTCAACTCATCGAGTTGGGGCTCTACACGGCCGATGAAATTGCCGCCAACGGGGATGCCATTGTCCGCGATTGCCTCGCCAGCAAAAAGCTCTATCCGCTGGTGACGACCACCTGCGCGCCCACGCAGATCGAGGGTGGTAGCACCGGCGCCAACGTAATGCCGCAGGATATGTGGGCCAACATTAACTTCCGCATGCTCGAGGGCACGAGCGTGGCCGACGTTGTGGCGCGCTGCCGTGAGGCGGTTGCCGGGGCGGACCTTGCCGGTCGTGTCGAAGTGGAGCTGGGCCCCGGCAGCTCCGAACCCTCGCCGTCTCCGCGCATCGGTGGTCCCGGTCTCGAGGCGGTTCGCTCCATCGCCGCCCGCTATTTCCGTGATCCAAAGGGGACGGAGGAAAACGGACCGAGTGCGACGGGCGGGGCTCCTGTCAGCATCGTCCCCTCGACCGTGATCGGTGCGACCGATGCTGCCAACTACCAGCGCATTTGCTCCGAGTGCATTCGCTTCTCGGCCTTTGTGGTCGACGATGACGAGTGCGATCGCGGCGTCCACGGCACTAACGAGCGCATCACTCGCCGCGCCTACCTCCAGGGTGTCCGCTTCCTCATCGCCCTGCTCCACACGCTCTAGAATCCGACAAAGGGACTGTCCCTTTGTCGGATTCCGTGCGGGTTATATGCAGGTTTGCCTGCGCACGCTATCATGTATGGGTTAGACCGCAACTATGTACCTCATACGCGAAGGGATGCGCATGTATCTGAAGATCGACATGTTCTAGCTGGGCTTACCCCCGCAGTGGCGCCGCGCGCCCCATCAACTCTGCCGATTTTCGCCTTCACGCACATAAAGGAGTCCCGCCATGCGCGACAAGCTCGAAAAGATCATTAAGGCCTACGAGGAGCTCGAGAAGAAGCTTTCCGACCCGGCCGTCGCCTCCGACATCAAGGAGTTCACGCGTCTCAACAAGGAGTACGCACACCAGTCCGACCTCATCGCTGCCTCGCGCGAGTACATCGGCGCGCTCGATGACATCGAGGCCGCCAAGGAGATGCTCCGCGACACCAGCGATGCGGACGAGAAGGAGATGCTCCAGATGGACATCTCCGAGAACGAGGAAAAGCTTCCCCAGCTCGAGGAAGACATCAAGTACATGCTCATCCCGAGTGACCCCAACGACGACAAGAACACCATCGTCGAGATTCGCTCCGCCGCCGGTGGCGACGAGGCAGCCATCTTCGCCGGCGACTTGTACAAGATGTACCAGCGCTTCTGCGAATCGCGCGGCTGGAAGACCACCGTGCTCGATTCCAGCCCCAGCGAGGCCGGCGGCTTTAAGTCCATCGAGTTCAAGGTCGAGGGCGACCGCGTCTACTCCGTCATGAAGTTCGAGTCCGGCGTGCATCGCGTCCAGCGCGTTCCCAAGACCGAGTCCCAGGGCCGCATTCAGACCTCCACGGCTACCGTCGCCGTACTTCCCGAGGCCGAGGAAATTGACGTCCAGATCAACCAGTCCGACCTGCGCATCGACACCTACTGCGCCTCCGGCCCTGGCGGTCAGTGCGTTAACACTACCTACTCCGCCGTGCGCATCACCCACTTGCCCACCAACACCGTGGTGCAGTCGCAGGAGCAGCGCTCCCAGATTCAGAACCGCGAGGTCTGCATGCAGATGCTGCGTGCTCGTCTGTACGAGATGGAACTCGAGAAGCAGCAGGCCGAGCTCGGTGCCGAGCGCCAGAGCCAGATCGGCCACGGCAACCGTTCCGAGAAGATCCGTACCTACAACCAGCCCCAGGACCGCGTGACCGATCACCGCATCGGTTTCAACTCCACCTACAACGGCGTCCTTCTGGGCGATCAGCTCGGCACCGTCATCGAGGCGCTCGCCGCCGCCGAGCGAGCCGAGAAGCTGGCACAGGCGGTTTAAGTGACGGCGTTTTACCAAACGCCGTAACTGCTCGACGCTGCGCGCCGCCCAGAGCGACAATTTGTCATTCAAAAGGCAAGGCATGACCAGAAGGTCTATGCCCTGCCTTTTTCATGCCAACTTGTTCGCTCTGGACGTCGCTCGCTGACATTGCCAAAACATCGGCGTTTCCTTGGTTGTCATTGGGGACGTTCTTAAATGACTAGGTTGGGTAAATTACTTTTCGAGTTTATTTAATCTGTTTTGTTAGAAATTAAGCTGTCTACCTGCTCAAAGTAATTAACAGCTTTCATCTGCTATTGAAAATATTGCTCAAAATATCGTCCAAGAAGTCGCAGTGCATTTTTTGATGCGTCGCGCGTCAAGTGATTTGGCAAGTTCTTGGTTAGATATTGGTCAGTTTTGGGGCAACCTTGCCAAAAACTTGACGGATGCAGATTTAGACGTCGACGAATGAACATCTCAGGCAGGTTCCAAGCAAAATTCTGGGCTGATTCTCGATAATCGCCTTCAATCGCCCCTTGCCATGCGCTGGCCTCGCGTACAATCTGCTCCGACATTCGCGCGCCGTCCGGCGCTTAAGAGGGGAGGGCCCCATGGCAAACGAGATCTGGACCATCAAGCGTTGTCTCGAGTGGACCAAGGAGTACCTGGCCGAGCGCGGTGAGGAGCATCCCCGTCTTTCTGCCGAGTGGCTGCTGTGCGCGGCCACGGGCCTGGCGCGTATCGACTTATATATGCGCATGGACGAGACGCTCGACGCAGCGCAGCTCGAGACCATGCACGCGGCGGTCGTCCGTCGCGCGAAGGGCGAGCCGCTGCAGTACATCACCGGTAGCACGCAGTTTCGCATGATCGACGTCGCGTGCGCCCCCGGTGTGCTCATCCCGCGCCCCGAGACCGAGATGCTCGTCGAAGAAGTTCTGAACTATCTGGATGCCGAGGTGCTGAGCCCCGAGGCCGCTGCCCGCCAGCGCGTGGAGCTGCCTTGGAACGATGAGGTCGAGCAGGCCCGCAAAGCCGAGGCGGCGCTGGCTGACGAACGCGCGGCCGCCGAGCGCCGTGCCGCCAACCTGACGGCCGCCGATGAGGCTGCGCTGGGTAGCGACGTGCTCGGTAGCCGCGCCTATGCCGAGGAACTGGCCGACCGCGAGGCCGAGGAAGCCGCCGCGCAGGCAGCAGAAGCCGAAGCGGCAGAAGCAGAGGCCATGGAAACCCCCGAGCCCGAGCTCGACGAATACGGCATCGCCATTGAGGACAACGACCAACAGGCGACTCCCGCGCAAGATGCCGCCGAGGCTAACGTATCTGCCCCAACCGAGCCCTGCACTGCCCGCGTTCTCGAGGTCGGCTGCGGCACGGGCTGCATTTCGCTCTCCCTTGCCTGGGAGCGCCGCGGTCACGTTACCTGCACCGCCACCGATATCGAGCCGCGCGCCATCGATCTGGCCACCAAAAACCGCGACGCCCTCGGCCTCACGGCAGATGAGGTTGCCTTCAGCCTCACCAACTTGGTGAGTTCCATTCCCCGCGAAGAGTGGGGCACCTTTGACGTGCTCGTCTCCAACCCACCTTACATCCCGACCGGCGTCATGCGCTCGCTGCCGCACGAGGTCAAGGACTTTGAGCCCGATCTGGCGCTCGAGGGCGGTGCCGACGGCCTCGATATCTTCCGCCGCCTGCTCAACGCGGCGCCCTACATGTTGCGCGCCGGCGGCCTGTTTGCCTGCGAGCTCTACGAGGGCGCCCTCGATGCCGCGGCCGAGCTCTGTCGTCAAGCGGGTCTGTCGGACGTGCGCATCGTCCACGACCTCACCGATCGTCCCCGCATCGTCCGAGCTATCGTCACCGAGCCCAAACAGCGTATTTAAGCTGAATAAATAGACATTTGCGCAAGTTTGTCCTTGCAATATACCGTAAAACTTCTACTATAGAAGGAGAAAGGTATGTCAAATCAGCTGTATCGGTACCGTATCGTGCTTGATTACATTGAACCTTGGCTTGATGAGCAGGATGAAGCTACGCTGAAGCAGATTTATGCAGACCTTTTGGTGCTCGAGAAGGAAGGTCCCAGCCTTGGTCGTCCGCTGGTTGACCGCGTAAAGGGCTCGAAGCTTCATCATTTAAAGGAGCTGAGAGTGACGTCGTGTGGTGGGCAGGTGATTCGCATCCTCTTCGCCTTTGACCCCAAGCGCCAGGCGGTATTGCTATTGGCGGGTGATAAGTCGCGAGCGGGATCGTCAAGGGCAAAATGGAACGGTTGGTATGCGATCAACATTCCAAGGGCCGAGCAAATATACCGTCGCCACGTAAGGAGGCTCGATCGAGATGGAACTGCATGAGTATATGGAATCTCGCGGGATAACACGCGACTCCATTACCGCCGAGCAGGAGAGGACTCGCGATCGTATCGAAGCCTATAAGCTTGCTCAGATTCGCAGGTTAAAAGATCTAACACAGGCGTCGGTCGCCCAGTCGATGGGCGTTTCTCAAAAACGTGTATCCGAGCTCGAGCGTGGGGAGTTGGGTTCGATGAGGCTCGACACGCTGAGCAGGTACGCAGAGAGCCTCGGCGGAAAACTGGTTGCAAGCATCGAGTTTCCCGATCGTACCGTTACGCTTGCGCGCTAAAAATCTTCAATTAACCCCCTCACTTTCACCGACTACTAGAGCCGCTCACCAAACCAACATGCGCTCTGGGCAAATAGGTTGAACGTTTCGTGCGAGAATGCCCCACAGTAAACAAACTTGCACCAGAGCGTAAGGGGCTGGCATACACATGCAGACGGTCTATCGGGTATACGAGGGAACGCGCGAGCCGCATCGGCTCGCCGTCGAGCGCACGGCCGAGGTGCTCGGCCGCGGCGGCCTGGCCTTGATCCCGACCGAGACCGTCTACGGTGTCGCCGTGGCAGTCAACGCCTTCTCGGACGCCGTGCCCCAAGATACAAGCGAATTCCCATCGTGGCCGCGCGATCCGCAGGCTGTCGTCAATGGCGCCGCGGTCCCTGCGCTCGGTACCGGCTACCGCCGCATCTTTACCCTCAAGCAGCGCAAGCTCACCCAAACGGTCGCCTGGCTGGTTGATAATGCCGAAGCACTCGACCGCTATGGCGTGGATATCCCCGAAGAGGCTCGCGTACTCGCGCGACGATGCTGGCCGGGAGCCCTGACTATCGTGGTCAAGGCAGCCCCCTGCGTGCCGACCTTTATGCGTGCCGCCGACGACACTGTGGCTCTTCGCGCGTCGGCCTCGCCTGTGGTCCAAGCGCTCATCCGCGCCTGCGGCAGTCCCCTTGCCTGTACGAGCGCCAACACGCACGGCGCGCCCTCGCCGGCAAGCTTTGCCGCCGTCGAGGGTCGCATCCTGGAGGGGGTCGATGTTGCCGTCGACGCCGGTGAGACCCCGTGTCGCGACGCCTCGACCATCGTGTCGTTCCAGCACGGCGAGCTCCAGATCCTGCGCCAAGGCGCACTTCCCGCATCAGAGATCGAACGGGTCCTGTCCGACCCGATGCAATAGAAAGGTGTAAGCGATGTCGTTGAATCTGGGCAGCCTGGGCATGGAAGATGCCTCGTTTGACTTTGGCGGTTCCTACATCATGGCGCTCGACTGCGGCACCACCTCGGTACTTGCGACCATCGTCGACGAGTACGGATGCATCGTCGCGCAGGCACGTCGCAGCGTCAAAACCAGCTTCCCACGTCCCGGTTGGGTAGAGCAAGACCCCATGACGGTCCTTGCCAGCCAGATCGGCGTGATGATGGAGGTCCAGTTTAAGAGCGGCATCCATTCTGACCGCATCGCCGCCATCGGCATCTCCAACCAGCGCGAGACCACGGTGGTCTGGGACCGCGTGAGCGGTCAGCCGATCTATAACGCCATCGTATGGCAGTGCCGCCGTACCGCGCCGGCAATCGACGCGTTGGTTGAACAGGGTTGCGAGGAGCTGGTGCGCTCCCGCACGGGACTCACGCTCGATCCGTATTTCTCGGCTTCCAAGGTGCAGTGGATCCTCGACAACGTCGACGGTGCGCGTGAGAGCGCGGCGGCGGGCGACCTCATGTTCGGCACCATCGACACCTGGCTCATCTACAACCTCACCGGCAGTCAGGTCTTTGCCACCGACTACACCAATGCCAGCCGCACGGCGCTCTTTAATATCCATACGCTCGATTGGGACGACGACCTGCTGGCGCTCTTTGACGTTCCACGTTCCATGATGCCCGAGGTTCGCTGGAGCTCGGGCGACTACGGCCGCGTCGCGAGCGACATCATGACCAACATGCCACCCATCATGGGCGTGGCGGGCGACCAGCAGGCGTCGCTGTTCGGCCACTGCTGCTTCCATCCCGGCCAGACCAAAAACACCTATGGCACGGGTTGCTTTATGCTCATGAACACCGGCGACGAGGTCGTCGAATCCAAGAACGGTCTGGTCTCCACGATCGGTATCGCTGCGAACGGGAAGATCAGCTATGCACTCGAGGGGTCCATCTTTGCTGCCGGTTCCACCATGAACTGGCTTCGCAACAACATGGGCATCATCTCGAGCGTGAGCGAGTCGGCACAACTCGCCGCTTCAATTAGCGACAACGAGGGCTGCTACTTCGTTCCCGCCTTTGCGGGTCTGGGCGCTCCCTGGTGGGACCCGCATGCCCGCGGTATCGTGTGCGGTCTGACCGGCGCCGCGAGCCGTGCGACCATCGTACGTGCCGCCTGCGAATCCATGGCATATCAGAGCTACGACGTGCTGCGCGCCATGGAGCAGGACGTGGGGCTTTCGATCGAGCGCCTGTCTGTCGATGGCGGTGCCTCGCGCAACGAGTTCATCATGCAATTCCAGGCCGACCTGCTGGATATCCCCGTGCTGCAATGCGAGACGGTGGAGACCACGGCAATCGGTGCCGCGTACTTGGCGGGTCTTGCCGTCGGCTATTGGGAAGACCTGGAAGAGCTGGAGCAAAATGCCCAGATCGTTAGGACCTTCCTTCCCCACATGTCCGCCGAGCGCCGCGAACAAAACCTTGCGGGCTGGTGTGATGCCGTCAAGCGTTCGCTCAACACCGCCCAGTAGGGCTGCGACGAGCTGCTCGATACAACAAACCGTTAAACTTATGCACGGCGCGCGGCAACAACATCGCCATGCGCCTTGTCAGCAAGGCCATCTTCCGGCCGCAACGAAAGGGGCAATCAACCCATGACCGTCACCTACGATACGTCCCGTGTGACCCTTGTCGACCACCCGCTCGTCCAGCATAAGCTGTCGATTCTGCGCGACAAAAACACCGGCACCAACCAGTTCCGCCAGCTCGTGCGCGAACTCGCACTTTTTGACGGCTACGAGGCCATGCGCGACCTGCCCATGGAAGACGTCGAAGTCGAGACCCCCATCACCACCGCAACGTTTAAGCAGCTCGCCGGCAAAAAGCTCGCCATCGTTCCCATTCTGCGTGCAGGCCTTGGCATGGTCGATGGCATCCTCGACCTGGTACCCTCCGCTCGCGTGGGCCACATCGGTATGGAGCGCGACGAGGTCACCCACGAGCCGCATGAGTATTACTGCAAGATGCCCAAGGATATCGACCAGCGCATCTGCCTGGTCGTCGACCCCATGCTCGCCACGGGCGGTTCGGCCGAGATGGCCATCAGCTACCTGCGCGAGCGCGGTGTCAAGGACATCCGCATGCTGTGCATCGTCGCGGCCCCCGAGGGCCTCAAGTCGCTGACTGAGAAGGACCCCGATGTGCATATCTATACCTGCGCCATCGACGACCATCTCAACGAAGCTGCCTACATCGTTCCCGGCCTGGGCGACGCCGGCGACCGCATCTACGGCACGCTGTAATCTCTGGGCCATACCGGCTAACGTCGAAAATACGAAGAAATGGTGCGCGCGGTCGAACAAAAGACGACCGCGCGCACTCCTGTTAACGGACGTTTTGCCCTGCAGGGTTCGAGAAAAACGTATTACCGTACCTGCGGCATAAAGAAGGTCTTAAGAAAACGAACAGGTGCGTATTAACCGATGCTTTTTCGGTTGTACTTTAGCGATTGGCTCGTACAATAGTCACCAATGTTTGGCGGGAACTGTCCTGTGAGGCGATAAAAAGGAAAGTGAGGACGCCAGTGTTTCAGATAGCCGATCTGCTCGCTATCGTTGCAGGTGCCATCGCGGGCGCGATTGCCTTCCTTCCCTTTGTCTTTACGCTCAAGCCGGTTCTTGACGATAAGCAGAATGCGGACATGCTCAAGGGTATGGTGAGTCTCGCGGTCTCGGCAATCGCTCTGCTCGTCTTTACCTTGGTTGTGTTTGTGTTGTTCGGAGAGGCATTTCGCATGTTCCTCCTGGGCGAGGCGATCGGCTTCGTGGCCTTTATGGCCGCCTGCGCGGTTCGCGTCGCCAAGGCGCTGCGAGATCCTCATGAGGTCGAAAGGTAAGTCGTGGAAATTTTTGAAAAGCTGCCTGATGAGATTAATCATCTGGTCAGCGAGTTCAGCTCCACCCCTGTCGTGGGCGATCTGAGCTGCGGCATCACGCAGTACTCGTTTTGGCTGATCGTCTCCACGATCGTGCTCCTGATCGTCCTGGCCGTGTTCAAGAAGAAGCAGACCCTGGTCCCCAAGGGCTTCTTCGTCAACGGTTTCGAGTACATCATCGAGTACGTCGAGAACGATATCGGCAAGGGCGTCGTGGGTGAGAACTGGAAGAAGCACTTCCCGTTCCTGTGCTCGCTTTTCCTGTTCATCCTGATCAATAACATGATCGGCCTGATCCCGGGAATGAAGCCCGGCACCGGCGCAATCGGCTCCACCGCCGCGCTCGCCATCTTCGCCTTCGTGTACTTCATCTACTACGGATGCAAGGCTCACGGCGTGATCGGCTACATCAAGAGCCTCGCCCCGCAGGGCGTGAGCTTCCCGATGAACGTGCTCGTGTGGGTCGTCGAGCTTTTCTCGACTTTCCTGCGCCTCATCACGCTCGCCGTCCGTCTGTTCTGCAACATGTTCGCAGGACACGTGGTCATGGGCTCGTTCGCCATCATGGCGAGCATGTTCATGCAGCCGCTGCTTCAGCAGGCTTCCGCGGCCCACGCCGTCGGCGCCCTGCCTTCGCTGGCCTGGCTTGCCATCCTCATCCTGATCTATGCGATCGAGCTTGTGGTCGGCGCCATCCAGGCTTACGTCTTCACGGTCCTTACCGCCGTGTATGTCTCCGAGGCAGAGGAGGTCGCGGAGGAGGAGTAATCTTCCGTTCGCGCCTTAAAGGTAAGGCAATTCGTTAAACCGCCGGTGCCCGTACCCATGGAGCCCGGCAGTTATAAAAAGGTTATCCTGCGTGAAATAAGACACGCACGACAAAGGAGGAATCGTGGGAGTTATCGGTTACGGTCTCGGTGTTATCGGCGCTGGTCTTGCTATCGGCCTGTCTGCTCTGGGTGCTACGGGTGCTATGGCCCGTCAGCCTGAGGTCCAGGGCCGCGTGTTCACCGTCTTCATCATGGGCTCCGCTTTCGGCGAGGCTCTGGCTCTGATCGGCTTCGTTGTCGCGCTGATCGTTAAATAGCACGGAGCGTCAAGTATGAATCTTTCATCCCAGAAGAGCGCGATCGCACTCTCCGCGTCCGCGGCCGCGCTGCTCATGCCGGTTTCCGCGTTCGCCGAGGACGGCGCCGCCGGTGCGGACATCCTCATCCCTAAGATGGCGGAGTTCATCCCGGCGCTTATCGCCTTCCTGATTATCTGGATCGTGCTGGCCAAGGTCGCCCTGCCGGGCATCATGAAAACCATGGAGGAGCGCGGCAAGAAGATCGAGGAGAGCCTCGATGAGGCCGAGAAGACCAAGCAGGAGGCCATCGCCAAGCGCGCTGAGTCCGACTCGATCGTCACCGACGCCCGTCGTCAGGCTGCCGACATCGTTCTCGAGGCCCGTAAGGACGCCGAGTCCGAGCGCGCCCGTATCATCGAGGCTGCTCACAAGGAGGCCGAGGAGATCATCGCCAAGGCCCATACGACCGTCGAGGACGAGCGCAAGTCCATTTACGCCGGTGCCGCGAGCTCCATCGCCGACCTGTCCGTTGCCGTCGCCACCAAGATCGTGGGCGAGGCACTCGAGGACGATGCCGAGCAGAAGAAGCTCATCGAGCGCTACATCCAGGAAGCAGGTAGCCTGAATGCCGACTAGCCGCTATCAGGACAAGGTACTCGAGACCTACGCGCGCTCCCTTTTGGAAGCCGCCAAGGCCGAGAACCATGTGTTCGAGGACCTCGAGATGATCGAGCGCCTGGCTTCTGCCAGCCCCGAGATCATCGCCGTGCTCGACACCATGTCCAAGCGCGACCAGCTCGACCTTCTTCCCAAGGTGGCAGCTGCCTTTAAGTATGTTGCCGAGGAAGACGAGGATGTAGTGGGCGTGACCGTCACCACGGCGATCCCGCTCGACGACGAGCTGCGTCAAACCATCACTAAGAAATGCGAGCAGGACTTCGGCCGCAAGGTATTCCTTATCGAGCAGGTCGACCCGTCTATCGTGGGCGGCCTGGTGCTCGAGGCCCGCGGCGAGCGTCGTGACATTTCCGTCAAGACGCAGCTGCGCATCGCGCAGGAGACCCTCGCAAACTCTGCTAATTCGTACGGAGGTGAAGCCTAATGTCCGAAACCCTCAATGCCCAGGATATCGCCAAGAAACTGCAGGAGCAGCTCACGAGCCTCTCCGCGACGGTCGATACGCATGAGGTTTCAACGGTCGACGAGGTAGGCGACGGCATCGCGCGCGTCTCCGGCCTCAAGAGTGCCATGGCAGGCGAGCTTCTGGAGTTCAAGAGCTCCGATACCGGTGAGACTGTCTTCGGCCTTGCCCAGAACCTTGACCGTGACGAGGTCGGCGCCGTTCTGTTTGGTGCCGTCGACTCCATCAAGGAAGGCGACGAGTGCCGCACCACTGGCCGCATTATGGATATCCCCGTGAGCCGTGCCATGCTCGGCCGCGTCGTCAATCCGCTCGGCCAGCCCATCGACGGCCTGGGCGACATCGTCGCCACGCACCGTCGCCCCATCGAGTTCAAGGCCCCCGGCGTCATCGATCGTACCCCGGTGTGCGAGCCGGTTCAGACCGGCCTGTTGGCCATCGACTCCATGGTGCCCATCGGCCGTGGTCAGCGTGAGCTTATCATCGGCGACCGTCAGACCGGTAAGACCGCCATTGCCATCGACGCCATCCTCAATCAGCGCGGCAAGGGCATGGTCTGCATCTATGTCGCCATCGGCCAGAAGGCCTCCACGGTTGCCAACATCCGCGAGACCCTCGCTCAGCACGGTGCGCTCGACTACACCATCATCGTTTCGGCCACCGCTGCCGATTCCGCCCCTATGCAGTACATCGCGCCTATGGCCGGTGCTGCTATCGGCGAGTTCTTCATGTACAACGGCGAGGACGGCAAGCCCGCCAGCGAGACCAACCCCGGCGGCCACGTGCTCGTCATCTACGACGACCTGTCCAAGCAGGCTGTGGCCTACCGTCAGATGTCGCTGACGCTGCATCGTCCGCCCGGACGCGAGGCCTATCCTGGCGACATCTTCTACCTGCACTCTCGTCTGCTCGAGCGTGCCGTCAAGATGTCCAAGAAGAACGGTTACGGCTCCATGACGGCACTGCCGATCATCGAGACCCAGGACGGCGACGTCTCGGCCTACATTCCGACCAACGTCATTTCCATTACCGATGGTCAGATCTACCTGCAGTCCGAGCTCTTCTTCCAGGGTCAGCGCCCGGCAGTCGACGTGGGTATCTCCGTGTCCCGCGTCGGTGGCGATGCGCAGACCAAGGCCATGAAGCAGGTCGCCGGCAACCTCCGTCTGGACCTCGCTTCCTATCAGGAGCTCGCTGGCTTTACGCAGTTCGGCTCCGACCTCGACGAGGCTACTCAGAAGCAGCTGACCCATGGTGCTCGCATGACCGAGCTCCTGAAGCAGCCGCGTTACAAGCCGTTTGAGGTTGGCGAGCAGATCGTTACGCTGTTTGCTGGCAACGAGGGCTTCCTGGATGACCTGGAGATCGCCGACGTGCTGCCCTTCCGTGCCGAGCTCATCGAGTACATGGACAATGGCTTTGGTTCGCTGCTCGACAAGGTTCGCGCCAAGAAGATCGATGATGACACCAAGGCTGAACTCTTGCGCGTCATCGGCGACTTCAAGCAGCAGTTCATGGCCAAGCACCATTCGGATGTTTCTGGATCAGAGGAGAACTAAGCCCCATGGCCAACCTTCGCGACATTAAGAAGCGAATCTCCTCGGTTACCACGACCAAGCAGATCACGCGCACGATGGAGATGGTCTCTACGGCCAAGATTCGTCGTGCCCTCGATCGCTCCAAGCAGGCCGAGCCCTATAAGGAGGCGCTGACCGACGTCATGTTGACGGTCGCCGGCGACGCCTCCTGTTCGGGCACCGATCCCATGCTGCAGAAGCATGAGAGCGTCAAGCATGGCCTGATTGTCGTTATTGCCTCGGACCGCGGCCTTGCCGGCGGTTTCAATACGACGGTGGAGCGCACGGCCGAAAAGCTCGCCGCTTCTTGGGCGAACGACGGCATCGAGTGCGAGATCATCGCGTGCGGGCGTAAGCCGGCCACGTATTTCCGTGACCGCGCAAACGTTGTCATGCACTTTGAGGGCAACTCCTCTGAGCCCGATTTCAATCAGGCCCGCATGATCTCCTCTCATATCTGCGATGCGTATCGTGCCGGTGAGCTTGACCGTGTCGAGCTTGTCTACCACCACGCCAAGAACCGCGTGGATCAGGAGCTTCGCGTCGAGCATCTGTTGCCGCTCGACCCCGAGATGATCGCTATGGCCCACGGTCCGCGTAAGAACGAGACCGACGCCCCTAAGCGCATCTCGTCCACGTTCGAGTTCGTGCCCTCTCCCGAGCATGTTCTCGGCAAGCTTGTGCCGTCTTATATCCTGACGGTCATCTACCAGGCCCTGATCGATTCGGCGGCTGCCGAGCAGGGTGCACGCCGCAAGGCCATGCACTCCGCGACGGAAAACGCCACCGCGATCATCTCGACCCTTACCCGCACGTATAGTCGCGTGCGCCAGGCTTCGATCACGACCGAGATTAACGAGATCGTCGGCGGAGCCTCAGCATTGGAGGAACAGTAATGGCTAATAACACCGTAAAGCTTGCGGTCGAGGAAGCCACCAAGAAGACGACTGCCGGTGATGGTCGCATCGTGCGAATCATCGGCCCTGTCGTCGACGTCAAGTTTGACGGCGCGGTGCCCCCGATCTACAACGCGCTCACGGTCGAGGCCGAGACCCCGATCGGTCATCTGAGCACGATCCTCGAGGTCGAGAGCCAGCTTCCGGGCGGCGTCGTCCGCACGGTCGCCATGTCCTCGACCGACGGCCTGCAGCGCGGCCTCATCGCCACCGATACCGGTGAGCCCATGAAGATGCCCGTTGGTCCCAAGACGCTCGGCCGCATTTGGAACGTCATGGGCAAGCCCGTCGACGGCAAGCCCATGCCCGAGGTGGAGGAGTTCTACCCCATCCACCATGCAGCGCCCCGTTTCGACGAGCTCACCACCAAGACCGAGATCTTCGAGACCGGCATCAAGGCCGTCGACCTGCTCGAGCCCTACATCCGCGGCGGCAAGACAGGTCTGTTCGGCGGCGCCGGCGTCGGCAAGACCGTTCTGATCCAGGAGCTCATCAACAACCTCGCCCAGGAGCACGGCGGCACCTCGGTGTTCACCGGCGTCGGCGAGCGTACCCGCGAGGGCACCGACCTGTTCCTCGAGATGAGCGAGTCTGGCGTTATCGACAAGACCTGCTTGGTCTATGGTCAGATGAACGAGCCGCCCGGAGCGCGTCTGCGCATCGGTCTGGCCGGCCTTACCACCGCTGAGTACTTCCGCGATCGCGGCCAGGACGTTCTGCTGTTCATCGACAACATCTTCCGCTTCTCCCAGGCAGGTTCCGAGGTTTCCGCACTGCTGGGCCGTATGCCGTCCGCCGTTGGTTACCAGCCCACGCTGGCAACCGAGATGGGCGACCTCCAGGAGCGCATTACCTCGACCAAGACGGGCTCCATTACCTCCGTCCAGGCTGTCTACGTCCCCGCAGACGACCTGACCGACCCGGCGCCTGCCACGACGTTTACGCACCTCGATGCCACCACGGTTCTTTCGCGTAGCATTTCGTCGCTCGGCCTGTTCCCGGCTATCGACCCGCTTGCGTCTTCCTCCGACGCTCTCGATCCCTCGATCGTTGGTGAGGAGCACTACCGTGTCGCCGTCAAGGTCCAGGAGCTCCTGCAGGAGTACTCCGACCTTCAGGACATCATCGCCATTCTGGGTATGGACGAGCTGTCCGAGGAGCAGCGCCTTACGGTCAACCGTGCCCGTAAGATTCAGCAGTTCCTCTCGCAGTCCTTCCACGTCGCCGAGAAGTTCACCGGCAACCCCGGTGTCTACGTCCGCGTCGAGGATACCGTCCGCTCCTTCGCCGAGATTGTCGACGGCAAGGCCGATGACCTGCCCGAGCAGGCTTTCCGCTATGCTTCCACGATTGAGGACGTGCGCGAGCGCGCCCGCAAGATGGGGGAGAAGTAGGTTATGCGTATCCGCATCGTGTGCCCCGTGAGCTGCGCCTATGAGGGCGACGCTGCGTTTGTGTCGATTCCGTCCACGGATGGCGAGTTTGGCGTCCTGCCCGCTCACTCCAGCGAGATCTGCACGATCGACCGCGGTTACGTTCGCGTTTCCGATAAGGCCATGGGCACTGTCGACCACACGTTTGCCGTGGCCGGCGGCTATGCCCAGGTTGCGGACGATGTCGTGACCGTTCTCGCCGAGCGCGCTTGCGATTTGGCGACCGTCGATGCCGACAAGCTTAAAGCTGATATTCAAGGTTTTGAAGAGAAGCTGGGTAATTTGTCGGAGGATGATGCACGCCGCGCCTACCTCTATAATGAAATCGCATGGTGTAAGCTCAAGCTTGCCCAATAGTCAAACGATTTAGCGTTCGACCATTTGCGAACACATCATGCCCGGGATGGCCCAGCCATCCCGGGCATGCTTTTTGAAAGGGTAGACCTTGGATATTATCCGCGTTGAGGGTGGCCACGCCATCGGAGGCTCCGTGCCCGTCTCGGGCGCCAAGAACTCCGCACTCAAACTCATGGCGGCAACGCTTCTGGCGCCGGGCAAGACGACGCTGCAGAACGTGCCCGATATTTCCGATGTCCACGTGATGGGCAAGGTGCTCAAGGGCATGGGCGCTACGATCGATGTTCTCGACGAGCACACGCTCGAGATTGATACCTCTCAGGTCGATTCTTGGGAGGCCCCCTACGAGCTCGTTGCCAAGATGCGTGCTTCCACCGCCGTCATGGGACCCCTGCTGGGTCGCTTCCATCGCGCCAAGATCGCCATGCCGGGCGGCTGCAACCTGGGTGCTCGCAAGATCGATATGCACATTCTTGGTCTTGAGGCCCTGGGCGTTGAGTTCGATACCGCCCACGGCTACATCAACGCTAATGCGCCCCAAGGTCTGCGCGGTACCACCGTCACGCTCGAGTTCGCCAGCGTCGGTGCGACCGAGAACCTCATCATGGCATCCGTGCGCGCGCAGGGCACCACGGTTATCGACAATGCCGCCCGCGAGCCCGAGATCGTCGATCTCGCCAACATGCTCAACGAGATGGGCGCCAAGATTGTTGGCGCCGGTACGCCTGTCGTGACCATCGAGGGCGTGGAAGAGCTGCATCCCGTTACCCATCGCGTAGTGGGCGACCGCATCGAGGCCGGTACCTTTATCGTTGCCGGTGCGTTGATGGCCGACGATCGCGGTGTCGACGTCACGGGTTTTTGCCCCATTCACTTGGGCATGGTGCTCAAGAAGATGGAGCTTATGGGTATCGACTGCGAGCGCGTCGAGGATGGCGTCCATGTGAACCGTGCCAAGCGTATCAAGCCGGTCGACATCCAGACGCTTCCGTTCCCCGGCTTCCCGACGGACATGCAGGCACAGATTATGGTACTCTCCGCCCTTGCCGATGGCAGTTCCGTTATTACCGAAAACATCTTCGAGAATCGCTTTATGTTTGCCTCTGAGCTGGTGCGCATGGGTGCCGACATTCGTATCGAGAGCCATCATGCCATGATTCATGGTGTCACGGGCTTCTCGGGTGCACAGGTTACCTCGCCCGATCTGCGTGGCGGAGCGGCCCTCGTCGTAGCGGGCTTGATCGCCGACGGGACGACCGAGGTTTCGGCCATCCATCACATCAAGCGCGGCTACGAGCAGTTTGTCGAAAAGCTGCAGGCGCTCGGCGCGCATGTCGAGCATGCTACCGTCCCCGATCCCGTCATCTACTAATACAGGTTGCCTATGTTTAATAAAAAGCCCCTCGCGGATACCACCGCCCGAAGACCCTCAACTGGTGCGCAGGCCAAGATCTACAGTCGCGATAACGTGGCTCGCTATTCCGAGCGCGCTCGCCAACGTCGTCGTAGCCACACGATTCGTCACGTCGCGCTCATTGTCGTGCTTGGCGTGCTGCTGAGTGCCACTACCGCTGCCGGCCTGTGGTTTGCCACCATTATGGGCAAGCTCGGCGATTCTAATGTCATTACCGACAATCTGCGTCGGGTTCTGGTTGACACCGATGAGGCAAAGGATCCGTTCTACGTGCTGCTTCTTGGCACCGACGGCCGTCCGGGCGAGGATACGTATCGTGCCGACTCGATTATCCTGGCACGCATCGACCCCACGCAAAAGCAGGCGACGCTCATTTCCGTTCCGCGCGACACCAAGGTCGAGTACAAGGGCGAGACCATGAAGATCAACGCCTGCCATACCGTTGGCGGCGCCGAGGCCATGGTCGAGGCGGTCAACGAGCTGTGCGGTGTTCAGATTTCCCACTATGCCGAGGTCAGCTTCGACGGTATGCAGGCGCTGATTGATTCGGTTGGCGGTATCGACATTAACGCAACCGATGATGTTGACGACCCCGAGCACCTGGATATTAAGATTACCGCTGGCCAGCAGCATATGGACGGTGCCACCGCCCTTACCTATGCCCGCTGCCGCTACACCTATGCCGACGGCGATTACACGCGCATGCGCCACCAGCGTCAGGTGCTTGGCGCCCTTGCCAACCAGATTCTCAATAACTTCGATGCCACGAAGATCTTTGGCCTGGTTAATTCGCTGTCCGATATGCTCGTAACCGATATGAGCGTTCAGGATATCGTGGCTACGGTCAACGCCATGCGCGGTATGGATGTCGACGGTATCTACTCGGCCAACCTGCCCTCGTACGCCGACGACAGCACCATGATCGACGGTGTGAGCTACGTCTTTGTCTACGAGGACGAGCTCAAGGAAATGATGGAGCGCGTCGATGCCGGCAAGGATCCCAAGGGTCCCAACACCATGGGTCTTTCCGACGGTTCCAGCTCTACGATCGGCGACCTGAACAACAACACGTCTGACGATTACGCAAACGGTACCGCAACCTCATCGGTCAGCTCTGACGATTCCGATGACTCAAGCGATTCGAGCGATTCGGACTACTACGAAGAGCCCACCGGCGACGGTAACGGCTACGAAGCCAACTACTAAGTTACGGCGTTTTACCAAACGCCGTAACGGCTCGACGCTGCGCGCCGCCCAAGGCGACAATTTGTCATTCAAAAGGCAGGGCATGACCAGAAGGTCAATGCCCTGCCTTTTTCATGCCAAATTGTCGCCTTGGACGTCGCTCGCTGACGTTGGCTCAACCTGCGGTGCTGACTACTCCCCTTGCACCAAAAACCGCCCCGTTCTCGGTTTTGAGGACGGGGCGGTTTTGCTTACCTAGATTGTTCGAGTTCCCTATGCAAAGCGGGCGACGAGCTCCTGGAGCACGTCGGTCATCTTGACGAGCGAACTGACCGGGACGAACTCGTTGACGCCGTGGTAGCAATAGCCGCCGGTGGAAAGGTTGGGGCAGGGCAGACCGCGGAACGACAGCTGAGCGCCGTCGGTGCCGCCACGAATCGGCAGCACTTGGGGCTCAACGCCGCAGGCAAGATAGGCTTCCTTGGCAACATCAATAAGCTCGGGATAGTCACGAACGATCTCGGCCATATTTCGATACTGCTGCTTAATCTCGACCGTCACGCGCTCCTCACCCAGACGCTGGTTGAGCATCGAGGCGGCGGCATCAATAAGGTCGAGTTTCTGCTGGAACTTGGCGGCGTCATGGTCGCGGACGATATAGCGCGCTGTAGCGTGATCGACGGTCGCAGATACACCCTCAAGGTGATAAAAGCCCTCGTAGCCTTCCGTATACTCCGGTCGCTGCACGTAGGGGAGCAACGCGTTGAAGTCGCAGAACAGATTGCCTGCGTTGACCATACGGCCCTTAGCGTCGCCCGGGTGGATGGACTGGCCCTCAAAGCGGACGGTCGCCTCGGCGGCGTTAAAGCACTCCCACTCCAGTTCGCCGATGGGGCCGCCGTCGACCGTGTAGGCGTACTTGCAGCCAAAGGTATCGATATCCAACAGCTCGGCTCCGTGGCCGATCTCCTCGTCAGGGCAGAAGCAAATGCCGAGTGCGGGATGGGGCAGAGAAGGGTCCTGAGCGATACGCGCGACAAGCGACATGATCTCGGCGACGCCTGCCTTGTCATCCGCGCCCAGCAGCGTGGTGCCATCGCTGCAGACCAGGTCCTCACCCGCGAGGTCATTCAGGGCGGGAAGCTTGGCGGTACTCATGGCAACGGGCTTACCGTCAACCGTGCCGCAGACCAGGTCGCCGCCTTCGTAGTGTACGATGTGCGGCTTCACGCCGGCGCCCGGTGCAACTTCGGTGGTGTCGAGATGGGCGATCAGGCCCAGGGCGGGCTTGTCCTCAGCGCCCGCACTTGCGGGGATATGCGCGCAGACATAGGCGTGCTCGGTCACGTGGACATCTTCCGCACCAAGCTCGCGCAGCTCTTCAGCCAGCACGTTGGCAAGGTCAAACTGAACGGCGCTTGAGGGTACCTGGTCGCAGTTTGCATCCTCGGACTGCGTGTTGATCTGGACGTAGCGCAAAAAGCGTTTGAGGACATCGGGGCTCGTGGTGGTGTTTTCCATAAAGACCGCTCCAATCTTGGTCGTCGTGTGCAACAAGAACTCTAGCACGGTATGCCACGGCATACCACGACGCTTGGATGGGGTAGAATCAGCCATTGAATGCAGAAGGGACGGAAGATCATGGATACGACAAATAGCTCGCGCGAACTACATCTGACGGTGGCGAACGAAGACTACTTGGAGTGCATGGTTCGCATTGAAAGCGAAGAGGGGGAAACCAACGGCGTGCGATCGGTCGACATCGCGCAGCGCCTTGGCGTCTCCAAGGCATCGGTCAATAAAGCGGTTTCGGCGCTCAAGGCATCCGAACTTGTCGAGCAATCGCACTACGGCAAGGTAGTCCTGACCGATCGTGGCCGCGAGGTTGGTACGGCTATCTGGTACCGTCATCGCCTCATCCGCACGTTTTTGGTTCAGGAGCTCGGTGTCGAATTTGAGCGAGCCGATTCCGAGGCCTGCATGATGGAGCATGCGCTTTCCGAGGACACGATGAACCGCTGGCTCGCCTATCTCGAAAAGCAGGGAATCAGCGTCGAGGAATAGCGGGATATATTATGGATACGAGTTATTACAACCGCTTTGGTGCCGAGGAACTTACGCGCCGCTTGTCGAGCGAGACCTTGTTGGCGCAGGGTCCCATGGGCAGTGTTCTGTTGAGTGAGTACGATGCCGCCGACATTCCACCGGCGTTTTGGAATCTGGCAGAGCCGCAGACCGTTTCTCGTATCCATCGCTTGTATGTCGCCGCCGGCGCGCAGGTGCTCATTACCAACACCTTTCAGGCATCGAGCTATGCCCTCAAGCACGACCAGATTGCGCCGTCCGTGGCGGAGGTCAATCGCGGGGCTGTCGACGATGCCCGCCAGGCGCACCCTCAGCTGCTGCTGGGCTCGATGGGCCCGATCGGTATTGAGTGGTTTGCCGAGGACTCTGCCGAGTATCGTGAAATCCGAGGCATTGCGCGCGAACAGGCGCACGCCTTGCTCAACGCCGGCGTTGACGGTCTGCTGATCGAGACGGTGACGTCTATCCGTAATTTGCAGCCCATGCTTGCCGGCGCCCGAGACGCCGCCGACGGCATGCCTGTTCTGGTGAGTTTTGTCGTTGACGATAAAGGCGACCTGTTGGGCGATGGCCTCAACATCGAGGCAGCCGTTTTGTACGCCGAAAAACACGGCGCAAACTCGGTTGGTGTTAATTGCTGTTCGCTTGCGGCCGCGAACGCGGCGGTGCCCAGGATGGTTGCATCGGCGACTACTCCCGTCACGGTGCGTCCCAACGTGGGCGATCCGGTCCAGACTCAGGATGGCCCCGTATGGCACGAGAACCCCGAAGCTTTCGCGCGCGCATGCATCGAATGGGGACATGCCGGTGCCGCAATGGTGGGCAGTTGCTGTGGAACCACGGCAATCACTACGGCCGCGATGGCCGAGGCGCTCGATATATAAAGGGCAAAACCGCTCCATACGGGGCGGTTTTTTTATTGATTGCATGTCCTCGGCAGCATTTGCCCAAATGGTGAATGCTGGTGCCGGCAGGTTGCCGAGTGCATGTTGCGGGTATACCCCATGCGTACCATGATCCAAACACTGTGAGGTGTCTGCGCGTGTGCGCGATAATTCATTTTGGAACTGACGGTTGGCGCGCTCGCGTCGATGAGGACTTCACTGCCGATAACGTTGCCCGTATCGCCGATGCCGTCGGCGAGTTGTGGCAAAAGACCAATCCGGGCAAAACGGTATATATAGGGTTCGACACCCGGCCCCTGGCGCGCGAGTTCGCTGAGCTTGCGGCGGGCGCGCTAGCGGCGCACGGGCTAGACGCCGTGCTCGCTTCGCGGCCTGTCCCGACCCCTGCCCTTACGTGGGCGGCGGCTTATGACGGTGAAGCGTGCGGCGCGCTCATGGTGACGGGGTCCCATCATCCGCAGGGTTATCTGTGTCTCAAGATTCGCATGGGTGACGGCTCGACCGCCAACCAGGATGTCATCGAAGAGCTCGAAGAGACCATGGCTCCCGAGCCAATGGGGATCGAGGGGCAATATCGCACCGCGGATATCATTCCTGACTATATGCAGGCGGTGGCATCGTTTGTCGATGCCGAAGCCATCCGCGCCGCGCACCTGCGCGTGGTTGTCGATCCCATGGGCGGCGCAGCCCAGGGCTATCTAGCCGACTTGCTGCGCGAGCTTGGCGTTGAGGTGCACGAGATTCACGCCGGGCAGGCGTCTGACCAAGAAGATATCTGCCCCGACCCCGTTGAACCTTGGGTGGACGCTTGCGAGCGCACGGTTATCGAGGACGGAGCTTGCGCTGGCCTGGTGACCGACGGCGACGCCGACCGTATCGGCGCGGTTGACGAGCGCGGCAGATATATACATCCGCATCAGATCATGGCGCTCGTTTTGGGCGACTTGGTTCAATTTCGTAATTTGGAGGGGCGCGTCGTCGTCAATCTTTCATGCTCGACGCTCGTACGTCGCATTGCCGAGGCGCTTGGCTGCCGCGTGACCGTCAAACCAGTCGGTTTCAAATATATAGCGGCGGAGATGAAGAAGGGCGGCGTCCTCATAGGCGGCGAAGAAGCCGGTGGTATCGGCATCGCCGCGCATATGCCCGAGCGCGATGGAATCCTCGCCTGTCTGATTCTGTGTGAGCTTATGGCAAAGACGGACGCGCCTTTGGGCGTTCTGGTCGACCAACTCGAGGACAGTTTTGGTAAGACGAGTTACGGTCGACGCGATTTGCGCCTTGAGGCCGAAGATGCCGAAACGTTACGAACCCTGCTGCCGGGCGTAAACCCCAAGTCGATTTGTGGCAAGGTGCCGCAAAACGTTAGTCATATGGACGGCTTGCGTCTGTCATTCGAGGATGACACGTGGCTGCTGGTCCGTCCTAGCGGGACCGAACCAGTGGTGCGCGTCTACGCCGAGGGGTTCTCGGTGGAAGAACGTGATGAGTTGCTCGATGCTGGCTGTGCTTTAGCTAGGGGGACGTATCCGCTTTAACCATGAGACTGCCTTATATAAAGAGATGCTCGGCGAGCGGTAGTTAACGGCTGGCAAACGTTAGTCGGATCACAAGATGTGTAGGAAATGTGTACGCCCAGATTCCCGCCCCCGGGGCCCCTCCGGTCTGGCAATATATCTCCTTGCCGCGCGGCC
>CABQLI010000025.1 GCA_902464965.1 uncultured Collinsella sp.
CGAAGCAACCGGAGTGAAGATGAAAACACCAGACCGCCGCGGGGCACCCGCAGACCGCAGGGACGGGAGCAGCTATACTACTCTCAGTAGTTAAGGGTCGCGGATCCGCCGCGTCACCGCTCTCAACAGGAGGTCTTTGTTTATGGCAGATCAAAAGCCGGTTGTCGGGATCATCATGGGCTCCAAGTCCGATCTGGGCGTTATGGAAGGCTGCACCGCCGAGCTCGAGGCGCTCGGTGTGCCCTATGAGCTTGTCATTGCGAGCGCACACCGCACGCCGGCGAAGGTCCATGAGTGGGCCTCGACTGCTGCCGACCGCGGCATCAAAGTGATTATCGCCGCCGCCGGCAAGGCCGCTCACCTGGGTGGTGTCGTGGCTGCCTTTACGCCGCTGCCGGTCATCGGCGTGCCTATGAAGACGAGTGACCTGGGCGGCATGGATTCGCTGCTGTCGATGGTGCAGATGCCTTCGGGCGTGCCCGTGGCCTGCGTTGCCATCAACGGCGCCAAGAACGCCGCCATCTACGCCACGCAGATTCTGGGCGCATGCGACCCCGAGTACCGCAAGGTTATCGAGAAGATGAAGCAGGAGATGGCCGACGCCTAGACGTTCCGCCGTTTCGCCGCAGTATAAGGAGAGCCATGTCCGACTATCAGGGAAAACGATTCAAGGCTTCTCAGATTCCCGATCCGTCGAAGCCGGGTGCTGCCCATGCGGCACAGCAGGGTCGGACATCCTCTCCTCAGCAGCCGCGCGCGCCGCGTTCCGTAACGCCGACGTCCCATCGCCGCCAGGATACGCCGGCTGCGTATCGCCCTTCGTCATATGGCACGGCAAAGAAGCAGGCCCGGACGACGAGGCAGTCGAGCGGCGCGCCGTCCAGCTACACCGAGCCGCCGCGTAAGAAGCGCCGCTCCATCATTCCCATCTTGCTCATCATCGTGGGCATCGGTCTGATTGTCGCCGCCGCCGCTATCTTTATTAATGCTCAGATTGGCTATAAGCAGGCGAGCGATTCGTATCAGAAAATCGAGAAGCAATATGTAAGCGATAAGGACGCCAGCGGCGTGCCGATTATCGACTTTGATGCGCTTGCTCAGACAAATCCCGAGGTTGTGGGTTGGATTTACGCGCCCGGCACCAACATCAACTACCCCGTGGTGCAGACCAACAACAACTCCAAATACCTCAACACGCTGTTTGACGGTACATCTAACGCGTCCGGTGCCATTTTCTTGGATAGTGATGACACCGCGCCGGGAATGGTCGACCAGCAGACCACGATTTACGGCCACCATATGAACGACGGATCGATGTTCAATGTGATTTCGGACACCACCGACCAGGCGACGTTCGACAGCATTGAGTTTGTGTATTACATCACACGGGATGCTACGTATAAGCTGCGACCACTGGCGACCAAAGTTGTCGAGGACACGTATGCCAAGGCGCGCACGCCCAATTTTGAGGGCGATGACGGACTGAAAAATTACCTGTCCGAGATGCTTGACGGTGCCTCTGCCGCGGCGAGCGATGCCACCGATCGTGCCGCTTCGGCAACCAAGGTCGTAACGCTTGTGACCTGTCGTTCGTTATCGCTGAGCAACACGCGTGCTGTCATGGTGCTCACGCCGGTCGAGGAATAAGTTGTTCGAGAGTAGCTAAAAAGCCCCGTTCCAAATTGGCTACTCGACGACGGTAAGGGAGAAATGATGCTCGAGAATGGCAAAACGATGCCTTCGGTTGATGCTTGGCTGCGCGAGGCCAAGGCCGATTCGTCGGCACCTGCGTGCGGTATGTATCTGACGCATAACGGTGTGGTGCGCGCGACGCCCAAGTCCGAGGCGCGCGGTGTCGAGACCGATGGCGTGGCGCCGGGCCACAAGGTGGGCGGCATGGTGTTCGGCTACGACGCCAGCAAGGTGCAGGCTGCTATCGAGGCCACGCGCGCGATGCCCGGCATCGGCTATGTGCGCGTGTGGCTGGCAAACGGCGAGCTTTCCGTGGGCGATGACATCATGCTCGTGCTCATTGGCGGGGACATTCGCCCGCACGTGGTCGATGCGCTGCAGGCGCTCGTTGGCACCATCAAGAATGAATGCGTGAGTGAGGTCGAGCGCGAGGCGTAGAGGCTTGCGTCGATAGAAGGCTCGTTTATAAAAATGCCCGCCGGTACGTGTGATACCGGCGGGCATTTTGCGTTTTGGGCGCGGTTGGCGCTACACGCGCGTCGCATCCTTGGGACTCATGGTCATGCTCTGGAAGCGATTCTCCATAAAGTCATTATCGAAGTACTTGCCGTAGAACTGCGCAACGGGAATATCCGGTTCCGTGCCGTTGACGCGCTGATACCAATAATCGAGCGACTGCAGCGTCATAACGCCATCGACCAGCATAATGATGGTGAAGATGACGGTAGCCGAGTAGCGGCTCTTCCACGGAATCATGTTGATGAGCTTGAGCAGCCTCGGCAGCAGCAGCTTGATCCAGATGAGGCCACCCAGACCCCACAGGCAGGCGAAGCCTGTGCAGGTACGTCCGCCGGTAAGGACGGCGAGCGGATCGGGCATGCCAAAGAGCTTCATATGCGAGTAGCTCCACGAGACCACGCCAAACGAGGTCTGCATAAACCAGCCCACGAACACCTCAAAGCTTGCGCCGAGCAGCGCGCTCACCAAAAAGATAATGATGGGGTTCTTTTTGTAGAAGCGGTTGAGCACCATGGTCATGAGCACGGCGCCAAATCCGTAGATGGGGCTGAAGGGGCCAAACAGCATGCCGGCGCGGTTCTGGTAGACGCCCGGGTCGTCGACCGTCATGTGCCAGATATCCTCGGCGATCAGGCCGAGTATGCAGCAGACAAAGAACACCCAGAACAGGTTGAAGTAGTTGAGTTTGATGTAGCCTTCGCCGGTTTCATCGCGTCCGAGCATGCCCTCGGCGGCGGCGTCGCGGTCGAGCATCTCCTGCAGGCGGCGCTGCAGCTCGCGCTCCTGGCGCAGCGTGGGGTCGACGGTGGTCGAAAGCGCGACGAGGATGCCGAGCTGGATGGCAGGGCGAAGCAAGAAGGGCCCGATGCCCTGGAGCATCACGTCAACCAAAAGCTCGACGACGGTAAACGCGATAAGGATATAGGACAGACGGGCGGCATTGCGGCGCTGGTTCTTGATGAGGTCCAGGCCAAAGATGATCAAGATGACGGCACTTGCCGCAGAGAGCATGATGCCGGCGACGATAAGGCCGACTGCGACGAGCGTGTTGTCGCCGAGCTTGGCGGCGGCGTTGCCGTTGATGAGCGCGGTGATGACCTGCCACATAAAGGCGCCGACCGACGGGAGCGTGCCCACGCCGGAAAGGATGCACAGGACGGCGTACACCTTAATGACGAGGGGGATCTTCTTGACCTCCGTGGCGCTGGGGACGCTGGGGTCGAGTTCATTTCGATCCATACATAACCTTTCTCGTTTTGTTGTAGGTTATAAGGATACGCCGCCGACCTGCCAAAAGACAGGACGAACGTCCCAATTGCAACTTTGTAATCCCCAACGGTGGACGCGGCGGCCATCTGGGGGCGCGGGCGCTTGCACTGGACAGACCGATAAAATGTTTGGCCGCAAAACGGATTATTAGCTCGGTGGGCTTTTAAAAAGCGCTGCTCATGCGCTGGGGAGCACGTCGTGCCGTGCGTATAATAAGGCGGGTAACGCCAAAAATACGAGGCTCTGAGGGGATGCCATGTCTCAAGAAACCATCCGCGCGGCCGAGCGTGCCGCGGGACAGGTGAACACCATGTCGACGTATGATCCGGACTCCGACCAGCTGCATGAGGAATGTGGCATTTTCGGCGTATGGGCGCCCGATCGCGACGTGGCTCGACTGACGTACTTTGGCCTGCGTGCGCTGCAGCACCGTGGCCAGGAATCGGCTGGAATCGCCGTGGGCGACGGCGGCACGGTTATGGTCCGCAAGGATCTGGGCCTGCTCGACCGCGTGTTCTCCAACGCCGACCTGTCGACGCTCTCCGGCCAGCTGGCCGTGGGTCATGTGCGCTACGGCACTGCCGGCGCCAAGAGCTGGGAAGCCTCTCAGCCGCACCTCTCTACCATCAATAGCGTCATTATCGCGCTCGCGCACAACGGCACCCTCGTCAACACTGACGAGCTGCGCCGCCAGCTGATCGAGCTGGGCGTGCCGTTCCTCTCCAATTCGGATTCCGAGGTCGCGACCAAACTCATCGGCTACTTTACTCAGCGTACAGGCCATCTGCGCGAGGGCATTCGCAAGACCATGGAGCTCGTGCGCGGCGGCTACGCCATGACGCTCATCAACGAGCAGGCGCTCTACGCATTCCGCGATCCGCACGGCATTCGCCCGCTCGTGCTGGGCAAGCTGGTGGACGAGGGTCTGGACCAGGCCGATGCCGCAGCCGTTTCGCAGCTGCCGTCGCAGGACGGCGCCGCTACGGTCGACTCCGCCGTCCGTGTCACGCGCGCCGGCGGATGGGTCGTTGCTTCCGAGACCTGCGCACTCGACATCGTGGGTGCCGAGTACGTCCGTGACGTCCGTCCCGGCGAGATCTTGCGCATCAGCGCCGAGGGTCTGGTATCCGAGCAGGGCGTGCCTGCAGCCGAAGAGCCCGCAAACTGCATCTTTGAGCAGGTCTACTTTGCCCGCCCCGACTCCATCATGAACGGCAAGAGCGTCTATGCCTGCCGTTACGACATGGGTCGTCAGCTGGCACATGAGGAGCCCGTCGAGGCCGACCTGGTCATTGGCGTGCCCGACTCCGGCCTGCCGCCCGCGGAGGGCTATTCGCACGAGAGCGGTATTCCCTTTGGCGAGGGCCTTATCAAGAACCGCTACGTGGGCCGTACGTTTATCGAGCCCACGCAGGAGCTGCGCGCCATGGGCGTGCGCATGAAACTCAACCCGCTGCGCGACAACATCGAGGGCAAGCGCCTGGTCGTCATCGACGACTCCATCGTGCGCGGCACCACCATGGTGCAGCTCGTCAAGATGCTGCGCAACGCCGGCGCCAAGGAGATTCATATCCGCATCAACTCGCCCGAGGTCATCTGGCCGTGCTTCTACGGTATCGATACCGACGTACAGTCGCAGCTTATCAGCGCCAACAAGACGGTCGACGAGATTTGCGAGTATATCGGCGCCGATTCGCTGGCCTTCCTTTCGGTTGAGGGCCTGCTCAAAGTCATGCCCAAGGGCGGCTACTGCGATGCGTGCTTTA
The DNA here is from genome assembly GCA_902464965.1 of uncultured Collinsella sp. Classification (GTDB taxonomy): domain Bacteria; phylum Actinomycetota; class Coriobacteriia; order Coriobacteriales; family Coriobacteriaceae; genus Collinsella. The sequence continues at coordinate 5,247 of CABQLI010000025.1, forward strand.
CCGGCCGCTACCCCGTGGCGATTCCCGAGAGCTTTGGCCGTGACAAGTTTATGGAGGGCTTTAAGCCCCGCAACCTGGATAAGCCGCTGCACTTTGACGACGACGCCGTGGTCGAGAAATACGACGACCGCAGCTGGGAAGAGAAGCACGGCGAGGCCTAAAACCTGCCATTTAGGGACAGGTTTATTTTGGTAGGTTTTACCTGCTGTTTTATTGATATGACGGCGTGTGCTGTTATGGCACACGCCGAAATGAACGCAACTATGAGCACCGTTTGGCGCCCGCGCGGCGCCACGGTAGTGGGAGAGGAAGGCTCAGATGAGCGACAGCAAGCATGTGACGTATGAGGATGCCGGCGTCGATACCGCCGAGGGCGGCCGCGCCGTCGACGCGATTAAGCAAATGGTTAAGGACACCAACCGCCCCGAGGTCATCGGCGGTATCGGCGGCTTCGGTGGCCTGTTCTCGGCCGCCGCGCTTAAGGATATGGAAGACCCGATCCTGATCAGCGGCACCGACGGCGTGGGCACCAAGCTCGTGCTCGCCCAGATCATGGACCGTCACGAGACGGTGGGCCAGGACCTGGTCGCTATGTGCGTCAACGACATTCTGGCTTCGGGCGCCGAGCCGCTGTTCTTCCTGGACTACGTTGCCATCGGTCACATCGAGGCCGAGCACATGGCAAAGATCATCAAGGGCGTGGCCGATGGCTGTAAGCTCGCGGGCTGCGCGCTTGTGGGCGGCGAGATGGCCGAGCACCCGGGTGTCATGGCCCCTGCCGATTACGACCTCGCCGGCTTTACCGTGGGCGTCGTCGACCGTCCCAAGATGCTCGACCCCGCAAACGTCCGCCCGGGCGATGTGATTTTGGGCCTGCCTTCCACCGGCGTGCACTCCAACGGCTACTCGCTCGTGCGCAAGGTCATCGGCGTCGACGGCATTAAGCCGGGCACGCCCGAGGCCGCCGCTAAGGCCGAGGAGCTGAGCCGTCCGCTCGAGGAGCTCGGTGGCGCTTCGCTGGCTGACGCCCTGCTGGCCCCCACGCGCATCTACGTCAAGCCGATTCTTGAGCTGCTGCGCGGCGGCGCCAACGTGCACGCCATCGCCCACATCACCGGCGGCGGTATTACCGAGAACCTCAACCGCGCGCTCGCCGACGACGTCGACGCCGTGGTCACCCGCAACGGTGCCGAGATGGGTTGGGACGTTCCGCCCGTCATCACCTACGTGTCGCGCCAGGCCGAGCTCGCGCCCAACGAGGCGTGCAAGACCTTCAACATGGGCGTTGGCCTGTGCCTGATCGTCGCCCCCGAGGACGAGGCCGCGGTTACCGAGGCCCTGGTCGCGCTGGGCGAGAAGCCGTTCCGCGTGGGCGAGTGCGTTGAGGGTTCCGGTAAGGTCGTGTACTCCGATGAGCGCTAACGAGCAGATGGCTGCTGCCGAGGGCCTGGATTTTGTGCCCTATACCCGTCCGACCGGCACCGATACGGCCGAGCCGCTCAAGATCGGTGTGCTCATCAGCGGTTCGGGTACCAACCTGCAGGCGCTGATCGATTTGATCGCCGCCGGCAAGCTCAACGCCTCGATTGAGCTTGTGGTGTCGAGCCGTCCTTCGGCTAAGGGTTTGCAGCGCGCTGAGCGCGCGGGCATCCAGACGCTCACGCTGTCTAAGGATGTCTACGCCGACCCCATCGCCGCTGACGAGATCATCGCGCACGAGCTGCTCGAGCGCGGCTGCGAGTATGTGGTCATGGCCGGCTACATGCGCATGGTGCACACGCCGCTGCTAGCGGCGTTCCCCAATCGCGTGGTCAATCTGCATCCGGCACTGCTGCCGAGCTTTACCGGTGCCCATGCGATTGACGATGCGTTTGCTCGCGGCGTCAAGGTGACCGGCGTGACCGTGCACTTTGCCAACGAGATCTACGACAACGGCCCCATCATCGCCCAGCGCGCGCTGGCTGTCGAGGAAGGCTGGGATGTCGACACGCTCGAGGAGCACATCCATGCGATCGAGCATGTGCTGTATCCCGAGGTCGTGCAGATGCTCGCCGACGGCCGCGTTCACGTGCTGGAGAGCGGCAAGGTCGCAATTGACGCGCCTCGCGGCTAGCGGCGCACAGTACAATTTAGCCGAGTAGTCAGGGTGGTCATTGGCGCCAAGGCGCAAGTGGCCACCTTTTGTTTTGGGTAGTCATCGGGAACGGTCTTTAACGACTGGTCATTCAAGAACGTCGCAGGTGACTAGATGAGAGAGGTGAGCGCATGGCGGATAACGAAGCGCTGTTTACGCCTGAGCTGGTGTTTTTTGATTGGGAGTGTGCAACGCCGGATGAGGTGTTTGCGCGGCTCGAGGGCGAGCTTGCACCACGTGGCTACATTGCGTCCGGTTGGCTCGACGCCGTTCGCACGCGCGAGGATGCCTATCCCACGGGTCTTGCCATGCCGGCGGCAAACATTGCCATTCCGCATACCGATTCGGGGTTTGTGGCCAAGCCCTATATCGCGGTGGTGAAGCCCGCCGCGCCCGTGACATTTAACGCTATGGCTGGCATGGGCGCTCCGGTGCCGGCACAGATCGTCATCAATCTGGGCATCGCCGAGCCGGGCGGCCAGGTCGAGGCCCTGCAGGCGCTCATGAACATCTTTATGGACGCCGATGCCGCAGCCGACGTGCTCGGCCAGACCACGCCCCAGGGCATGGTCGACGCCATCCGCCGCCACTTCTAAGGTGGGGCTGAGTCGGCACTTGGGGACTGTCCCTAACTGCCGGCTGCCAGAGCTGTCCCCTTTGCACCAAAATGGTGCAGATTAACTTGTCCCCCATGTGCCAGGTGTGCCGCGGGGTCCGCGTTGTGACACAATGGCGTTTGTTCGATTCGTTATGCGAAAGGCCAACTATGGCAAACAAGAAAAAGAACTCCGAGGCCGCGCCGACGCCCGAGCAGCAGGCTCGCGCTGCCTCCAGCTCTCGTAAGAAGCAGCGCAAGACGTACGTGTCTAAGACCGTCAAGATCGTTCTGGTGGTCATCGGCGTGCTGGCGATGCTGCTTTCCGTCTCGGCCATGGCGTGCTCCGGCCTTATGTCGCAGGCCGAGGACACCTCGGGCTACAAGCTGACCGGCGGTGTTGCTGCTACTATCAACGGCACCAACCTCACCGAGGACACCGTGACCAAGCAGATCATGAGCATGCGCACGTCCTACGGCTATACCAAGGACAAGGATTGGGCGCAGTATCTGGTTGACAACGACCTCACGCCCAAGAAGTACCGCAAGCAGCTCATCGACTCCTACGCGCAGCAGATTCTGCTTCAACAGGCACAGAAGGAGAACGGCGTGACGGTGTCGGATGAGGAGGTCGAGAAGGCTTGGAAGGACGCGTGCAAGAGCGCGGGCGGTGCTAAGGCCTTTAAGAAGACCCTCAAGACCTACGGCTATACCGAGGACACCTACAAGGACTCGCTCAAGGAGAGCCTGGCGCAGCAGAAACTCAAGGATGCCGTGGCGCCCACCAGCAAGCCCAAGGACAGCGAGATCGTCGATTACATCAACGAGAATCTGTCTAACTACAACGATGCTCGCCGCTCGTCGAACATCCTGATCAAGGTCGATTCCGATGCTTCCGACGAGGACAAGGCCGCTGCCAAGGCCAAGGCGCAGGAGTGTTTGGACAAGATCAACTCCGGCGAGCTGAGCTTTGAGGACGCCGTGGAGCAGTATTCCGATGACACCGGCTCCAAGGAGAAGAAGGGCGATGTGGGCTGGGATAAGCTCACCACCTTTGTCGACAGCTACCAGACGGCGCTCGAGGGGCTCAACAAGGGCGACGTGAGCGAAGTCGTCGAGTCGACCTATGGCTACCACGTCATCAAGTGCACCGACTACTTCCATGTCGATAATCAGGTTGATGACATCAACCAGGTGCCCAAGGCCATCAAGAAGTACGTTTCCAACGTGGTGAAGACGCAGGCGGCCAGCACCGCGTACAGCGAGTGGCTGGAGCAGTACAAGAAGGATGCCGACATCACCGTCAACCCCATGCCCAAAGACGTACCCTACAACGTGAGTCTGAAGGGCGTCACCAAGAGTTCGACCGACGATTCGTCGACGACTGAGTAATCATGGGGCGGTGCTCGCGCGAGTGCCGCCCACGCTATTAGAGAGGATTTGCAGATGACCAACGAAGAGCTGCAGAAGGAAATGATCGCGGCCATGAAGGCCAAGGACAAGGTTCGCCTGTCCATCATTCGCCAGGTTAAGGCCGAGGTGAAGAATATCGAGGTTAACGAGCGCCGCGATGTGACCGAGGAAGACGTCAACAGCATGATCAAGCGTCTGATTAAGCAGACGAGCGAGACGCTGGAGATGTCCATCAAGGCCGGCACCGACCAGGAGCGTACCGACAACCTGACCGAGCAGGTCAAGATCCTGGAGAGCCTGCTGCCCGCGCAGGTTTCGGGCGAGGAGCTCGAGGCCCTGATCGAGCAGGTTATCGCCGAGCTGGGCGCCACGTCCAAGAAGCAGATGGGCCAGGTCATGGGCGCGCTCGGCAAGGCCACCGGCGGCAACTTCGACAAGCCGGCCGCGGCAAAGATAGTCGGAGCCCGCCTCGCGTAGGGGCCGAGCGGTACATAGTTGATGTCGAGGGGGCGTGACCATTGCGGTCGCGCCCTTTTTTGTTGGCCGTTGAAGGGCGCCTCCCCTGGCTGGTCATTGGGTGCTCATTGGGGACAGACTTAAATGAGTGCCCAATGAGCAGGCACTCATTTAAGTCTGTCCCCAATGAGTGGGTGGAAGGTTGCGGGTTCTTTACGGGAATGTAGTGTGGGCTGCGGAAACGTGGTTCTTTCCGTACAATAGTTCAACTCGTGTAAACGCAGGGAAGGGACATTCATGGCAGACATGATCGAGATCAAGCATCTCAACAAGTACTTTGGCGACCTGCATGTGCTCAAAGATATCAACCTCACCGTCAAGCGCGGTGAGAAGCTCGTAATGATCGGGCCTTCCGGTTCGGGTAAGTCGACGCTCATCCGTTGCGTCGATTATCTGGAGGAGCCCACGTCGGGCGAGGTCGTCATCGACGGTACGCCGCTCACCAAAAAGAATCACCTGGAGATGGCTCGCAAGTACAGCTCCATGGTGTTTCAGCAGTTCAACCTGTATCCCAACATGACGGTGCTGGGCAACCTGACGCTCGCGCCCATCAAGCTGCAAAAGAAGAGCAAGGAGGAGGCGACCGAGATCGCCATCGCCGCGCTCAAGCGCGTCGGCATGGCGCATAAGGCCGGCGAGTATCCGCAGAACCTCTCGGGCGGTCAGCAGCAGCGCATCGCCATCGCCCGTGCCCTGTGCACCAAGCAGCCCATCATCCTGTTTGACGAGCCGACCTCGGCGCTCGACCCCGAGATGGTCCAGGAAGTCCTGGACGTTATGATTGAGCTCGCGCAGGAGGACATCACCATGATCTGCGTGACGCACGAGATGGGCTTTGCGCGCCAGGTGGCCGACCGCGTCATCTTTATGGAGGACGGCCGCATTCTGGAGGAGGGCACGCCCGAGCACTTCTTCGATAACCCCGAGAACCCGCGCTGCCGCGAGTTCCTGTCCAAGATTCTGCACTAGGCGCGGTGATGGACATGACGGATATGACGAGGGCGGCCGTGTCGCGCCGTCACTTTTTGCAGCTGGCTGGCGCCGGCATGCTTGCGCTGACGGGGACCGTGCTTACCGGTTGCGGCAACTCCACCAGCGGCGAGGGCTCCGACAAGGGGTCCAAGCTTGCGGCCATCAAGTCGCGTGGCCATCTGAATGCCGGCGTTAAGAAGGACGTTCCCGGTTACGGCTATTACGACACCGCCAAGGGCCGCTTTGAAGGTATGGAAGTCGATTTGTGCTACCAGATCGCCGCTGCCGTCTTTGGTGTGAGCTACAAGGAGGCCCGCGCCCAGGAGCTTGTCGAGTTTACCGACGTAACGCCCAAGACGCGCGGCCCGCTGATCGATAACGGCCAACTCGACGTGGTCGCGGCGACCTACACCATCACCGACGAGCGCAAGAAGAGCTGGGATTTCTCGACGCCGTACCGCACCGACTACGTGGGACTCATGGTCAAGAAGCGTTCGGGCTTTACCTCGATTGAGGACCTGGACGGCAAGGTCATCGGCGTGAGCCAGGGTGCTACCACGCAGGGCCTGATCGAGCAGATGATCAAGGACAACGGCTTTAGCTGCAAGCCCGAGTTTAGGGCCTTTAGCGGCTACCCCATCATCAAGAGTTCGCTCGACGCCGGCAATATCGACGTCTTTGCCATGGATCGCTCCACGCTGGCCGGTTACATGAACGAGACCGTTGAGCTGCTGCAGCCCGAGGTCAAGTTTGGCGAGCAGGGCTACGGCGTGGCGACCAAGAAGGGCTGCGACCTTTCGGCCGTGGTCGATCAGGTGATTTGCGATCGCCTGGCCGACGGCTGGCTCGACCAAGAGGTCAAGACCTGGGGTCTTGTATAGGCGCATCGTCCAAGGAAGGAATCAAATGCTCGAAGGATTATTTGACGCCGACCGTTGGTCGACGACATTTCAAAACATGGGGCCCTTCTGGGAGGGCTTTGGCGTGACGCTGCAGGTAGTCGTTGCCGGTCTGCTGCTGTCGCTGGTGCTGGGCACGCTGTTGGGCGTGTTCTCTACCACCCGTTCGCGCGTGCTGCGCGCCATAAGCCGCGTGTACGTGGAGTTTTACCAGAACACCCCGTTGCCCGTGCAGGTGCTCTTTATGTACATGGCCGGTCCGCAGTTTTTGCAGGCCATAACCGGTGCCGACCAGCCGGTGCGCATCGCGCCGTTCGTGCTGGGCTTCTTGGGTGTGGGCCTGTATCACGCGGCCTACATCTCGGAGGTCATCCGCACCGGTATCGAGGCCGTTCCGCGCGGTCAGATGGAGGCGGCACAGAGCCAGGGCTTCACCCGTGCGCAGGCGTACTGGTACATCGTGCTGCCCCAGACGTTCAAGATCATTTTGCCGCCGCTGTGTAACCAGGCGCTCAACCTGGTCAAGAACACGTCGGTACTGGCGCTCGTGGCCGGCGGCGACCTTATGTACCGTTCCGACAACTTTGTGAGTCTGTACGGTTACCTGCAGGGATACATCGTCTGCTGCCTTATGTACTTCATCATCTGCTTTCCGCTCGCCATGCTGGTGCAGTGGCTCGAGCGCCGCTCCAAGGAGCGTCCGCGCGGTGTGAGCCTGGCCGAGCTGGGGCTCGACAACGTAGAGGAGGCCTAGCGCATGGAAATCTTCAACGCGACCAACCTGCTCTACATTTGGGGCGGCTTTGTTAAGACAATCGAGATCTCGGCGCTGTCGATCTTTTTCTCGCTCATCTTTGGCACGGTACTGGCGCTCGTTAAGAGCTATGCGCCCCGCCCGTTCCGTATTTTGGTGAGTGCCTATATCGAGCTGTTCCGTTGCACGCCGAACCTGCTGTGGATCCTGTTTATCTACTTTACGGTGCAGGGTTTGGACATTGTGATTTCGACCATCGCCTTTACGCTGTTTACCAGCGCTGTTATGGCCGAGATTGTGCGCGGCGGCCTCAACTCGATTCCGCGCGGCCAGTTTGAGGCAGCGCAGAGCCAGGGCTTTGGCTTCTTTGCCACCATGCGCTACATCATTCTGCCGCAGACGTTTAAGACGATCATTCCGGCGCTGTTTAGCCAGTGCACGACCGTCATTAAGGACAGCTCGTATCTTTCGGGTATTAACGTGGCCGAGCTCATGTACACGGCAAATGTCGTGATGGCCCACGCGATTGACTTGTCGCAGGTGCTTATGCTCTACGGCCTGGTGTTTGCGATGTACTTTGTACTCAACTTTGGTATCTCGCTGCTGGTGAGGGCGTATCAGAGGCGAATGGTGGCAGCGTAGAATGTGGCAAAGGGACAGTCCCTTTGTCACATAGAGAAAGGAATCGCGATGAGCGATCTGGAGAACAAGAAGAGTCCTGTGGTCATTACTATCGCGCGCGACTTTGGTGCCGAGGGCCACGAGATTGGCCGTATCCTTGCCGATGAACTGGGGATTCCGCTGTACGATAACGAGCTGCTGGTGCGTGCGTCGCTGCGCGCGGGCGAGTCGCTCGACAAGATGGCTGCCTACGACGAGCGCCTGGCCGTGGAGAATATGGCGTTTCTGCCCGACCGCTACGATGCGCGTTCGTACTCGGACAAGTTGTTCCAAAAGATGAGCCAGGTGATTTTGGATCTGGGCGAGACCGAGAGCTGCATTATCGAAGGCCGCCTGTCCGATTACCTGCTTCGCAACAACCCCAACCACATTGCCGTGTTGGTGACCGCTCCCTTTGAGGACCGCGTCGAGATCGTGCGCAAGAAGCGTGGCCTTAATAAAAAGAAAGGCGCCAAGCTGGTCAAGCAGCAGCAGAAGGCGCGCGAGGCGTTCTATAAGCGCTATAGCGCCGGAAAGTGGAAGATGACGAGTGGTAAAGACATCGTCGTCAACCGCGCCAAGCTGGGCCGCGAGGGTTGTAAAGACGTTATCGCCGCTGCCTACCGCTACAAAGTAGCGCAGTTCGAAGGCTAACCGACCAAAACCACCACGAAGGCGCCGCCCCTTTATGGTGGTCGGTCGGCCGACATAGAAAAAGTCCCCGCCGGGCGTGTGCTCGACGGGGACTTTGCCGTTTGGTGGCTAGCGCTGTGGGTGATTACTCGCCCAGCAGGCTCTTGGTGATGGAAGCGGCGGCCTTCTTGCCGGCGCCCATCGCCAGAATGACCGTAGCGGCACCGGTGACGATGTCGCCGCCGGCCCAGATGCGGGGATCGGTGGTCTGGCCGGTCTCCTCGTCGGCGACGATGTAGCCCCACTTGTTGAGCTCCATCTTGCCGCCGATCTTCTTTGCGAAGGGGTTGGCGTTGGTGCCGATAGCCGAGATCGCGACGTCGCAGGGGATCTCCTCGATGGCGCCCTCGATGGGCACCGGGCGGCGACGGCCGGACTCGTCAGGCTCGCCGAGTTCCATCTTCTGGACCTTGACGGCGCACACGGAGCCGTCCTCGCCAGCGACAAACTCGAGCGGGGAGACGAGCGGCAGAACCTCGACGCCTTCGGCCTTAGCATGGTGCAGCTCGGCGCGACGGCAGGGCATCTCGTCCTCGGTACGACGGTAGGCGATGATGGCGTGCTCGGCGCCCAGGCGCTTGGCGGTACGGACGGCGTCCATAGCCACGTTGCCGCCACCAAAGACGACGACGTTCTTGCCGTGCTTGGTGGGGGTGTCGTACTCGGGGAACTTATTGGCCTTCATCAGGTTCACGCGGGTGAGGTACTCGTTGGCGAAGAAGACGTTGGGCAGGTTCTCGCCGGGGACGTTGAGGAACTTGGGCAGGCCAGCGCCAGTCGCCACGTAGATGGCGTCGAAGCCCTGCTCGAACAGCTCCTCGGCCGTGGCCATGTTGCCCACGACGGAGTTGTACTCAAACTTGACGCCCATGTCCTCCAGGCCGTCAATCTCGCGCTTGACGACTGCCTTGGGCAGACGGAACTCGGGGATGCCGTAGACCAGCACGCCGCCGCCGGTGAAGAAGGCCTCAAAGACGGTGACGTCAAAACCGTTACGGGCGAGCTCGCCGGCGCAGGTGATGCCGGACGGGCCGGAGCCGACGACGGCGACCTTCTTGCCGTTCTTGGGGGCCATCTTGGGCGTGGAGGCGAGCTCGGGGCGATCACCCAGGAAGCGCTCGAGTTGGCCGATGGCCACGGGCTCGGACTTCTTACCACGGATGCACTTGCCCTCGCACTGGTTCTCCTGCGGGCAGACGCGGCCGCAGATGGCGGGAAGCATGGAGTCCTCGCGGATGGTATCGAGCGCGCCGCCGAAGTCCTTCGCGCGGATCTGCTCGATAAAGCGGGGGATGTTGATGTTGACGGGGCAGCCCTCAACACAGAACGGCTTCTTGCAGTTGAGGCAGCGCTCGGCCTCGGCCAGCGCCATCTCCTCGGTGAAGCCCTTGTCGACGGGGCGGAAGTCGCAGGCGCGCTCGGCAGCCGGCTCCTCGTTATCGGGGGTGCGGGGCGACTTCATATCGGCAACGAAACGACCGTTAACTAGTGGCATGCGCAGCTCTTTTCCTCGTAGGCCTTGAGGGACTCGCCCTCTTCGGAACGGTAAGCGGCCTGGCGGGCACGAAGGTCATCCCAGTCGACCAGGGTGGCATCAAAGTCGGGGCCGTCGACACAAGCGAACTTGGTCACGCCGCCCACCTCGACGCGGCAGCAGCCGCACATGCCGGTGCCGTCAACCATGATGGGGTTGAGCGACGCGGTGATGGGGGTGTCGTACTTCTGGGCGGTGAGGGTCGAGAACTTCATCATCGGAACGGGGCCGACGCAGAAGACCTGGCTCACGGCCTTGTCCTGCAGCAGGCGCTCCAGCGGAGCGGTGACAACGCCCTGCTCGCCGTAGGAGCCGTCGTCAGTGGTGATGTGGATGTGGTCCTCGTCGAGGAGCTCGCGGAACTGGTCCTCCATGAGCAGGAGGTCCTTGGTGCGGGCGCCCATGATGGCGTGAACCTCGTGGCCGGTCTCGACCAGGTGCTTAGCGACCGGGAAGGCAATTGCCAGGCCGACGCCGCCGCCAATGACGGCGCAGGGGCCCTCGGCCATCTCGGTGGGAACGCCCAGCGGGCCCACGACGTCGCGCAGCGACTCGCCGGCCTCGTAGGTGGACAGCATCTCGGTGGTCTTGCCGATCACCATGAAGATGAACTCGACCCAGCCCTCGTCACCGTTCCAGCCGGCCAGGGTAAACGGGACGCGCTCGCCCGTCTCGTTGGCGCGAACCATGAGGAACTGTCCAGCGTGCGCATGTTTGGCGATTGCAGGCGCCTCGATGCGGAACTTGAACACCTTCTCCGAGAACTGCGTCTTCTCCAGGATCTTATACATAGAACCCCTCTCTTGTTAGGGCCGCCGAACCGTGCCTCCACGGAAATGGACGGTAGCCCGAATAAAACCGTACGCGCACAGGCGTTGTGCAGACATACGGTGCAAATTATACCCTCATGGACATGTCACTTACGTGTGTCTTCGGCGGTTGGGAGCAGGGTTTATCCACTTCGACCTGCCAAAGGGGGAGAGGTTTATTTTGGCAGGTTTTATCAGGCAAAACGGCAAAGGGGGTCGGCTTCGCGCTTCGGTGAGGCCGGCCCCCTTTGGAGCGTTGCATATGTATAGCGGCACAGGGTTTATTGCGACGCAGCCGCCGCGGCGTTTCCGCAGATGAAACCTGCCAAAATAGACATCCCTAAATGGTAGGTTTTAGTGCTTGCCGTTGGCGGAAGCGGCGCCGTTTACGTGATCGCGGGCGTAGATTACGCCGTGGACGATGGCCAGACCGGCGGCATCTGCGGCGCGGGCGCAGGTGTCCTGGAAATCCTCGGCTTCGCGGGCGCGCAGCTGCTTAAGAACGTAGTCGGCGACGGCCATCTTGCCGGGAGGGTTGCCGATGCCGGTGCGGATACGGCTAAAGTCGCGGCTGCCCATCTTGTCGATGATGGAACGCAGGCCGTTGTGACCGGCGTGGCCGCCGCCCACCTTAACGCGGACGTCGCCGGCGGGAATATCGAGCTCGTCGTGGATGACGAGCAGCTCCTCGGCCTTGATCTTGTACTCGCGGCAGAGCTTGGAGATGGGGCCACCCGAGGTATTCATATACGACTGCGGCTTGACCAGCACGATCTGGCGCTTGCCGCCCTCTTCCTCGGCATCGTTGATATTGATGAGCGCGACCTCGGCGCCGGCCTGGTTTTTCCAGTACGTGACGCCGGCCTGACGGGCCAGCTCGTCGATCGCCTTAAAGCCGGCGTTGTGGCGGGTCTCGGCATATTCCTCGCCAGGGTTGCCAAGCCCGGCAACCATGCGAATCTTAAGCGGCTGTGTAGCTGCCATGTTTGTCCTCCGTTACGTAAATAGTTCAATCAACGACAAAGGCTACCACGCCCGCCGAAGGCGAGACTTCGTTTCAGCGAAATCCCACCAGACAAAAGCACGGCCGCGGCAGAGCGAGCCGTCGGAACAGAAGAAACCCCCGCGCGACCTTTGCGAAGCAAGGGGGAGCGCGGGGGTTTCTTCTGTTCCGACGGCGATGCGCTGGGTTACAAGGACGATGCGACTACAGCGCGAAGTCGCCGCCGACGAGCGTGGAGACGGGCTCCTCGTGGTAAACGGCGGAGATGGCCTGAGCGAACTCCTCGGCGACCGAGATGGTCTTGATCTTGCCGCCGACCTCGACGGGAATGGCGTCGGTGACGAGGCACTCGACGATCGGGGCGTCGTTCAAGCGCTCGATGGCCGGACCGGAGAAGATGCCGTGGGTGGCGCAGACGTAGATGTCGCCAGCGCCCATAGCCTTGAGCTCCTTGACGTTGGCGCACAGGGTGCCAGCGGTGTCGATCATGTCGTCGTTGATGATGCAGGTCTTGCCCTTGATGTCACCGATGATGCCCATGACCTCGGCGGCGTTGTGGCGCGGACGGCCCTTGTGGGCGATGGCCAGGTCGCAGCCGAGCATGTCGGACAGCTTCTTGGCGGCCTTGGCGCGACCCACGTCGGGGGAGACGACAACCAGGTTGTCGGTGTCGAAGTGCATGTCGTTGTAGTACTGGCCAAACAGCGGCAGCGCGGACAGGTGGTTAACCGGGATATCGAAGAAGCCCTGGATCTGGCCCTGGTGCAGGTCGAGGGTGATGATGCGGTTGACGCCGGCGCGCTCGAGCAGGTTGGCGACGAGGCGGGCGGTGATGGGCTCGCGCGGGCCGGCCTTGCGGTCCTGGCGGGCATAGCCGTAGTGGGTGATAACGGCGGTGATGGAGCGGGCGGATGCGCGCTTGGCAGCGTCGGTGGCGATGAGCAGCTCCATGAGCATGTCGTTGACGTTGCCGCCGGCCACGGACTGAATCAGGAAGACGTCGGCGCCGCGGACGGTCTCGTCGTAGCGGGCGTAAATCTCACCATTGGCGAACTGCTTTAGCGTAAGGCCCGAAAGCTCGACCCCAAGGTACTCAGCAATCTTCTGAGCGAGGGGACGGTTGGAGGAACCGGAATACACGCGGATGGACTTGCGCATATTCTCCGACTTCTCGGGATCATTAATCGGCATTACCCTTCTCCTTTATATATCGAATGCCATATAGATGCCTTGTTGCATTGTAACCGCGCGGCGGGGTTTATCGAGTCTTGATAACGTCTTTACCGCCAACGGACACGAACCGACCACTCATCTGGCCGCGCAGGTCAGCATAGAAAAAGGAGCCGTCCCCATGGGAACAGCTCCTTAGATGCTTGGTAAAACGTTATACCTCGTCGTCCTCGTGCAGACGGCGGCGATAATCGGCGGCCCAGCCCTCAATGTTTACCTGACGGGCGCGGCCCAGGCCGAGTGCGTCGGCCGGGACCGGCTCGGTGATGACGGAGCCGGCGGCCACGAGCGCGCCGTCGCCGATCTGGGCGGGCGCGACCATCATGGTGTCGGAACCGATGAAGGCGTCCTTGCCGATGACGGTCTTGTGCTTGTGCACGCCGTCGTAGTTGCAGGTGATGGAGCCCGCGCCCACGTTGACGCCGGAGCCCATGGTGGTGTCGCCGATGTAGGACAGGTGCGGCACCTTGGAGCCCTCGCCGATCGTGGACTTCTTGATCTCCACATGCGTGCCGGCCTTGGAGCCGTCGAGCATGTGGGTGCCCGGGCGCAGGTAGGCGCGCGGGCCGCAGTCGACGCCGTTCTCGATGACGGCCTCGATGGCGATGGTCTCATCGATGGTGCAGCCGCTGCCGACGGTGGTGTCGGTGAGGCGACTGTTGGGGCCGAGCTGGCACTCTTCGCCCACGGTGACGTGACCGATCAGATGCGTCTGCGGCCACACGATGGTGTCTCGGCCGATGGTGGCATCGGGGCCGATCCAGGCCTGCGTGGGATCGATGAACGTGACGCCCTCGGCCATCCAGTGCTCGTTGATGCGGTCGCGCGCGATAGCGGTGAGCTGCGCGAGCTGAATGCGGCTGTTGACGCCCAGGCCGTCGCGGTAGTCATCGCAGTGGAAGATGGAGACCGCCTGGCCGTGACCCTTGAGGATCTCGAGCATGTCGGGCAGGTAGTACTCGGATTGCGCGTTGTCGTTGCCGATCTCGTTAATGTGGGCGGCGAGCTGCGCGCCGTCAAAGGCGTAGCAGCCGGCGTTGCACTCCAGCAGCGTGGCGGCCTGCTCGGGCGTGCAGTCCTTCTGCTCGATGATGCGCTCGATCTGGCCGTCGTCGCCCAGTTTGATGCGGCCGTAGCCAAAGGGGTCGGGCGGGGTCATGGTCATGACGGTGCAGGCGAGCTCGCCGGTGGCGACGGTCTGTGCGAACTTGGCGACCGTGTCGGCGGTGATGAGCGGCAGGTCGCCGTTGAGCACGACGACGGGGCCTTGCGTGATGCCGCAGGCCTCGAGCGCGACCTTCACGGCGTGACCGGTGCCCAGGCGCTCGGTCTGCTCGACGCACTCGACCTTGGTGGCGCTGCTGGCGTAGACGCCGTCGATGAGGGCGCGCATCTCGTCGGCGTGGCTGCCGATGACGACCACGACGCGGCTGCAGCCGGCCTTGATGGTGGCGTCGACGATCCACTGGACCATGGGCTTGCCCAGGATCTTGTGCGAAACCTTGCAGTGGTTCGACTTCATGCGGGTGCCCTCGCCGGCAGCGAGGATAATTGCGGTTGCGTCCATGTGATCTCCTGTTACGTTATAGAGACGTGTGTTTGGAAACGATACACGGCGCAATATGATACCGCAGGCATATGTTGAGCGCGTAGCGATTGGTTTGCGGCGGTTGGGGCTTGCGCCGCCGTCGTGGCGTTTGCGCTGCTTGCGTGCGGCGTTGGCGGTGCTGCGGAGCTGTCGTTTGAGCGAGGGGACGGGGGTGCCCGTGGACAACATACAAGAGGAGTTTGGCGGCGAGCCCGTCGCGGCGTTCTCGATGTCGCATCCGGCTGTGCCGGCACTCTATATAGTGCTGACGCTGGGGCTCGCCATGTTCTCGATGCAGCCGGTGCTGATTGCGCTGTCGCTTGCGGGCGGGCTGGCGTATGGATTTGTGACGCGTGGGGCTGCCCGCACGCTGGGCGCACTCCGCTGGCAGCTGCCGGTGATTTTGATTATCGCGCTGGTCAATCCGCTGTTTAGCGCCTCGGGCTCGACGGAGCTGTTCCGTATTGGCATGCGCGCGGTGTATCTGGAAAGCATGGTATACGGCCTGTGCATGGGCGGGCTGTTTGTGGCGAGCGTGCTGTGGTTTGAGGCCGCGGCGTCGATGCTCGAATACGACAAGGTGCTCGCGCTTTTGGGTAACGCCGCGCCGGTGATCGCGCTCATGATCTCGATGTGCATGAGGCTTATCCCGCAGTTTTTACGCCGCGGTCGTACGGTGCTGGCGGTGCAGGATGCGATTGATGTGCCGGGCCGCGCGCCCACCGATCCCGTGCGATCGCGCCTGCGGGCGTCGAGCGTGTTGATGGGCTGGGGCATGGAAGATTCGCTGGAGCGCGCGGACGCGATGCGCTCGCGCGGGTGGGGTGCCGCGACACGTCGTACGACGTATGCGCGGTATCGACTGGGGCGCAGCGACGTTGCCGCGCTGGTCGGGCTCGCGCTGTTTGGTGCCGCCGCGGTGGCCGTGGCGGCGACCGCGACGACGCAGTATTCGTTTTATCCGCAGCTCTCGGTGCCGGCGCCGTGGCCAGGCTATGTCGTGTACGCCGCCTGGATGGTGTTGCCTTGCGCGTTGCACGCGATTGATGAGAAGAGGTTTGGCTGATGGCTCGGTTTGATAGGAGCTCGGCGGCGGGTGTGGCATATGGCTCGGCCGCGCCGGCGATTGAGGTGCGAGGCCTTAGTTTTGCCTATCCCGGGGTCAAGGCACCGGTGCTCGAGGGGCTTGATTGGCGTGTTTCCCAAGGTGCGTTTGCACTGCTTGTTGGCGGTACCGGTTCGGGCAAGTCGACGCTGCTGTCGCTGCTCAAGCCCGAGATCGCTCCAGCGGGCGAGCGCACTGGCGAACTGCGCGTGCTGGGCGAGAACGTTGCCGACATGGACGTGCGGGCATCGGCAGAGCGCGTGGGTTATGTGTTTCAGGATCCCGAGAACCAGATTGTGTGCGAGACCGTGTGGCACGAGATGGCGTTTGGCCTAGAGAATCTGGGTGTGTCGCGCGACGAGATGCGCCGCCGTGTTGCCGAGACCAGCTATTTCTTTGGTCTGGAGGACTGGCTTCATCGTGATACCGATACGCTTTCGGGTGGCCGCAAGCAGCTGCTGTCGCTTGCCGCCGTCCTGGCGCTGCGCCCGCGCGTGCTGCTGCTCGACGAGCCCACGTCTCAGCTCGATCCCGTTGCCGAGAAGAATTTCCTGCACGCGCTGTTTCGTGTGAATCGCGAGCTGGGCTGCACGGTTGTTGTGGCGACGCATCAGCCGCGCCCAATGCTCGAATACGCGACGTGTGCGTACCGGATTGAGGATGGCCGCGTGCACGAGGCGGCGGATATGGCTTCTTTGGTATGCCGAGAATCGCTGTTTTCCGATGACACGTTGGGGTGGGGTGCCATCCGATGTGCAAAAAACGGAGTATTCAGCAGGCGTGAGGACAATTTGGGCTCTCTGGAGCCGCCCGGGGACGTATCGAGCGCGAAAAAAAGTTTGGAATTGGACAAATCGTCCGAATTTGTGGCGCAAACGTCGCTCGAGAACGGCTTGGAAGCCTTCTCGCGCACGGATGGAAGCAGAATACTCCAAAAAATGCACGGCGGGTCGGCTACCACCCTGTCGGGGAGCTGGTTTCGCTACGATCGAGCGTCCGGCTGGGTGCTGCGCGGGCTCGATGCGTCGTTTTCGGCCGGTGCGGTGCATGCGATCGTGGGCGGCAACGGATGCGGTAAGTCGACGATACTCTCGGTGCTGGCGAAGACCGCCAAGCTGCAGCGCGGCCGCATGGTGCGCGGAGCGGCCTCGGCGGCGCTGCTGCCTCAGAATCCCAAAGCATTGCTGGTTGCCGAGACGGTTCGCGATGAGCTGATGGAATGGGCCTCGACCTGCGGATATGACGAGAACTTGGCGCGGGAGCGTGCGGCGAGCTTGGGGTTGTCGGGTCTGGATGGACGCCATCCGTACGATCTTTCGGGCGGACAGCGCCAGCTGCTCGCACTGGCAAAGCTGCTGCTGATCGGCCCCGAGCTGCTGCTGCTTGACGAGCCCACGAAGGGCTTGGACCTGGAGAGTCGCCGCACCATCGCCCGCGCCCTGCGTGACCATGCGAAGGCTGGCGGCACCGTCATCATGGCTACGCACGATTTGGACTTTGCCGAGCAGGTAGCCGACGACGTCGCCATGATGTTTGACGGCGAGATTGCCTGCATGGAGTCCCCGGCCGACTTCTTTGCCGACAACGTGTTCTATAGGGCGTGATGGGATGACGGACTGTCGTTTCTCGCGTTTGCTTGCAAAACTGGAGATCCCGCTGTTGTTGGCGGTGCCGGCGGTGATGGCTGCCGCGTTGCTGGCGGGTGTTGAGCAGGCAGCGTTGGCCATGCTGGTTGTGGTGGCGTTGGTGCTTGCGCTGTTCTTTGCAGGCTACGAGGCGTCGCGACCGGGCCTGCGCCAGATTATGCCCACGCTGGTGCTGGCGGCGCTGGCGGCGGCGGGGCGCATCCTGTTTGGGCCCATTCCCGACTTTAAACCGGTGAGCGCCATCGCCATTATCGCGGGGGCGACGCTTGGTCGCCGCAATGGTTTTATGGTTGGCGCGCTGGCGGCGCTGACCAGCAATTTCTTTTTTGGACAGGGCATGTGGACGCCGTGGCAGATGTATGCCTGGGGGCTCGTGGGATACGTTGGCGGTGTGCTGGCGTATGCGGGTGCGTTCGACCGCGCCGACGGCACCGTGCGCATGCCAGCGCTGCTGGCGTACGGCTTTGCGTCGGGCCTGCTCTATGGCGTCGTGATCAACGCGTATGACATCATTGGTTTTGTACAGCCGCTTACTTGGGCGGGTGCCGCGGCGCGTCTTGCCACGGCAGTGCCGTTCGATATTACGCACGGCCTTGCGACCTGCGTGTTTTTGGCCGCCTTGTACAAGCCTTGGTGTCGCCGCATTAACCGTGTCGTCGTGAAATACGGGCTGTAGGACATTTCGCGTTCCCTCACGAACTTGCGGTGGAATAGTTCTCGTTTTTGGCTATTTGCTGCCCAAACAGGAACTATTCCACCGCACCTTATAGGGGGAGAGGGGTCACATGATCTGTTTTCCTCTGTCCCCTAGAGGAATTACTTGGGGCTAGAGCTCTAGCGTGAGGGTGACGGGGCAGTGGTCGCTGCCAAAGATGTCGCCGCGGATGCCGGTGTCGCGAACGTTGGCGGCGATCGAATCGCTTACCAGAAAGTAATCGATGCGCCAGCCGGCGTTGTTCTTGCGGGCATTAAAGCGATAGCTCCACCAGCTGTAGACGCCCTCGACGTCGGGGTTTGCCGCGCGCCAGGTATCGGTAAAGCCGGCGTTGAGCAGCTCGGTAAACTTGCCGCGTTCCTCGTCCGAAAAGCCTGCGTTGCCGCGGTTGGACTTGGGGTTCTTAAGGTCGATCTCCTCATGCGCCACGTTAAAGTCGCCGCAGGTTACGACGGGTTTGCCGGTCTCGCGCTCGAGCGCGTTCAAAAAGCCGCGGTAGGCATCGTCCCAGGCCATACGCACGTCGATGCGCGCGAGCTCATTTTGTGCGTTGGGCGTGTAGACATCCACAAACCAGAATTTGTCGAACTCGAGCGCGCAGACGCGGCCCTCGGTTGCGGCTTGGGCGACGAGCACGGCCGCCTCGCCTTCGCCGGCGTAGGGCAGCAGCGCATCGGCGCGCAGTACGCGCAGCGGCTCCTGGCGGCTAAAGACCGCGGTGCCCGAATAGCCTTTACGCTCGGCGTAGCTCCAGGTTTGGTGATAGCCGGGCAGGTCAATATCGACCTGGCCTTCTTGCAACTTGGTCTCTTGCAGCGCCAGGATATCGACGTCGAGTTCTTGCGCGATCTGGATAAAGCTCGGGTCCTTTTTGAGCACGGCGCGCAGGCCGTTGACGTTCCACGAGGCGAAAGTGTAAGTCTGAGGCATGGTGTCCTTTCGGCGGGGTTGGCAGGCTTAAGATTAGCGCAACAGGGGCGGGGTGGGATCCGCGCATGCTGACTTAAAGGCCGCATGCTGGGACGTCGCTCAACGCTGCCCGACTAACAAGGACGGAGGACTCATATGACGCAGGCAATATCGGACCCCAGGCAGGCCTCCGCCGCGCTGGCGGATCTGTTTGACACCCACAAGCGCGTGGTCTTCTTTGGCGGCGCTGGTGTTTCTACGGCAAGTGGCATTCCCGATTTCCGCAGCGTGGACGGCCTGTATCACCAGCAGTTTGCCTATCCGCCCGAGACCATGCTGTCGCATAGCTTTTACGAGGCGCATCCGGCGGAGTTCTTCGACTTTTACCGCACCAAGATGATCGCGCTTAACGCTAAACCCAACCGCTGCCACACCAAGCTGGCCGAGCTGGAGCGCGCCGGTAAGCTTGATGCCGTGGTGACGCAAAATATCGACGGCCTGCATCAGATGGCGGGCTCGCAGCGCGTGTTTGAGCTGCACGGATCGGTCCATCGCAACATTTGCCAGTCGTGCGGCGCGGTCTATAGCGCCGAGTGGATTTGCTCGCGCGAGCACGAGGACGCCGCGGGCGTGCCCGTGTGTCCTGCGTGCGGCGGGCGCATTAAGCCCGATGTGGTGCTCTACGAAGAGCCGCTCGACGAGCATGTGTTGACCGGTGCCGTTGCCGCCATCGCCGCCGCCGATGCCCTCATTGTGGGCGGGACCTCGCTCGTGGTGTATCCGGCGGCAGGCCTTACGCGATACTTTACCGGCGATACGCTGGCCATATGCAACCTTGCTCCCACCGATCAGGATGCAAATGCCGACCTGCTGATTTCTTGCGACATCGCGGCCGCGTTTGCGTTCTAGCCCGCGCGCGCGGATACAATAGAAAGACTGAGTGCAAAGCGACCCCGCCGCCAGCTCCCCAGACTCGGCGGCGTGGGCATTTTAGGAGGATGTTCATGGCGAACGACAGCAAGACATGGCGGTGCGGAAAGTACGAGCTCAGCTTTGACCGTCCGCGCATCATGGGCGTCCTCAACGTGACGCCCGATTCGTTTAGCGACGGCGGGGAGCACTTCGACCCGGACGCCGCGATCGAGTATGGCCTGGCGATGCTCGACGCCGGCGCCGACATCATCGACGTGGGCGGCGAGTCCACGCGCCCCGGCTTTGCCCCGGTCAATCCCGATGAGGAAGCGCGCCGCGTGCTGCCCGTGGTGCGCGCGCTGGCCAAGGAGGGCGCCATCGTCTCGATCGACACGCGTCATGTGGCGGTTGCCAAGGCGGCCGTGCGCTGCGGCGCCTCGATCGTCAACGACGTGACCGGCTTCACCGACCCCAAGATGGTCGAGTTTGTTAAGACGAGCACCTGCGGCGTCATCGTGATGCATGCCGGCGAGGTCGCCGCGCCCACCCGCACGCACGCAACGGTGCAGCTCGATACCTCGGCAGCGGCGTTTGTTGCCGAGAAGGCGCGCGAGGCGGCTGCCGAGGCCGCGCGTGAGGCCGAGAAG
>CABQLI010000026.1 GCA_902464965.1 uncultured Collinsella sp.
GAGCCGCAAGACGATGATCCGCTCATTTGGGAAGCCGCCCATATTGTGGTGGAATCGCAGCTTGGCTCCACATCTGGCCTGCAACGTCGTCTGAAGGTTGGCTATGCGCGTGCCGGGCGTATTATGGATATGCTGGAAGAAAAGGGTGTCGTCGGCCCGCCCGACGGTTCCAAGCCGCGCGAGGTCCTGTTGGACGAGGAGGGGCTTGCCG
This sequence comes from uncultured Collinsella sp., assembly GCA_902464965.1. GTDB lineage: Bacteria > Actinomycetota > Coriobacteriia > Coriobacteriales > Coriobacteriaceae > Collinsella. The sequence continues at coordinate 212 of CABQLI010000026.1, forward strand.
CGCTGGAGTCTGTCGACGCCGAGATGGCACGTGAAGATCGTGAGTTTGGAGGATTCTGATGGCTGCACGCTTTGGTGACATGCTGCTTGAGCAGCGTCGCCGAATGGGCCTTTCCATTCAGCAAGTCGCCAACACCATCAAAATCAGGCCGCAGATCATCGAGTTTTTCGAGACCGGTAACTTTGCTTCGATGCCGCCGCGCGGCTATGCGCAGGGCATGATTTCGAGCTATGCTCGCTTTTTGGGCCTCAATCCGCGCGAGGTCGTCAATGCCTACTTTGACGATCTGATGGCATACGAACGCGAGACGTCGCAGCAGGGCGGTCGTTTTCAGGACGCCGCCGGCTACGTCAATTCGCGTTCCTCGGTCGAAAACGGGCGCTTCCTGATGGTTCAGGGCGGTCGTTCGACCCGCTATGGACAGCGTCCTCAGCAGGCCGGTTATATTACCGAGACGGGTTCGGGCGAGGAGATTCGCTCACAGCGCGACCGGTTCCGCAGTACGCCGATGCCCGAGGACCGTGCACTTCCCGCTGCCCGAGGCGTGGCGCGTGACCCTCGTGCCGGCTACGGCGACGGCGGCTATTCCGATCGCGGTTACCGTGGTGCCTCTACGGGACGCTCTCGCGGTGGCTATGCGGATGCCGATACCACGCAGGTGACGCCGCGTCTTCGCTCTCAATCACAGCCGTATGGCCAGCGCTCTTCGGCTCCGCGTTCGGGCCAGCGTGGCTATCAAGGCCGCGGTGAACTTGCGCCCCGCTCGGGTCAGCGCAGCCTTCAGGGCCAGGGTGGCTATCGCGGCCGTTCCGATAGCAATCGTGGTCGTATGCCTCAGGGAGGCGGCCGCAGCAGTTCCAGTCGTGGACGCGGCGGATCACGTACTCCTCAAAACACCGGGCTCGATCCGCGTATCGTCTACACCGGCATCGGCGCCGTTGCGCTGCTGTTGATTGTGCTCATCGTGGTGCTTCTGCGCGGCTGCGCATCTTCGGCGCCCGAGACCACGCCCGAGACGCCCGCTGCTACCAAGACGACGACCAAGAAGTCTTCTAAGAAGACTGAAACGGTCGACGAGGACGAAGACACCGATGAGGCGACGGATGAGTCGACTGATTCGGACGCTACCAAGACGACGGCCAAGAAGGAAGAGAACGAGGTTACGAAGGTCAAGGTCTCCGTTGCCAAGGGAAAGACCGCGTGGATTGAGGTCAAGGTCGACGGCAAGTCGGTCTATGGCGCCCAGGCGACTGGCCCCTTTGAGCAGGAGTACACGCCCGAGTCCTCGATCGAGATCACCACGTCCAAGCCTTCCGATGTCACCGTTACCAAGAACGGTGAAAAGGTCCGTTACGATACCAAGACCTCCGGCGTGGCGCGTGTGACGATCACCGTTCCCAAGAAGGAGACGACTGATTCCGAGAATGGTGAAAGTTCTGATGGTACCGACACCACCGATGGTACCGATACCACCGACGGTACCGATGCCCAGTCCACGGATGGCGCCGATACCGCAACTGACGGTCAGACGCCCACCGATTCTACCGACTATTCGTACGATAGCTACTAAGCCACTCGCACGCGAAAGGAAACATCATGGCTAAAGATTCCAGCTTCGACGTCGTGTCCGAGGTCAACATGCAAGAGGTCGACAACGCCTTTCAGCAGACCACGCGCGAGATTTCTCAGCGCTATGACCTTAAGGATTCCGGCGCCACGATCGAGCTTTCGAAGGGCGACAAGCTCTTTACGATCAACGCCCCGGCCGACTTTGTCTCCAAGCAGATTGTCGACGTGCTGAGCTCCAAGCTCATCAAGCGCGGCATCGACCTCAAGGCTGTCTCGTGGGATGCTCCGCAGGCGGCATCGGGCGGCACCGTGCGCGTGCTCGGCCATATCGTCGAGGGTATCGACCAGGCGACCGCCAAGAAGATCAACAAGGACATCAAGGACCAAAAGCTCAAGGTCAAGGTGACCATCGAGGCCGACAAGCTGCGTGTTTCCTCTGCTTCGAAGGACGCGTTGCAGATCGTGATCCAGTTCCTGCGCGACCAGGACTACGGTCAGCCGCTGCAGTTCACCAACTACCGCTAATATCATTCGAAAGGACCGCTCTCCAACATGGATACACCGTTGGGCTCCGTGCTCTACATCACCCTCGGGTGCGCTAAGAACGAGGTTGACACCGACCGCATGCGTTCTCTTTTGACCGCTGCAGGCTACGAGGAAGCATTCGACCCGCAGGATGCCGATATCGCCATCGTCAATACATGCTCGTTCCTTGCCTCCGCAACGTCCGAGAGCATCGAGACCACGCTCGAGCTCGCCAACGAGGTTCAGGACGGCGTTCGTTCTTGCCCCATCGTCATGTGCGGCTGTGTGCCGTCGCGCTATGGCGACGACCTGCCTGACGAGCTGCCCGAGGTCGCTGCCTTTGTGAAGGCCGACGAGGAGGACGGCATCGTGGCGGTCATCGATGGCGTACTGGGTGTCGAGCGTGAGATCGCAGCCTATATTCCGCAGGTCAAGCGCACTGTCGAGGGCGCTGTCGCCTACGTCAAGATCTCCGATGGCTGCAATCGTTTTTGCAGCTTCTGCATGATCCCCTACATTCGCGGTCGCTATCATTCGCGCAATGCTGAGAGCATTATCACCGAGGTGCGCGACCTGGTTGCCGGCGGTGTGCGCGAGATCGTGCTGATCGGCCAGGACACGGGTATTTGGGGCACCGACTTTGCCGACGAGGACGTCGCCGAGGGCTCGCCGCGCAATCTGGCACAGCTGCTGCGTGCCGTCGCTGAGGCCGTGCGCCCGCACAACGTCTGGGTCCGCGTGCTCTACCTGCAGCCCGAGGGCATGACTGACGAACTCATCGAGACGATACGCGATACGCCAGAGGTGCTGCCCTATATCGATATCCCCGTGCAGCACTGCGACGCGCGCATCCTCAAGGCCATGCGTCGCTCCGGTTCGCGCCAGGAGCTCGAGGACCTGTTCCGCGACCTTCGCGAGCGCATCCCCGGTATCGTGATTCGCTCCACGGCCATGGTCGGCTTCCCGACCGAGACCGACGACGAGTTTCGTGATCTTATCGACTTTATGGACACCGTCGGCTTTGACTACACGAGCGTCTTTGCCTACTCGCAGGAGGAGGGCAGCCTGGCCGCTAAGATGGAGGGTCAGGTCGACGAAGAGGTCAAGCTCGAGCGCGCCCAGGAGGCCATGGACCTGGCCGAGTCGCTCGGTTTTGCCGCCACCGCCGCACATGTGGGCGAGCGCGCCCAGGTGATCGTCGACGGTATCGAAGAAACCGAGGACGGCGCCGAGCTGATCGGCCATGCCTGGTTCCAGGCGCCCGATTCCGATGGCGCGGTGCACTTGGATGCCAGCGAGGCATCTGTAGGCGATATTCTGACTGTCGAGTTTACCGATAGCTTCTGCTATGAGCTTATCGGCCATGTTGTGGAGTAGGAGAGCATCGTGGCAAACGAGAGCAATAAGGAACTGACGAGTGTTTGGACGCCCGCCAACATCGTGACGTGCGTTCGCATCGTTTTTATCCCGGTGTTCATGATCGTGTCGGCGCTTTCTCACACGAGTGTTGCCGGTACGGATTGGAGCACCTTCGACGGCCCGCTCGCCGCCGCTGCCTTCATTCTGTATGTGATCCTGTCGTGCACCGATAAGGTCGACGGTTATCTGGCGCGTTCGCGCAACGAGATCACCGACTTCGGTAAATTCTTGGACCCCATCGCCGATAAGCTGCTCGTGTTTTCGGCCCTGCTGCTGTTCTTGGATTTTGGCGCGGTGACCGTGTGGTCCGTGTTCATTATCCTGTTCCGTGAGCTTCTGGTGAGCGCCCTTCGCATGGTCGCGAGTGCGGCCGGTGTGGTCGTTGCGGCCGATAAGCTCGGCAAGTACAAGACGGCGACCACGATGGTCTCCATCTGCGGTTACCTGTGCGTTTTTGCTATGGCCGGCTTGCACCTTGGCCCGGTGGCGCTGACGCTCGGCATCTACTCGGTGTCGCGCTTCCTGTATGCCGTTGCCGTTGTCTTGACCGTTATCTCGGGCGCCCAGTACTTCTGGAACTGCCGCAAGATCGTCTTTTCGGTCTAGGTCCTGGTGGGTATGACGGACTCTTTTGAGCAGATTTCCGCACATAACGAGGAGCTGGCGCGCGATATCGTCGAGCGCGCGAGCGCTCGGGGTGTGACGGTTTCGACGGCTGAGTCGCTGACGGCGGGTATGATCGCCTCGACGATTGCGGATATCCCGGGCGCCTCGGCGGTGCTGCGTGGCGGTGCGGTGACCTACTGCGATGAGATTAAGCATCGCGTGCTGGGTGTTGAGCAGGAGACGCTCGACCGCTACACCGCGGTGTCGCATCAAACTGCGCGCGAGATGGCGTCGGGTTCGCTGGAGCTGTACCAGAGCGATATTGCAGTGAGCGCAACGGGTTATGCCGGCCCCGGCGGTGGTACTGAGGACGATCCTGCTGGCACTTTCTATATTGGCTGGGCACATCGTTCCGCCGATGGGGGAGTGCCGGTCGTGGACTCTGTGCGCTGCCACTATGAGGGCGACCGTTCGTGTGTTCGTGCCCATGCGGTCACGGAGGCATTGGGTCGCATTGTCTGCGTGCTCGATTCTATGGAATAGACGTGTTTTAAGGGGCCTCCGGGCCCCTTAATTGTGGAGATGGGGACCTCAGAAGAATTTAGCGTTTGTGCTGTTCATAGGTGTATTTTTGCCTGCCTTGTTCTTATTTGGCCCTTTATGGTCAAGCATTTGGTCAGTGTTTGGTCGGCTTTTGGTTGGGTTTTGGAAAGGTCGGCTGCATATGATTTTTCTGAACGGTTGACCACGAACAGCCGTTCGTTTATTATCGATGCAGGTTGTTAAGAGGAGGGCTATTCATGGCCAAGAATTCAGGTCCCGTACGTACCGTTCATGCTCGCACGACGGGTAAAGAGCGCGATGAGATGATCGCCACCACCAAGGCTGAGATCGAGAAGAAATTCGGCCAGGGTTCCATCATGAGGTACGGCGACGGTGGCCCCGAGCTCGAGGTCGAGGCCATCCCTACGGGCGCTCTGGCACTCGATGCCGCGCTGGGTATCGGCGGCGTGCCGCGTGGCCGTATCGTCGAGATTTACGGTCCTGAGTCCTCCGGTAAGACGACGCTTTCGCTCGAGATCCTGGCCGAGGCCCAGGCAATGGGTGGCGTTGTGGCATTTATCGATGCCGAGCATGCGCTCGATCCCACTTATGCCGCGCGTATCGGCGTGGATATCGACGAGGTGCTCATTTCTCAGCCCGATACGGGCGAGCAGGCGCTCGAGATTGTTGACATGCTCGTGCGTTCCGGCGCCATCGATGCCATCGTTGTTGACTCCGTCGCCGCGCTGACCCCGCGTGCCGAGATCGAGGGAGAAATCGGCGACACTACGGTCGGTCTTCAGGCTCGCCTGATGAGCCAAGCGCTCCGCAAGCTCGCCGGCTCGCTGTCTAAGTCCAACACGACGTGCATCTTCATTAACCAGCTGCGTGAGAAGATCGGCGTCATGTTCGGCAACCCCGAGACCACGACGGGCGGCCGCGCCCTTAAGTTCTTCTCTTCGGTGCGTATCGACATTCGCCGTATCGATAGCATTAAGCTTAAGGACGAGGTTATCGGTAACCGCGTGCGCGCTAAGGTCGTTAAGAACAAGGTGGCAGCTCCGTTCCGTTCTGCTGAGTTCGACATTATGTACGGTACGGGCATCTCTAAGGAGGGCTCGATTCTGGACATGGCTGTCGAGTGCGGCATCTGCAAGAAGATGGGCTCCTGGTTTGCCTATGGCGAGGACAAGCTCGGCAACGGTCGCGAGGCCGCCAAGGCGTTCCTGCGCGAACACCCCGATTGCGCCGACGAGATTGAGCATAAGGTCCGTCTTGCCTGCGGGCTTGAGTTTGATGACGATGCTCCGTCCGAGGTAGAGCTGACCGATCAGCCTGCGCCTGAGGAGTTTGACGAGCTTTACGCCATCGATGGTTCCGCCATGCTCGATGATGACGACGAGTAGCGGTTACGCTCATGTCGTATACGGTGACCGAGGCCACGGTCGTCTTTCCCGATAAGAAGGCGGCCTCCTCGTTCTCGAGCGGGTATGCGTCCAAAAAGCCTTGCGCACATATCGATTGTGAGCTTGAGGGCGGTTTTGAGCGGTCCATTTGGATTCCCGTGCGGGTCGCGCGCCTGTATGTCAAAAACCGCCCCGATCTTCCCTGTGATTGGGATAACTTTCGTGAGGCGGTGCAGCTCATCGAGCGTAAATGTGCACTTACCATGGTGACTGAGATGTTATCGCGCCGCGACCATGCGACGGGTGAGGTCCGTGACAAGCTGGCTCGCTACGGCTTTCACCAGCCCGCGATCGATTTCGCCGTCGAGCGCGCCACCGAGTATCGCTTTTTAGACGAGAACGGCTTTTGCTCGTACTTTATCGAGGAACGCAAGCGGCGCGGTTGGGGACAGCGCAAAATCGAGACCGAGCTCAAGCGACGTCATGTTGTGCTCGATGACATTCCCGGTTATCCCGAGGATTATTTTGCCGTCGAAGACGATTTGGCGCGTGCGTCAGCCCTGCTCGCCAAGCGGCGTGTTCCAGAGACGCGCGGATTCGAAAAACTGGTTCGGTTTTTGATGGGCAAGGGCTTCTCGTATCACATCGCCGCCGATGCCGTTAAGGCACGTCTCGATGCCGAATGCGAGGAATGTGCGCTTTAGGCGTATGCGTTTTGTGGCCCCGCCGCTCACCGCGTTTTAGCCGCCGTACTGGGGCCATTTATTTGACAGTTGTTGTGGTTCAACGTACGATAAACACTGTCATTTGCTTTGTGATATGTGCTCATCTGTGATGAGTTTGTTTATATGTTTATCTGTATCCGACCCGCATAAGCTGCGCCCATATTACTCAAATGTCGCGAGCCGTTCGTAAGGACGGTTCGCTTAGTTGTGTAACGAATCCATAAAAAGGAGTGAGCATGCCTATCATCGCAGCGCTCGTTGGCATCGTTTTGGGTGCTATCGCCGCCATTGCCTACATGCGCACCGCCAAGCAGGGTAGTCTTCACGAGGCCGACGAAAAGATTCAGTCGGCACACGCACAGGCTGAGTCCCTGATCGGTGATGCTAAGCGTCAGGCCGAGACCCTCAAAAAAGAGGCTCTGCTCGAGGCTAAAGAGGAAATCATCAAGAACAAGCAGGCCGCCGAGGCCGAGGACAAGCAGCGTAAGAACGAGATTCGTACGCTCGAGAACCGCGTGATGCAGCGCGAGGAATCCCTCGATCGCCGCAACGATGCTCTCGACAAGCGCGAACATCAGCTGTCCAGCCAGGCCGGTCAGGTCGAGAAGCGCTCCCGTGAGCTCGAGGAGCTCTGCGCAAAGCAGACCTCCGAGCTTGAGCGTATCGCCGACCTTACCCGCGAGGACGCCCACAAGGAGCTCCTCGATAAGGTTCGCGGCGAGGTCACCCACGAGGCCGCCACGATCATTCGCGAGTCCGAGCAGCAGGTTCGCGCCGAGTGCCACAAGACCGCCCAGGAGATTCTGTCCCTGGCGATTCAGCGCTGCGCTGCCGACCACACTGCCGAGGTCACCGTTACCTCCGTGCACATTCCCTCTGATGACCTCAAGGGCCGTATCATCGGTCGCGAGGGTCGCAACATCCGGACCTTCGAGCAGGTTTCCGGCGTCAATCTCGTGATCGATGACACGCCCGAGACCGTCGTTCTTTCGAGCTTCGACCCGGTCCGTCGTGAGACCGCCCGTGTCGCCCTCGAGAACCTCATCGCCGACGGCCGCATTCACCCCGCCCGCATCGAGGAGATGTATCACAAGGCTGCCGACCTGGTTCAGCAGCGCGTGCGCGAGGCTGGCGAGCAGGCTGCCTTCGATACCGGCATCCACGACCTGCACCCCGAGATCGTCAAGACCCTTGGTGCCTTGCGCTACCGTACCTCGTTTGGTCAGAACGTGCTTCAGCACTCCCTTGAAGTCTCTGACCTGTGCGGTGTGATGGCTTCCGAGCTTGGCCTGGACGTTGTGACTGCCAAGCGCGCCGGCCTGCTGCACGACCTGGGCAAGGCAATCGACCACGACGTCGAGGGCCCGCATGCCGTCATCGGCGCCGAGCTTGCCCGTCGTTATGGCGAGAAGCCCGTTATCGTCCACGCTATCGAGGCTCACCATGCCGATGTCGACCCCAACACGGTGCTCGATGTCCTGGTACAGGCCGCCGATGCTGTCTCTGCCTCTCGCCCCGGTGCCCGTCGCGAGTCTGCCGAGAACTACATGAAGCGTCTTGAGAAGCTCGAGGAGATCGCCAACTCCCATGACGGCGTCGAGCGTACCTATGCCATGCAGGCTGGTCGCGAGGTCCACGTCATGGTTCAGCCGGACAAAATCTCCGATGCCCAGTCCACGGTCCTGGCTCACGATATCGCCCATCAGATCGAGGAAGAGATGGAGTATCCCGGTCAGGTGCGCGTCGTCGTGATTCGCGAGAGCCGCGCTGTCGATATCGCTAAATAACATGAGCGACGCGAACGAGCTCATCTCATTTATCGCGTCGATGTCGGGGGAGGGCAACCTTCGCGTCGAGGAGAACCTTGGCGAGGGGTATGTCCGCCTCCGCGTTTCGGAGGCCGAGCGGCGCCAGGCAAAGCACGACATTCAGCATGTCGAGGATATCGTCATCGAAATGCTCCGTAATGCTCGCGATGCTGGCGCCGACAAGGTCTATCTCGCCACGACCAAGGAAGATGGCGTCCGCACGCTTGTCTTTCTGGATAACGGTTCGGGCGTTCCGCAGGATATGCAAGAGCGAATCTTCGATGCCCGCGTTACCTCCAAGCTCGAGAGCATGAAGATGGACCGTTGGGGCGTTCACGGTCGTGGTATGGCATTGTTTTCGATCAAGCAGAACACCGACGAGGCCCGTGTGGTCACGTCCGGTGTCGATCTTGGTTCAGCCTTTAAGGTGAGCGTTGCGGCCGACCGCCTCAGCGAGCGTGCTGATCAGTCCAGCTGGCCCCAGGCCGTCAAGGATGAGGACGGACGTTATGTCTGTGCTCGCGGCCCGCATAATATTATTCGCGCTGCCTGTGAGTTTGCGCTCGAGGAGCTGCGTGGTTGCGATGTCTATCTTGGTTCTCCGTCTGAGATTGCCGCGACCCTTTATGCTCAGGCGTCAAGTCGGCTCGATACGTCTCGTCTCCTGTTTATTGATGACGAAAGCGAGCTTCCGGTTGTCGATCGTTTAGGCCTTGCCTCTGATGCCGAGGACTTTATCCGTATCTGCTCGGGTTTGGGTCTTGAGATGTCCGAGCGCACGGCACATCGCATTTTGGCAGGGCAGATTAAGCCCGTTCGCGGTGTGACCGCGCGTCTGCTGCGCGAGCGTGATTCGTCCTCGCATGCGCCGGCTTCTGTCGATCTCGCGAAGGATCGTCGCGGGCTTCGTATTGCCAAGGATGACATGGCACAGTTTTCGCGTGCTGTGGAGCGCGACTTTAATGACCTTGCCGCCCGGTACTATCTCAACCTTTGCGGCGACCCAAAGATTCGCGTTTCGCGTGATCGAATCACCGTGACCTTCGATCTTGCCAAAGAGGAATAGTGCCTTTACCGAGTCCACTCGGTACGATACAGTTATTGCAGTTAAAACGTACTTTTAAACGCAGGAGTTTCTTCATGGATTGCCTGAAGGTATCAAGCAAATCATCACCCGCGTCCGTTGCCGGCGCCATCGCCGGCATGGTCAAGGATGGTGTGCCCGTCAACATTCAGTGTGTCGGCGCCGGTGCGGTCAACCAGGCCATAAAGGCCGTGGCTATTGCGCGCGGTTTTTTGATTCCAACCGGATTTGATATTTCCTGCGCGCCCGTGTTCTCCGACATCCTTATTAACGGGGAGTCGCGCACGGCCATCCGTCTTTCTATTTACGTTCACCAGATCAATCGAGCTGCTATGGATAACGTCGTCATTGATGATGTTAAGCCTGTGGCATAGCTTTTGCTTGCCTCGATTCGCCTCCCTTCCATCGTTAGGACTTATGCACATGGACCAGCGTTCCGTACGCGATATTCTTGCCGGTAAAACCTACTTTATCCGCACCTTTGGCTGCCAGATGAATCAGCACGATTCTGAGCGCGTGAGCGGTCTGCTCGATTCGTATGGTTGCCTCATGGCGCTCGATCCCGAGCATGCCGATATCGTTGTCTTCATGACATGCTGTGTGCGTGAGGCCGCCGATACTCGCCTGTACGGTCAGTGCAATTCCTGCAAAAGCCTGCCGCCTTCGCCTTCGGGCAAGCGTGTGGTTGCCGTGGGCGGCTGCATTGCGCAGCGTGATGGCGAGGGCCTGCTCACCAACGTTGATAACGTCAATGTCATCTTTGGCACGCATTCTATCGCACATGTGGCCGAGCTCATTGCCGAGGCGTTCCTTGACGGCAAGCGTCATATCCGCACCAATGAGCATGAGGATACGGATGCCATGAGCATGCCGTGGCATCGCGAGACCCAGTATCACGCCTGGGTGCCCATCATGACCGGCTGCAATAATTTCTGCACCTACTGCATCGTGCCGTACGTGCGCGGTCGCGAAAAGAGCCGTCCCTTCGAGGAGATTGTCGACGAGGTGACCGGTTTGGTACGCCAGGGCGTGCGTGAGATTACGCTGCTGGGCCAAAACGTTAACTCATATGGTCGCGATCTGTTTGGTAAGCCGCGTTTTGCCGATCTGCTGCGTGCCGTGGGCGATACGGGTGTGGAGCGTATCTTCTTTACGTCTTCGCATCCCAAGGATCTGTTGCCCGAGACCATCGACGCCATGGCCGAGACGCCTGCCGTTATGCCGCAGCTGCACTTGGCCGTCCAGTCAGGTTCGACGCGGATCCTCAAAGAGATGAATCGCCGTTATACACGCGAGGACTATCTGGGCCTGGTCGATCGCATTCGCAACCGCATGCCCGATATCGCGCTCTCGACCGACATTATCGTGGGCTTCCCGGGCGAGACTGAAGAAGACTTTGAGCAGACGCTCTCACTTGCCGAGACGGTCCGCTATGCTCAGGCCTATACCTTCATCTATTCCAAGCGCGCCGGTACCCCGGCTGCAGAGATTGACGACCCTACGCCGCATGAGGTTATTCTCGAGCGTTTCAACCGCCTGGTTAAGGTTATCGAGACCACGGCACACGAGTATAACCAGGGTGAGCTTCATACTGTGGTGCCGGCGCTCATTGAGGGAACGAGTAAAAAGAACGACGCGGTCCTGCTGGGCAAGAGTCCCAAGAATCAGACCGTTCATGCGCCTATCCCCGAGGGTTACAGCATCGATCAGCTTGTTGGCAAGATCGTTGATGTTGACGTTGACGTTGCCAAGACCTGGTATTTATCCGGCTCCGTTGTGGGCGAGCCGCGCTAATGGTTTCTCCCGGGACAGGTCTTTCCGCCGTTGCGATCGTCGGTCCGACCGCGGTTGGTAAAAGTGATGTCGCAGATCGTTTGGCGGCTCGCCTTTCGTCCGAAGTGCTGTCTTGTGACGCGATGCAAATCTATCGAGGTATGGATATCGGCACTGCCAAGATGGCACCAGAGGAATGCACGGCGCCTCTACGCCTGGTCGATATTGTTGAACCGGGCGTTGCATATTCTGCAGTGTTGTATCAGGCAGACGCTCGTGTACATGTTGAGCGCTTGCTGGGCGAGGGCCGCCTACCGGTGTTTTGCGGGGGTACGGGCTTGTATCTCAAGGCGGCCCTGGATGAGATGGATTTTCCCTCGGGCGAACTTGAGGACGATCGCCGCGCGGGGTATCAGGAGCTTGCCGAGCGCATTGGCGAGGAAGCGCTGCACGCGCTGCTTGCCGAGCGTGACCCCGAGTCCGCCGCGGTCATCCACCCCCATAATGTTCGTCGCGTGATTCGCGCGCTCGAAATGCACGATGATGGCGTGTCCTACGCGCAGCAAAAGTCGCAGTTTAGTGTTCCGCGCGAGCATTATCACGCTCTGTGGTTTGGATTGATGCGTAATCGCGAGGCGCTTTACGAGCGAATTAACCTACGCGTCGATCTGATGTTTGAGCAGGGTCTTGTTGATGAGGTTCGTGGTCTTATGGACCAGGGGCTGAGAGATGCCCTGACTTCGATGCAAGCGATTGGCTATAAAGAGATCATCGATGCCTTTGACGGCGTGATTTCTATGGATGAGGCTCGCGAACTCATCAAGATGCGCTCGCGTCGCTATGCCAAGCGTCAGCTTTCGTGGTTTAAACGCGATGACCGCATCGTGTGGTTCGATATGGACGAGTTTACGATCGATGAGGTCGTTGATGATATCCTTCACCGTATCGAGGCGGCCTAATGTCCCGTTTCCCCCTTGTTCCCACGGCACCCGAACCCGAGCGTGCCATTTTGGTTGGTGTTGAATGGCGCGACAATGCATGGCCGCTCGATCGCTCGCTTGATGAGCTGGAGCGCCTTGCCCACACGGCTGGTGCCCAGTGCGTGGCACGCTTGTCTCAGCGTTTGGTAAAGCCGTATCCTAAATCGTTTATCGGTTCCGGTAAGGTTGAAGAGCTATGCGGCCTGGTGCATCGCATGGATGCCGATGTCGTTATTTTTGACGACGACCTGACGCCCTCGCAGCAATCCTATTTGGAGAAAGCCGTGGGCGAACCGGTAAAGATTATCGATCGTACGGCACTGATCTTGGATATCTTTGGCCTGCATGCTCAGACGCGTGAGGGACGCCTACAGGTACAGCTGGCACAGCTTCAATATTTGTTGCCTCGTCTGCGTGGCATGTGGAGCCACCTCGCCAAGGAACAGACGCGCGGCGGCATCGGCTCACGCTTTGGTCAGGGCGAAAGTCAGCTTGAGGTCGACCGTCGCCTCATTCGTAATAAGATCGCTGCGCTTCGTCGTGAGCTCAAGCAGGTTGAACAGCGTCGTGATGTTCAATCCAAGAGCCGCATTGAGTCACCGGCGTTTCGCGTCGCGTTAGCCGGTTATACCAATGCCGGTAAATCGACGTTGCTCAATCGTCTGACCGGCTCTACGGTACTTTCTCAGGACAAGCTGTTTGCTACGCTCGACCCGACGACGCGTTCGTATCGCCTGCCCGGCGGTCGCGGCATGACGATTACTGATACCGTCGGCTTTATTCAAAAGCTGCCGCATGGTCTGGTCGATGCCTTTAAATCGACACTGTCCGAGGTGTTGGGTGCCGATCTAATTCTCAAAGTCGTAGATGCGTCTGACGAGGACTATGAGCGGCAGCTGGAGGCTGTCGACCGCGTGCTTGATGAGATCGGTGCCGGCGAGCGTTTGACGCTTACGGTGTTCAATAAAATCGATCTTCTCGACAGCGTTGATCGATTGAGCTTCCGTCGTCGTTATCCCGAAGCCGTTCTGTTCTCAGCCCAAACGGGCGAGGGGCTCGACGATCTCGTCGATCGTATTGCTCGTGAGGCGGCTGCCACCGATGTGTTGCTCTCTGCTGATATCCCGTATCGTGAGGGCGCCCTCATCACGCTGGTTCATGAGCAGGGAACCCTTTTGCACGAGGAATATTTAGAGGACGGAGTTCGCATTGTGGCGAAACTGCCGGCTCGAATCGCGCCGCGTCTCGAGCGCTATCGTACGGAATAAACGAGTTCTAGTACGCCTAGAATTGCAGGCTGATGGAGCAGATAGAACGGTAAGGCATGCCGACCAAGGACTGTGAGCGCCGGGATGGGATTGGCGTATGCCCATTCTGGCGCTTCGAGGTTTGATGCTTGTGCTACCTGGGCAGCAAAAAAGCCGGTAAGGTACATAAAGACAAACGGAATGAGCGGATAGTAGTCTCCCGAAACAAAACCCGGGCCCGGAAATCCTAGCCATGCCAGGTAGGGGAGTGAGTAGACCGCTTTTGGAATGCCCCAGGTTAGGGCAAAAAGAACAAGGCACGCTGCTATGCCCCACGAGCCCGGTAATTTTTGGAGTAGCGGACGGGTGAGTGCAACCACTGCGGTGCACGCCGCCATGCAATAAATGATGCCAAAGTTTACCGAATCGTCGACTGATACCAGTGTAGTTGCAATCCATACGATCAAAGCTGCGGCAGCGTACTTGGCCGCTCGTTTAGCATTGTTGCGTGAGAGCGTGCACATCCAACCTGCGATAAACAAAATACCCAGCTGATGCTGGCGCGCCAGATGTCTTGAAAGACGGTCTGGGTAAACCAGGGCATATCCCAGTCGTACAGGTAGGCGAGATCGTAGCAAGCGTGAAAACCTGCCATTGAAATCATCGTAAACCCGCGGACGGTATCAAAGATGGTGATGCGTTTTTGCATTACGAGAACCGGCGCATCAAGCCGACGACTTTGCCCAAGATAATGGGATTCGTTGCATAGATAGGCTCCATGGTGTCATTCTCAGGCTGTAGGCGTACGCGTCCCTGCTCCTTGTAGAACGTCTTGACGGTTGCTGAACCATCAATCATGGCCACGACAATTTCGCCGTTCATGGCACTCTTTTGTTCACGGACGATGATGTAATCGCCATTGAAGATGCCGACATTGATCATTGAGCTCCCATGCACCTCAAGGATAAAGGAACCCTGATCAGTGGCGATTTCGGTCGGGATAGTAAAAGTGTCTTCGATATTCTGCTCGGCCAGAATGGGAATCCCAGCCGCGACGCGACCAACGAGCGGTAGCGAGACCGTTCCGCGAGGTGCGGTGGGCTCGTCAGATTTAGAAATTGAGACAGAGGAACCGTCCTCGTTAAAGAGTTCCAGGGCGCGCGGTTTGGTTGCATCGCGCTTGAGTAGCCCGCGCGCCTCCAGGGCAGATAGATGGGCGTGCACGGTGCTGGGGGAGGAAAGGCCCACGGCAGAAGCCATCTCGCGCACGCTGGGCGGATAACCCTTCTCCTGCTGATATTCCTTGATGAAGTCGTAAATTTGCTGCTGACGCTTGGTAATTTTGCGAGCCATCAGGGCATCCTCTCTACCCATGTCAAACAAATGTTCGAATTTTGCTTGACAGGAACAACTGTTCGAAGATAATAATAACCGAACATTCGTTCTCGCGCTAGACATTTTTGTCCGCGCGGCTTGATAAAACTGTTCTCAGCAAAACACGCGAGAGGAGAACATGATGAACGCAACGAATATGGTCCAGGGAAACCTCGCCCTTAAGCTCGAGACGCCTGCAGAACCCACTTTTACGGTTGTTCAGGGTGGCCGCTCCGGCTTTCAGCCTTTGACCGTAAAGCCTGCTCGCAATCAGCAGGCTGTAGTCGCGCCGGCTCGCGTTGCCCTGAAGGTTCCGACTATTGTCGCCGTTGCCGTTGCGCTTACGCTCTTCTTTGTCCTCGCTATGTCGGTCTTTAGCGCTCGTCACGCCGCGTATGCCGAGTCCGTTTCCAACGTTACCTACGAGACCATTCGCGTTCAGCCTGGTGATTCTCTTTGGTCGCTTGCCGAGGAATATCCTATCGAAGGCCTTTCCACGCAAGAGACTTCCGACATGATCCGTAACGTCAATCATCTGGAGCATGGTTCGCTCGCCGCCGGTGCGCATCTTAAGGTTCCTGCTCGTTCGTAATCATTATCGCGCTGCGCATGGTACCCTTGTTATCGTTTAAGAGGAGGTACCATGCGCTGTCCCAAATGCGGCAAGGCACATACCCGCGTCGTTGATTCCCGTATGCAGGAGTCAAATAACACCATTAAGCGCCGTCGCGAATGTTGCTCGTGTAACTATCGCTTTACAACGTTTGAGCGATGCGAAGACCCAATCGAGGTCATTAAGTCAGACGGAACCAAGCAGCGGTTCGATCGCAATAAGCTGCTCGTCGGCTTGATGCGCGCCACCATCAAGCGCGATATCGACACTAAGAAGCTCAATGAGATTATCGACGACATCGAGGTCGAGCTGCGCTCTCGCACGCTGACGGCCGTCACGTCGCATGAGTTGGGTGACATGGTGCTCAAGCGCTTGGCAAAGATCGACAAGGTGGCGTACATCCGTTTTGCCTCGGTCTACCGCGATTTCAAAGACGTCGATGAGTTTCTGCAAGAGCTCGACAAGCTAAGGTGATTCCATGTCCAACATTACCGTCAACATAAAGCGTCTCGACCCCACCGTCGAGCTTCCCAAATACGCCCATCCCACCGATGCCGGCTTGGATTTGCGCTCCAACGAGGACTGCGTCCTGAAGCCCTTTGAACGCCGTCTGGTCTCCACTGGGTTGGCCATCGCCCTGCCCGATGGCTACGGCGGCTTCGTCCAGCCCCGCAGCGGTCTCGCCATCAAGCAGGGCCTGTCTATAGTCAACACGCCGGGCCTCATCGACGCCCACTACCGAGGAGAACTCAAAGTCATCCTCATTAACCTAGACCCCACGAACAACATCCAAATCAACAAAGGTGACCGCATAGCCCAACTCGTCATCCAAGAAGTCCCCACGGTTAACCTCATGGAGGTAGACGAACTGGATAAAACCGACCGAGGAGTCGGCGGTTTCGGTTCTAGCGGCGTATTGTAATGTCCGCTTACCCGTGGGAGGCCCCTATATATCATTCCATGCTCAAACATTCTCGCTGCGCTGCGAAACTGCGCGTGGAACGATATATAGGGCCCTCCCACGGGTGAGCTACGTTTGCATGCTTGCAACTACCGTGTATCTTCGCTGGTAACCGTTAGCATTAATCAATTGGTAAGCCGGTGCGACAAGGGGATTTCTCCTTTGTCGTACCGGCTTACTAGTTGGATTTCAATTTGTTTTCAAGCAAGAAGCCTCCCGTCCGGGGCTCACCCATATCGTTCCACGCGCAGTTTCGCAGCGAGCGTAGCGAAGCGAGAATGTTTGAGCATGGAATGATATGGGTGAGCCCCGGACGGGCGGGATTAGTGCGCCCTGCGAAGCGAGAATGTTTGAGCACGGGATGATATATAGGGCCTCCCGCAGGCTAGCGGACATTAAGACCCTAGCGAATATGCGCGGGTTTATCGCCCCAGTAGAAGCGGCAGAAGGCTCGTTTGCGCTTTTGGGGCTTGCCTACGAGCTCCATGGTGGCGATGGCTATGTCTTCGGCTGCGTGGGGGCGGCGTAGTACTTCGCCGTTGATGAGTAGGGCTTTGAGCGATTCGGGATGATCGTGGAGATGGCGCAACGTCACGATGAGTTCTCGTGCGGTGGTGACATGCATGCTGGCGCCCATGCCGGTGAGCATCGTGGTGTTGGCCTTTTCCTGACCGTATGATTTGCCCAGCAGAATCATCGGCAGATGCGCGCACAGGCACTCAGTGACGGTGAGCCCGCCCGATTTGAGGATTGCCAGGTCGCAGCCGTGCATGAGGGCCGCCATGTCGTCCACGTAGTCCAGAACCGTGACGTTGTCGAGCTTCATGGCGTCGAAGAGTGTCTTGAGACGGGTGGCATATTCGGTGTCTTTGCCCGGCAAAAAGATAAAGTGCATGTCCTCGAAGCTGCGCAGGAAGGGGAGTGTGCGGTCCATCTCCGCGCGAAAGCGAACGTACGGTTGAGGCAAACTGGCACCGGCCATCACCAACACAACGGTCTTGTCAGCGGGGAGATTGAACTTCTCGAGTTCTTCCTCGCGATTGTAGTCCGTATCAAACCCGGCGCGAATGGGGATGCCTGTAATGCGGATTTTGGTCTCGGGAACTTTACGGGGGCGAAGTGTCTCGGCCATAAATTCGTTGGCTACGCAGAACAGGTCGGTGTCCTTGTGGGGCCAAAAGCCTTCGACTTCATAGTCTGTTGGTACGCAGATGACCGGATAATCGATACCCGTGATGACGCGGGCACCCACAGCGACGTTGGCCGCCGTGATGTGTGTTGCGACCACGGCTATGGGCCTGCGGGTGCGGACATATTCGTTGAAGGCAGGGAACATAATACGTGACCATGCCGTGCCTCCGCCCCAGAGCAGATGTCCCGTAAACGTGTATCGCCAGGTTAGGTCATATATGGGACGCGTGGCGCCGGTAAACGAAGCTGCTGTTTTATTACCATCGAACCTAATGCGTCCAAAATCGAGGATATCCAGGACTTCGATCTCAACATCCTCAGGGATTCCCTTGGTGCCGCGGATAAGATCAAATGCTTGTGCAATCGCGTTGGCGGCGGCTTTGTGGCCCGATCCAACCGATGCGTGCACAATGGTTACTAGGGGTTTTTGTGCAGGTGAAACGGTCATTTGCTCCGGTTGGGGAGTGCTTTGCGTGGGCAGGGGAGCGTCGTTGCTCGTCTGCGTTTGATTCATCGATAACTCCCCTTCATCTTTGTTTCGCAATGAATCATTGTAGTGCATGAGTGTCACGTTCGCCTAAATTTGGGTATGAGCGCAAAGAACGCCAATCTTTCGACAGGAGGTCTCTTCATGACTACCCATCAGCCGATCGATGTTGCTATTATCGGTGGCGGCCCCGCGGGCTATGCTGCCGCCATTTACGCTGCGCGCTCCAACCTAACGACGACCGTGATTGAACAGGGCATGTCGGGAGGGCAGATCGCCACAACCAATGAGGTCGAGAACTATCCGGGCATTCCGCTCTTGAGTGGCTCCGAACTCGGCGAGCGTTTTCAGCAGCATGCAGAGGGCCTGGGAGCACAGGTTACATGGAGCATGGTTACGGGTATCGATTACGATGCCGATGCAGCGCTGTTTACGGTGCATCACGATATGGGCGATACGCTGGCTTCGAGCGTTATCGCTTGCATGGGTGCTACGCCGCGATCTGCTGGTTTTGTTGGCGAGGATACGTATCGCGGTCGCGGTGTTTCGTATTGCGCGACGTGTGATGGCATGTTCTTTCGCGGTAAACAGGTCTTTGTCATCGGTGGCGGCAATGCCGCCTGCGAGGAAGCCCTGTTCTTGTCAGAAATCGCCAGCAGTGTGACCATCGTGCTGCGCCGCGACCAGTTCCGTGCGCCCGATGGTGTTGTTCAGAAAGTACTCGCAAAGGACAATATTACAGTTAGGTACCAAACTAGTATTGTGGAGCTCTCTGGCGAAGCCATGCCAACGACGATTACCTTTAAGGACAATGCATCCGGCGAGACTCATACTGAGTCATTTGAGCCCGGCTCGTTTGGCATCTTTGTCTTTACCGGAACGCAGCCCCATACCGAGCTTGTTGAGCATCTAGTTGATCTGGCGCCTGATGGCGGCATTCTGACTGATGAATCCATGGCGACCCGCACGCCAGGTCTATTTGCCGCTGGCGATATCCGTTCCAAACGTTTACGCCAGGTTGTGACCGCTGTTTCTGATGGAGCCATAGCGGCAACAAGCGCATATGCATTTCTCCGCGGATAAGTACGATAATATATCTTATGTAAGGTTGTTATCAATTAACTAAATGGCGGGACGATGCATCTGTGCGCTGTCCCGCCAATTTTCTTGTCGGCTATGTGGTATGCAAAACTAGATAATCTAGAATACAATATAGATAATGAACGGAGGACCTTTATGAACCACGTTAAACACGTTATTCCGATGTCCGATTCGTCGGTCAGCATTAAGCCTGAGGATATTCAGCCCACTGTGCTGCCCGATGCATTTATTCAGTCCGATATCGTTCGTAAACTCAATACGTTGAGTCTGCCGCGCTATAACCAGTTGCCCAATGTGACGCTCTATCGCGACCAGGTTATTGAGTATGTTGCACTGTGGATGGAGCCGCTGTCCATTTGCGTTGAGCAGCCTGTCATTACGCCATCGATGATCAATAACTACGTGAAGGTCGGCTTGGTGCCTGCTCCGGTCAGAAAGCAATATGGCCGCGAGCAGATTGCCCGCCTGATCGCTATCTGCATCTTTAAGCAGGTGCTGCCTATTGCTGCGGTGCAGGCACTCTTTAACATTCAGCGTTTGAGCTACGATGCCCCGACGGCCTTTGATTATGTGGTCGATCAGCTCGAGGCATCGATTCGTTCGGCGTTTTCTGTCGAGCAGACGCCGGTTCCCGATACGGCGCATCAGGTAACGCGTGAGTCGCTGCTTGTGCGCAGCGCGGTTTCATCCTTTGTTTCGAAGGCTTACTTGATGAGCTATCTCAAGTTCAACGGGTTTAATAGCTAGCCGACGTATAAAACGGGCGGGACAAAGAGCCATCTGTCGCTTTGTCCCGCCCGTTTTATTGCTTGGTTGGACTTTATTTGCCCGAAGCTACGCCCATACCGTAGCCGATGATGAGGCCGTGCATCTCGGCGTAATAGGAATCTAGGCCGTTGCAGGGCATGATGATGGTCTTGGAGCCGGGCCAATGCTCGACTATGCGGTCAGCAAGCGCCTGGGCTCCAGCTTTGTTCTCAACGTGATCGATGATGACCTCGCCGCCCGTAAAACCCTCGGCTTCCATGGTGTCGATGATCTTGTTGAGCATCTTCTTTTCGCCGCGGGTGTGACCAACGAGTTCAATTTTGCCTGCTTCGCTCGCCGTGCCCAAAATGCGGATATTGAGCTTGTTGGCAATAACGCCGGCCGCCTTGGGAATACGTCCGGCCTTGGCGAGATTTTCGTAATTGCACAAACTAAAGAGGATCTTGCTGTTCTGCTCCAAGCTATCGAAGTAAGCGCAGGCGTCCTCAAAGGAGGTATCCGGGTTGCTTGCAAGATAGCGGTCGAACAGCAGGAAGATCAGATCCATTTTGCCACCTGCGGCTCGTGAGTTGACCAAATGAATCTGGCGGTTGGGCTCCTCGGCAAGTACCATATCGCGTGCCGTGGCCGCGGCATTGTAGCTTCCCGAGACGCCCTCCGAGATGGGCATGCAGATCGTCTTGTCGGCAAGTTTAAAGAGTTCGGCCCACTCCCCTACGCTTGGACAGGCGCTCGAAGACGCGCTCGACTCCGCCTGCACGGCGCTATTAAGCTCGTGAACATCGAGCGAGAGGTCGTCGACAAATTCGCGCTCCCCCACTCGGATCTTAAGGGGTGCAAATGCAAAGGCGGTATGAGGTGCGGTTGGTTGCCAATCGCGAAGATTGCAGCTCGAATCGGAGATAAGTGCCCAGCTCATTGAGGGTCCTTTCTACTTGTTCCCCAACAATTATAGCCATCTTTTTGACTAATTGGACGGCTATCTAGTTTTGAATACTAGATAGCCGTCCTGATCTTAAGGCAAACTGTAGGGGCAAAAAGAATGGGCCTCGTGACTCAAGATCGCGAGGCCCACGTTCGTTCGCTGTAGTAATAAATTAGTAGCGTACGAAGATGTAGTTGTTGTTCATACCGGCTGCGACGGAGCTGATGATGACGCCCGTTTTGTAGTCGGAAGCATGGATCATCTGACCATTACCGATATAGATGCCTGTATGGTAGGAGTTAACCACAACATCGCCGGGTTGCGGATCGGACACACGGGTCCAACCCATGAAGGTGCCGGTGGTGCCCAGGCGGCAGTAGCGGCCCGTGAGGCAATAGCTTACAAAGCCGGAGCAGTCAAAGCTGTTCGGTCCAATGCCGCCCCAGGAATAAGCGTATCCGAGCTTGCTGTAGGCGCGCGAAACAACGGTACCGCCGTCAACGGACTGGCTCGGTGCGGAAGGCGTCGGAGTCGGAGCGGGCGTCACGGGCTGCGGCGTGGGGGCAGGAGCGGGCGCGGGCGCAGGCGTGCTGTCGCCGCCGTTGTTGGTCGTACCGCCACCATTGTTGGTGTTCTCGGTCGTACCGGCGGTGTCGTTGCTCACCGTGGCCTTTTCGGCGGTGCTGGCATTTATGCCAGCCTGCAGCGCGGCGTTGGCCTCGGCCTCGGCAGCAAGCTCGGCCTGCAGCTGAGAATCCAGGGAGTTCACGACACTCTGGGCCTCAGCCTGCTGGGCATTGAGCTCGTCGACCTTCTTCTGCGTCGCGGCGACGTTCTTCTCCTGCTCGGTCTGCTTATCGGTGAGCTGCTGCTTAAGGTCCTTGACCTCCTGAATGGTCTGGGCCTGCTTGTCGGACACCTTACCGTAGTAGAACAGACGGTTGAGCATGTCGCCCAGATCGTCGACGCCCGTCAGGACCTGAAGGAGACTCAGGCCGCCGGTCTTGTACTCACCGGCAACGTAGTTAGAGAGCTTTGCCTGACCTTCGGCAATCTCTTGCTGCTTTTGCGTAATCTCGCCTGCAGTCTGATCAAGCTCCTGCGTCTGTGCGGAGAGTTCTTCATGAATTTGCTGGGTTTGGGTGCCAATCTGCTCGAGCTTGGTACGGGCAGCGGCAAGGTCGGATGCGGTATCGGCGTAGGCCGGAGCCACGAGGCCCAGACCCAAAACACAAGCGAGGGTTGCCGTAGCAGCGCAGCGTGCCATGTTTCTGTGCGTGTTTGCTGTGCGCATGTAGCTTCCTTTCCGGTATCTAAGGGTAGCGGCTAGTCCACCGTTACCAGGCTAAAGAGCTCCACATCGTCATCAGACGGCGTGAGCTTCTCGCGCGGGTTGAGAAACGCAAGCTCAAGGATACAACCGTAACCGACAAGCTTTGCGCCCATATCTCGCACCAGTTTACCTGTTGCCTCGACGGTTCCGCCCGTCGCGACCAAGTCGTCCAGAATCAACACGGTATCTTTAGAGCTGATAGCGTCGGCATGGATCTCAATTGAATCGGTGCCGTACTCGAGCTCGTAGCTCTGGCTTACGGTCTCACGCGGCAGCTTGCCCGGTTTACGTGCAGGAACAAAGCCAGCGCCAAGGGCTACAGCCACCGGTACGCCAACCATAAAGCCGCGAGCCTCGGGACCCACGACCTTGGTGATTCCCATGCCGGCAAAGTGCTCGGCGAGGGCATCGGTCATGGCTTTGAGCGCCTCGGGATTGCCAAAGAGCGGCGTGATGTCCTTAAAGATGACTCCGGGCTCGGGATAGTCGGGGATATCGACGATTTGAGATTCGAAGTCGTACATTGCATGACCTTTCAATGGGTTGCCGAAATTACAGCAGCTGTTATTTGCCCGCGGTGGCGGTTCCGGAGTGCGAAGGGGCGACAACCTTGAGCGGCTTTACGAGAGAATCCTCGTGTGGAGCCGGCGCAGCTATCTCTTCGTTTTTGGCCTTGGTGGACTCGGAACGAGTGATTTCCTCATCGAGTGCATCGATGTCGGCGTCCTCGACCACGGCGTTGAGCGACTCAAAAACGCGGTTCTTGAGCAGTGCGGTGTGCACGCCTTCCGTTAGGTCGTGAAGCTTCTTAAACGCACGATCGAGCTTGGCGTCGCGCTCGTCATCGGAGGTATCCATGCCGAGCATGCTCACAAGCACCTGCTCAAACATCGAGGACTCGCGGTTGGCGGAAGACACGTACTGACGCAGGTTGCGCGGCTCGATATGGAAGCGCGACAGCTCGGAGCAGTAGCGGATGATCGGAAAATCGCGACCATCGACAAGCTCGCGATTCTGCGGACTCTTGATGATGCGAATGAGGTCGTTCTCGGCGAGCGAGCGGATAAACGAAATTTCGACGCCCAACATATCGGGAATGGTCTCGATGGGATGCAGCTTTTGCTTAGTCTCCTTGGGCTCCGTCTTGAGCGGAACATCGGATAGCAAGCCCACCTCGTAGGCGAGCGTTGACAGGTCCGTGGCGTTTTCCAAGCGCTGCTTAATCACGTTGAGCGGCATGTAGCGGGTCTTCTGCAAGTGCAGGATGACCTCCAGACGATCAACGTCCTCCTTAGAGTACTGACGGTATCCCTTAGGCGTACGATGAGGGGTAATGAGCCCCTCATCCTCTAGAAATCTAATTTTTGAGTTCGAAAGATCGGGGTATGCGCCTCGAAGTAAGTTGACGACTTGGCCGATACTCAGATAGTTGCGTTCGGCCATGCCCTACTCACCGGTTTCGATGCGCTCCGGCGTGCTCTCGTGGTAGATGAGCGTAAACGTACCGATCTGGACGGAAGAACCGTCGTGCAGCGGGGCCGCATTGACGATGGCACCGTCGACCCAGGTGCCATTGAGCGAGCCCAAGTCCTCGATGCGAGCGCCAAGGCCCTCGCGGATAATGCGCGCGTGGCTGCGCGAAACGGTCATGTCATTGAGGAAGATGCCGTTTGCAGGATCGCGGCCGATGGTGGTCACGTCGTCCTCGAGCTCAAAGGCGGCACCAGTCTGCGGACCCTTGACGATGGACAGAACGGGGGCGGTGATGCGCACGTTGGCCATGAGGTCGGGAACGGTGACGTCGCTTGAAGGCACGCGGAATACGCAGGTAGCGTCAGCAGTCTTATCATTCTGAGGCATATTGTTAACCATGTTGTCCATGACAACCCCTAACTTATCGCGGACGTGCCGCAAATAATGAACCGTACGTAATCATACCCCAACGAATCAGTCTTCGATTTCAGGGTTCAGAAAGTCGATGTCCTCGTCCTCGGGATGCGCGAGAGCCTGTTTAATGGCCACTCCGCCCTTAATGGAGTAGATGACAGCCGTGAGCATGGAGAAGATCACGCCGCCGTACACAAAGAAGATGCCGAGGGGCACCGAGCTTCCATTGAGGCCCGGGAAGGCCGTAAGGGATGAAGGTAAAAGATGCAGACCGTCAATAACGGGGAAACCGAGCAGCATGAGCGAGAAGCCGGTCATGAGCAGCGCAGTGGCAATCTTTCCGGGAAAGACGACATCGATGGGGCGACGGTGATAATGGCGCACGATAAGCGTGCCGATGCCCAGATAGATGTCGCGGCCAATAATGAGCACGCAGACCCAGATGGGCAGCTCACCGCGGACCACCAGTCCCAGCACGCCGGTGAACAGCAGCGCACGGTCGCAAATGGGATCCATGACCTTGCCGAGCCACGAGACCGTCTTGGTCATGCGGGCAATCTGACCGTCCATCCAGTCGGTGGAGGCGGCAACGGCGTAGATAACGATGGCGATGACGCGGTTGTTATCCGTCACAAACAGGTATAGAAATACCAGGGTGAGGATCAGGCGCGTAAAGGTGATGAAATTGGAGATCGTAAAGATCTTATTCGACGGGTAATCGGAAGTGCCGATAAGCTCCTTTTTGATCTTCTTTTTGATGCCCACAGGACTCCCCCGCTGGTTAACGACAAAACTTTCGATACTATACCCGTTCCGGCGATGTCTATCCAGCGTAAGCATAGAGAGTCCAGACATGTGGAAGGTGCTTTTAGGCGACGGGGATTTCGCATTCGTGTACATCCGCCTCCAAAAGCGACATTTTTCGGCATCTTTGGTGGCTGGTGTACACGTTTTGATTCGGTGGTTACATCGATCGGGAAAGTTGTTGCTTTAAGCAAATGCGTGCGGGTCGAGATTGGCTGGCGCCAAAAGAGCCCAACGGCCGTTACGGCTTCGTTAGAAACGCACCCCACCATGGATGGTGAACCCGAAAGGTAAGACGCGCGGGCACGGTGAATCGGCCCGCGCGCCCGGAAGAGAAAGGATAAACCCATGGGTTACATGCTCG
>CABQLI010000027.1 GCA_902464965.1 uncultured Collinsella sp.
CAGGGTTCGTCCGAGCCTGAGATCGAGCTCGGTTGTGGGGCAGGCTGCCTGTTCGTGCGGCTCGCAAGCGCCAAGGGCTCCAAAGCGATAGAGCGTTGCGGCGGGCGTGGTGTAGGCGAGCCGCAGCTGATGCTCGACAGGGGCACATCCGTCATTTTTGTAATGAGCCGCGTAGTACTGCGCGATGCTGGCGTTCATCTCGCTGCCATTGCGATGGCGCTCAAACTGGCGTCTGCAGGTCTCGATGATCTTTGCTACCGACTTGGGTGCCGTCGCGGGAACAAGGGCGAGATAGCCCTCAAATAGTTCGTTGATGCTCAGGAGGCACAGCAGGTCGATCAGCGTCCTTATGGCTGCTCCCTCGGCAGAAAAATGCGCGGTCATGCGGTTATATCGGTTGCGGTCGACGATGGCCGCATGGGGTCTTGGAGTTTTCTGCCCTGTGGTCCCGGGCTTTTGCCGCGCCTGCGTATTGAGCTCGACGTTGCAGCGCTTGAGGCCGTCCAACGGAAGGAACAGTGCGGTGCGCAGGGTGTTCCGCTTGCTTTCGAGTTCATGACGCTCGTCGGGTTCCCATTCGAGCTTGAGTTTCGTGTCGAGCGCCGTAAGCATATGGGCTAGGCAGCCTACGGTAAGAACGTACGAATCGTTGTCGCGTTTTGGGGCATAGGGGTCTGTCAGCTTGCGAATGTCGGGGTCGCCCATGATCTTTGTGCAGCGCTTCAGCAGTTGAGGGTGGTCGGCCAAGATCGTCGCGAGCGGTAGCGACGCGTAGTTCTTGATGGTCGCGGCGGCAAAGGCGGCGTCATATTCGTTTGCATATGCTCGCTCAATGCGGGCATCCAGAATGCTTTTCTTATCGCCGTCTTCAGCGTGGTGGTTTGTCATAGCTTCTCCAATCGGTTGATGTTCGTGCTGTTTGTTGATGTGTTGGTTGTCGTGAGTGATGTGCTTGCCGTGGGTGATGTGCTGACGTTGGGGTGCTATGCGGTTTTCAATGAGCCCGTGAGGCAGTTGCTGCAGGGGCGGGATGGAACGGCCCATGCAAGGCGGAAGGCATCGTGCTCAAAATCGAGACAGCAATGCCCTGGGTGCCTCACATGTGGCAGTTACCTCATTAAGTTGTCATTGCGTTTGGGGTTGTACTTTGCCGATCTTCCTTCTCTTACACGCTGAAAACTGAAACTTCATATGCTCGATCTACTTAAAACCGCAACGGCGGTCTTTTATCAACTTATATGTCGGAACGTGTCTTTGCAAGTACTTTTTTGCGTTTGTTTCAAATGGGGTGGTTTTGCAACCGTCACGCGCCACGCTATGCGAACGTGCCCCGGCTCGGATAAGATGGTGCGATCGAGTTCTACCGCGCTCACCGCAAGTAGTCTTTGTTGCTGAGATAGGTCACGGCCGAAAGGGGCCCGTATCCCAACAGATACGGGCCCCTTGCTATTTAAATGGGCATGAGGGTGTATTGAGGGGGGGGATGTCTTGCTGTCGGCATCCGCGTGTGGTGCCATTCGCTGTCCGTAAATTATACGTTTACGGCTAATCTCATACCACTTGTCGGAATGCGGACGCTGTCCTTGCATGCCGGGCGTACATTGAACGTGGTTTTTCGCGTGAAGCCACGAATCGGTTGCCAGTCCTGAACAAGGAGGCCCAGCATGACGCTTGCCAAACCCATCAATAAATACATCGACTATATCGATGCCCCCGAGGACACGTTTGAGCAGTATGTCGAGAAGGCGTTAAAGTACAACTTTCGCTGCGTATTTGCGAACCTGCAGGAGTACGAGACGGGCCGCGCCATGCTCGAGGGCTCTGACATCATCCTTGCCGGCGCTATCGACTTTCCCCAGGGCACTATGACGCTTGAGGAGAAGCTTGCGAGGTTTGAGGAATACGCTGCGTATGGCTTTACCGAGATTGACTACGTTTTGAATCAGGGGTCGATCGAGAACCGCGATTTTGATGCCATCGAGCGCGAGATGACTACCATTGCTGATTTTTGTCGCGCGCATGGCATCACTGACAAGGTAATCGTCGAGATGTGCAAGCTGGACGGCGACGACGCCGCCAAGCGCCGTGTATGCGAGATCGCGCTGGAGGCCAAGCCGGGATTCCTTAAGACATCGACCGGTAGAAGCTTTGGCGGTGCTAAGCTCGAGGACGTGCGGCTGATGCACGAGGTGCTCGGCGATGCCGTGGCAATCAAGGCGGCGGGCGGTATCCATAATTACGAAGAGGCTTGCGCATTCATCGAGGCCGGCGCCAGCGCGTTAGGTGCATCGGCGGGCATCGCGATCGTCGAGGGCGCACCGACGGATGAGCGTCGCTAGCAGACGTATTTGACCTGAGCGATAAAGCTTCACGACCACACGCCGTTCATGTTCGGGACAATATGACATTTTTCCCGTTGTAAACGGAGTCGCGATGGGTGTTCTGTATGATGGCTCAGACAAGGTTGTTCAATGACAGGGAGGCATATATGGCAATCAAAGCCATCGCGATGGATATCGACGGTACGCTCACCAACGATCAGAAAGTGATTAGCCCGCGTACGCGCGAGAAGCTGCTCGCGGCGCAGGAGTCGGGCATTAAGCTCATTTTGGCTTCGGGCCGTCCCGCATGGGGGCTGCACGCCTTGGCGCAAGAGCTCGACCTTCAAAACCATGACGGTTTGCTGGTGGCCTTTAACGGCGCACACGTCGTCGATGCCCAGACCGACGAGGTGCTGTTCGATCAGGCTATGCCTGCCGACGAATTGCATCGTCTGGTTGATCACCTGCGTAATTTTGACGTGATCCCTATGATTTCACTCGGTCGCGATTTGCACGTCGAGGACTCGTACCATTGCATGATCACGCTGCCTGACGGCTCGCAGAAGAATATCGTCAAGTATGAGCGCGACGCGTGCGATCTTAAGATTCGCGAGGTGGAGAGCCTGCATGAGGTCGCTGATGCTTATCCCGTGGACAAGCTGCTGACGGCGGGCGATCCGGCCTACCTGCAGGCGCATTACGAGGAGATGTATGCGCCCTTTAAGCAGACGCTTTCGGGCATGTTTACGGCCGACTGGTACTTTGAGTACACGGCGCCCGGTATCGACAAGGCCCGCGCACTCGAGGGTGCCCTGCCTAAGCTCGGCATCAATGCTAGTGAGGTCGTATCGTTTGGCGACGGCCAGAACGACAAGTCCATGATTGAGTGGGCCGGCACCGGTGTTGCCATGGGCAACGCGGTTGACGAGGTTAAGGCCGTAGCCCAGATGGTGACCGCCAATAACAATGAAGACGGTATTGCGGTGGCGCTGGATAAGCTGCTGGGTTAGAATCGCCGATAATGCATGGTTCGGGCGCCTGCTTACAGGCGCCCTTTTGTTAGGGAGGGTGCCGTGTCCGCATTTCCGTTCGACGCCGTTATCTTTGACATGGACGGCGTCATTGTCGATACCGAGTATTACTACCTGGGCGAGACTGCCGCGTTTGCCAAGGAGCTTGGGCTTAACCTGACTCAAGAGGAGTTGAATGGGCAGGTCGGTACCTCGCATCAGTTCTTCCTGCATATGTTGGTCGATTGGTTTGAGCGCGCCGGTAAGGGGCATTTCACTGGCGAGGAAGCGTTGGCCCGTTGGGACGAGTGGGCGCATGAGCGTCCGCGCGACTATCAGGCTTTGATTAACCCAGGCGCCGTGGATACGATTCGAGAGCTGCCGCGCCGCGGCGTTCGCGTGGCGCTTGCCAGCTCGTCTCCCATGGATAGCATCGAGGAAGTGCTCAACGCATGCGGGCTGTCGGATGCCTTTGAGTATGTGGTGAGCGGCGAGCAGTTTAAGGAGAGCAAGCCCGAGCCCGACATCTACCTGCATGCGCTGGACCTGCTGGGGCTGCCCGCGAATCGCTGCTGCTGCGTTGAGGATTCGGTGCCTGGCATCACTGCCGGCAAGCGAGCCGGCCTGACAGTCATTGCCAAGCGCGAGGAGCGCTTTGGCTTTAGCCAGGATGCCGCGGACAAGATTATCGACCAGCTGCCGGAGCTGCTCACGCTTTCTTAGGAGCGCGGTAGTTGCGCGTTTTTCGGGTCTGATGAGTAAATAACCGACATTTTGGTGCGACACCTAGCATACTTAATGCTAATGCGGGCTTAAGGGCTTGCTGAATGCCCTTGGGCCCGCTTTAGACTTAATTGTGCTGGGAGAGGGTATATGCCACCGACTGAAGGGCTAACTGACGGTAAAGCAGCGATACCGCTGTACCAACAGGTCATTGATATCATTAAAAACGAAATCAACTCCGGCGTCTACAAGGCGGGCGCGCGGATACCCAACGAATTCGAATTGGCTGAGAGCTATAAAGTTGGCCGCGTTACCGTGCGACGCGCTATTGAGGAGCTCGTCCAGCAGGGCTATCTAACGAAGCGACAGGGGAAAGGCACGTTCGTCAATGCCCCCAAGCTCAAGCGCAAGATTCGCCAGAAGGATGACGTCCAGAGTTTTTCGGACGCATGCCGCGTTAACGGAATGGAACCGGGGGCGTGTGTCATTTCGAGAAAGATACTGCCGGCGGATTCTACCGAAGCACAGTTCTTTGGTGTTCCCGTTGGAACTGACTTGATTTGCGTCGAGCGTGTGCGTACTGCCGATGGCGTCCCCGTCATGCTCGAGAACAACATATGCGTTTACGAGGACAACGCCTATCTATCAACGGCGTCTCTATCTAACCAATCCATTTTTGAGTTCGTGCGCAACCAGACGGGCCGCATGCCCGCGTTTACCGACCCGTGCACGCTCGAGATCGCGTGCGCATCGCCCGAGGTCGCTCGGTTGCTGGCGGTTCCCGTTGGCGAACCCTTGTTTTATATGGAAGCCTTCTTTTTCGATGAGCAACGGCGGCCGTTTATCATCGGTCGTCAGCGGATCGTTGGGTCTCGCTACGTTTTTGACATCTAGGACATTGCGAATGGAAACGCCCGGTGGATCATCTCACCGGGCGTTTCCATACCGTTCACGGTGCGAACGCAACCGTTCAACCGCGTTGCGGCAATCAGTTTGAAATTATCTTGATGACGGGAAAAGCTGCTGGTAATCTATAGAACGTCATAGAACGTTTGCCTTGTGCAAGCGTTGAAGCGAGATGCGATGCAGTCTCGAGTTCTTTGGAGGTATCTATGTCAGATACGAAGGCGAAGAAGACAAACAGACGTTTTAAGTTCAAATTACCGCATGTCTATACGATCATGTTCTTGCTGATCGTTGTCTTCGCGGTTCTGACTTGGATCGTTCCCTCCGGTCAGTATCAGCGCAAGACGATTTCGACAGCGGCGGGCGAGCGTGAAGTCGCCGTTGCTGGAACCTATGAACAGGTCGATAAGAACTACACCGATTCCGAGACCGGCGAGACCATCAATCTGGGTCAGGATATCTTCGCGGTCCTGCAAGCGCCCACCAAGGGCATCCAGGAGGCTGCCGACGTCGTTGCGTTCGTCTTATTGATTGGCGGATCGTTCGCAATCATCACCAAGACCAACGCTTTGAATGCCGGCATGAGCCGTGTGATTAAAAAGCTCAAGAACAAGGACATCCTCATCATTCCCATCACGATGACGCTGCTGTCCATTTGCGGCACTACGTTTGGTATGTCTGAGGAAGCCCTACCGTTCTATGCCATCTTCATTCCCATCATGATGGGTATCGGGTATGACTCGATGACGGCGTTTATCATCTGCTTCCTTGGTCCTAACCTGGGATATTGTGCTTCGACCATCGACCCGTTTAATGTTTTGATCGCCCAAGGCATCATTGGTATCGAGGGCAATCCTCAGCTGTGGCTGCGCGCCGTTTCTTGGGTCATCTTCACTGCCGTCGGTATCGCATGGGCCATGCGCTACGCCATGCGTGTAAAGAAAAATCCCGAGTCGTCCATTACGTACGAGGACGATAAGCTCAAGCGTGTTGAGTTTTCCGTGACCGATGCCTCCATCGAGGAAGAGTTCACTATCCGTCAGAAGCTCGTGCTTATCGATTTTGCTTGCGGTATGGGCATCATCGTCTGGGGTCTTGTTACCCAGGGCTGGTACATGAATGAGATTTCCGCCGTGTTCCTTGGCATGGGCTTGCTTGCCGGTATCCTGGGCGGTCTTGACCAGCAGACGATCGCTGAGGAGTTCGTTAAGGGTCTCGCCGACTTTGCGTACGCCGCCATCGTTATCGGTATCGCTCGCGGCATTCTGGTCATCGCCGAGGGTGGCATGATCATCGACACCATTCTCCAGGCGCTCGCTACTGCGCTCGCCGGTGCACCCGCCGCCGTCTACACCACGTTTATGTATATCGTCCTTGGCCTGCTCTCTTTGCTGGTTCCCTCGAGTTCTGGCCTGGCGGCGCTCACCATGCCCGTTATGGGCCCCCTGACCGAGCTCATGGGCCTCAATCCCGAGGCGGCCGTCACCGCGCTTCAGTTTGCCAACCAGACCATCAACACCATCAGCCCCGTGGCGGGCATGACGGTCGCCGGTCTTGCCGTGGCTAAGATTTCGTTTGGCCAATGGTGGAAGACCATTTGGAAGTTCTTCATTTTCATGGTCGTCTTTGGCCTGATCGTAACGGCAATCTCTGGCATGCTTCCGGTGTAGGTGGTTGTGATGTCTGATTGTTTAACGGTCCTGACGTCTAAGAGCGTCTTTACCGGTACGGGGGACCTGCCGTTCGAAGGTTTCGTAGCGGTCCGTGGCAATCGAATTGAGGCGGTTGGCACCAAGTGTGAGGTAGCTTCGTATTTGACCCAGGCGGACGAGGTAGTTGATCTGGGCGACCGTACCGTCATGCCTGGCCTGATCGATGTGCATACCTTCTATACAGGCTGGGCGCTGCGGACGTTGGGGTCTGATCTGTCCGGCATCGCTGATGCCAAAGAGGCCGTGTCGCTCTTGCGTGCATGGAAAGAAGATCATCCGGATTGCGCGGCGGCTTTTGGCCACAGCCTACCCGAAACGTTGGCATCGGATGCCGAGAACGCAAATACGGCAGCTGTGTTTGACGATTGTTTTGGCGATATCCCTGTCGTCTGCTTTACACCGGGTGCGGAGACCTGCGTTCTCAATGCTGCCGCCAGTGCACGATACGGCTTTACACCCCAGGCGTGCTATGCCGAGAAGATCTGGCGCATGATGAGCGATTTCCTCGCGCTGCCCGAGGTACGTGCGGGGTATTCGGACTACATGAGCATGCTTAACGAGCGCGGCGTTACCGCCATCAAGGAGATGGCGTTTGATGACTACTACGGTTTTGCCGACGAAATGGCTCGCCGTGAGGAATCTGGTGAGCTGACGGTTCGCGTCTCTATGATGTCGCAGCCGGTGGGTGCCGGTGCAAATCTGGCATATGCCCGCGAGGCACGAGAGCGCTTCCGGGGACCGTTCGTTCGTTTTTCTGGCTTCAACCGTATGACCGATCGCGGCGTATGGGCGGGGCTTGCCGAGATGATTGACCCCTATGAGGACACGGCCGATGCGGGCGCTGCCGGCAAGACGGTTGTCGAGGAGCCCGAGTGGGATCTGATTGAGAACGAGCTGCGCGCAATTGATGCTGACGGCTTCCGATATTCCTTGCATTGCCAGGGCGATGGCGCCGTTCGTCGCACCGTGGCGCTCTATGCCTCGCTGCCTCGAGACGAGCATGGACGGTTGCTTCGCCGCCATGCGATTACCGATCTCGAGAACTCTGATCCGACCGATCTTGTCAAGTTTGGCAAGTTAGGTGGAATTTGCGAGGTCTATCCGCAGATTCTGACGCTGGACCGGCGCGAGGATTGCCTGTCGATGATGCGTCGACAAATTGGCAAGACGCGACTTTTGCACAGCTGGAATCGCCGCGGCATGGAAGATTCCGGATGCACGGTGTGCTGTGGTACGGATTTGCCGCTGCTGATTCCGAGCCTGGGCGAGTCAATCTACAGTGCGTGCGGCGGATACTTCGACGATAGACTGCCCGTGAATGAGGCCAACGCGCTGACGCTTGTCGAGCTCTTGCGTGCTTGGACTGCCGGGGGCGCGTACGATCTGATGCGCGAAGACGAGCTGGGTACGCTCGAGGTCGGCAAGCTTGCCGATATCTGCGTGCTCGATCGGGATGTGTTCGACCTCGATTATCGCGACGCACGCGATCTTTCGGTTGATATGACGATGTCGGACGGACAAATCGTGTTCGATCGAAATAAGGAGGCATAAGATGTCTGAATCCAAGCCGACGCTGCGCCGCGAACAGATTGCGGGCATGAATATCCACTACATCATGTGGTCGCTCGATTACTTCCTTGATGTGCAGCAGCGTTTGGGCTTTGAGTCCATTGAGCTGTGGTGTGCGGAGCCGCATGTGACACTCGACCATACGGGCTACTTTGAGGCTGAGGTCCTGGCGAAAAAAGCTGCAGACCGTGGGCTTAGGTATCGTACTCTGTGCCCCGAGAATGTTGTCTATCCTTGGCAATACTGCGCACGCAAACCGCTGCATGAACAGCGCAGCCTGGCGTACTTTAAGCACGGCATTGAGCTTGCCGAGGTACTTGGGTGCGACCGTATGTCCGTCAACTCGGGCTGGGGCGACTGGGACGAGGACCGCGAGGAAGCCTGGAAGCGCAGCCGCGAGCACATGTCCATTCTGGCGGAGTATGCCGGCGAGCACGGTCTGGTGCTTACGATGGAAAGCCTGCGTCCCGAGGAGAGCAACCTTGTGACGACGGTTTCCGATGCGAAGCGCATGATTGACGAGGTCGCGAGCCCGTACTTACAGCCCATGGTTGATACAACCGCGATGGGCGTTGCAGGCGAGACGCTCGAGGACTGGTTTGCCGCCTTTGGTGATGGGGCAATTCACGAGATGCACTTTATCGACGGTGATCCGTATGGCCATCTGGTGTGGGGCGATGGCAAGCACGATATGGACGCCTTCGTTGCCACGCTCAACGCCCATGGTTTCGACGGCATGCTGGGCCAGGAAATCACGGACGGTCGTTACTATGATGACCCGGCGGCGGCAGATGCCAAGAACATGGCCGCATTCGAGAAATATCTGATTGACTAAAACAACTATCGGCCACGCAACCAACGTCATTGATTGTGGACCAAACAAGAAAGGAACTGGATATGAACGCACACGACCTGATCAAAGAGGCAATTGCCGAGAAGGGCAAGTTCGACAGCGTCTACTGGATTGCTTGCGGTGGCTCCATGATCGATTTGATCCCGGCTCATGAGCTTCTGCAGCGCGAGGCAACCACCTTCACTTCGTATATCTATACGGCTCGCGAGTTTGATATCATGCGACCGCGCCGCTTGGGTGAGAAATCCCTGGTCATTGCTTGCAGCCACAGTGGCAACACCCCCGAGGTCGTCGAGGGCTGTGAGATTGCCCTTGCTGCCGGCGCTACGGTGATCGCCCAGACCGACAACGCTGGATCCAAGATTGACTCCGGCAAGTGGATCACGTGGGTCTACCCGTGGGGCGAGGGCGTGCCGCAGGCCGAGGTCCCCGCTGGCATTTCGCTGTCGCTTGCGGCCGAGCTGCTCGATCAGCAGGAGGGCTACGCCGATCTTGCCGATATGTATGCCGGTATTGCTGAGATGGATAAGATTCTTCCTCCGGCACGCGAGAAGGTAAATGCCGAGCTGGGCGATCGTTTTGCCAAGCTTTGCCAGGAGCACGAGTTCTTCTACATTCTGGGCAGCGGTCCCAACTTTAGCCAGACCTACGGTTTCGCTATCTGCTCTCTTATGGAGATGCAGTGGCAGCACTGCAGCTACATCCACTCTGCCGAGTACTTCCACGGCCCCTTCGAGGCTACTCAGGATGGCGTTTTTTACTTCCTGCAGATGGGCTCCAGCGAGTGCCGTGCTATGGACGAGCGCGCCCTGGCGTTCCTTAAGACGCATACCGATACGCTGATGGTGCTTGATGCCAAGGAGTACGGTATGGAAGCCGTGCCGGCGAGCGTCCGTGCCTATCTGGACCCGGTGCTGTTCTACGCCATGAACTGCGAGCTGCGCGCCGCACGCGGCAAGGTGTTTGATCACGATCCCGATTTCCGCCGCTATATGGGTGTTGTCGAGTACTAGAAGGGGCAAAGGCCATGGCATTTAACGTTAACGCGCTCGGATTTGGCGACAACGTCGTCGATCGCTACGAGCATATCCACACCATGTATCCCGGCGGCAATGCGGTGAACTTCGCCGTTTATGCCAAGAAATGCGGTGCCGCACGCTCTGCATACATGGGCATTTTTGGCAATGACGCCGCTGCCGAGCATGTCATTGCAAGCCTCGAGGATGAGGGTATCGAGCTTGACAAGTGCGAGCAGATGATTGGCGAGAACGGAGCGGCTCGCGTGACCGTCGTTGACGGTGACCGTGTCTTCCTTGGCTCCAACGAGGGCGGTATCCGTGGCGATGCGCGCTATGTCCTCGATCGCTTTGACCTTGCGTACATGAAGCAGTTCGATGTGGTTCATTCGGGCAACTACTGCTTTACCGAGCGCGAGCTGCCCAAGTTGAAGGCTGCGGGCGTCACGGTCTCTTTTGACTTTTCGGACGACTCCACCGACGAGTACTACGAGCAGATTGCGCCCTACGTCGATTTCGCTTTCTTTAGTGCGGCGGATGCCGCGAGCGAGGACGAGATCCGCGAGCGTCTGGCATGGGTGAAGGGTCTGGGTCCGCGTTTTGTGTCGGCTACGGCGGGCGCCGAGGGCTGCATTGCTTACGACGGCGAGCGTTATTACCGCCAGCTGGCTAAACCGGTAACGGACATGAAGGACACCATGGGGGCGGGCGACTCGTTCCTCACCTCGTTTTTGATGTGCTATCTCGATTCCGTCAAGCGTGGTGAGGATGGCGCCGAGGCCATCGAGCGCGCGCTCGACTTTGCTGCCGGGTTTGCTTCGACCGTGTGCGGCATGGAAGGTTCTTGGGGCCACGGAGCACCAATCGTCGAATAGCCGAGCGGTCCCGGGGAGGTGCGGGTGCCTCCCCGGGACTCGGTGTGCAAAAAATGCCAAATATGAGTACTGTGACTAATTTAGTCGCAGCAAAATCAACCCCTTCAGATGTGATTTGAGCGTCTGGAGGGGTTTAAGATTTGCGAAAACGCAGGATGAATGACTGTGAAAGCTTTAATTAGCGGACAATCGAGGATTATTCTGGCGGTTGGGAAGTTAAAAGTAATGTATCCATTCCGGTAGCAGTACTCATATTTGGCATTTTTTGCCCACAGGGGTTAGCGAAGGTCAAATACAGAGCGCGCATTTGCTAAAACTGCCGACTCAATGTGCTTAGCGTCACAGTTTTTGAGTGAGGCAATGCGTTCTGAGGTCCTTGTGAGCGATTTGATGAGCGACTGCGCGCTTGTTTCTGTGTTTGCCTCCGCTGGTGCATCGGTCTCGAGCAGTAAACGATCGAGTGGAATCTGTCGTGCGTATTCGCGTCCTCGTTTAGACGCGAGCATGCGTTCGTTGACGGAAAAATAACAGTCCGCATCACGCGCGCGGACGAGTTCGTCCGAAGTGCCGCTAAACCAGTGGAAGATGATAACGGGGGAGTCGGGGTTTGGGATGAGTAGTCCATGCGATTCGAGGACGTCCAGTACGGCTCCTGCCGAACGAACGGCGTGAATTGATATCACGCGCCCGGTAAGAGGATGCTGCACGAGTGTATCGCAGAGCCGGTCAAATGCCTGTATTTGTAGCGGCTCACTTCCGGCAAAGCGTGCGGAAAAGTCGAGTCCCACCTCGCCGATGTAGCGCTCTTGGGCGGCAACTTCGCAAAGCAGATCGACTTCGGCAGGACCGCAGCGGCCGTCGGCGAGCCACCAGGGGTGGAGCCCAACGCCAGCGATGATGCCTGGTAGGCGACGGGCGCGCTCGTTTGCGGCCGAAAAGTCGCGTGGGTCGACCCCGCAGTCAAAGAGCCCCAGACCCGACGCCGCCGACTCACTGGCTGCAGCATCGGGGCCGAGCATCAAATCAAGATGACAATGCGTGTCAAAGAATTGCGGTTCCATCGCAGGACATCCTGCTAGTCCAGGCGT
Organism: uncultured Collinsella sp.; assembly: GCA_902464965.1. Taxonomy (GTDB): domain Bacteria; phylum Actinomycetota; class Coriobacteriia; order Coriobacteriales; family Coriobacteriaceae; genus Collinsella. The sequence goes on from CABQLI010000027.1 coordinate 12,074, forward strand.
TGGCCGTCGGCGCGTACGCGCTCGGTGCCGCGCCCGCTGATCTGGCGGATAACCTCGCCGGCAATCATCTGACCCATGATGGGCGGCATAAAGCTGGCGGTACCCAACTCGGTACGCTCGTGGATGTTGGACGGGTCGCGGGGTTGGGTCTTAACCGATTCCTCGCAGCTAAACAGCACGTGCAGACTCTTGATTCCGCGCTTCTTACATTCTTTGCGCATGATGCGGCTCATGGGGTCACGTACCGTATCGAAAATGTCGGCAAAGCGGAGGCACTCGGGATGGAGCTTGTTGGCCCCGCCCATGGAGCTAACCAAACGAATGTCGTGGTCCTGAGCATATTTGGCAATGGTGAGCTTGGCCGAGATGGTGTCGATGGCGTCGACGACGTAGTCGAGCTTGCCGTCCGTCTGCTCCAAAACGCTCGCGAAGAACTCGTCGATGTTGTCGCTCAGCAGGTATTCGGTGCGTTTGATAACGGTGGCGGTGGGATTGATGTCGTGGATCATGGCTTCCATAACATCGACCTTGCGCTTGCCGATGGTGCTGTGAAAGGCGATAGCCTGGCGATTGATATTGCTGGGCGCGACGATGTCCTTGTCCAGAATGACGAAATGACCAATGCCGCCGCGGGCGAGTGCCTCGCAGCAGTTGGAGCCCACGCCTCCGCAGCCGAGCACCAACACCGTAGCATCGGCGAGCTTATCGAGTGCCTCGCGGCCCATGATGATCTCGAGCTTGGTGTCGCGTGTCTCGATGGCGGCTGCGGCAGCGGTTTCGGTCATAAATATCCTCCGATGGGGAAGCAGGTCGTGTTTTAGCTATCGCCATTATAGGTATTATCACGATTCCATTTGAGCCCTAGGTGATTGTTGAAATGGGGCAGGGATTCGCATAAGATGAAGCAGATGGCACCCGTTGCCGCGGGTTAGCCAACTCCGAAACACGTTTTTGGCGTGAGAAGTGGCCGTCTTCGCATTACGCGGGGGCGGCTATTTCATTCGACCTCCAATGTGGATGCCGAGCTCCACAGCCGCGATTACAAGCAATAACAACGTCAGGACATCGTCAATACTCATAGTCCATCTCCTTCTCGGATAGAGGGAGCTGGCCCATCTGCTTCAACTTCCATTGTAGCTCAATACGAACGAATGTTCTATAGATGTTCCTGTATTAGATAGTTAGACAAACATCTAAATATCGAGTATAGTGTGCGCGTCATGAGAGATGATGAGAGGAGGTCTTATGCCGGGAGAGGGTTTTAAGGCGCTTGCCGATCCAACGCGACGGCGCATTTTGGAGTTGCTGCGCGAGGGCAATTGCACGGCGGGGGAGCTTGCCGAGCATTTCGATATCAGTAAGCCGTCGCTGAGTCATCACTTGGCGACGCTCAAAAACGCCGGGTTGGTGACCGACGAGCGCCATGGCCAAAACATCGTATACAGCTTAAACACCACCGTCATGCAGGATTTGATTGGCTGGTTTATGGGCTTTACAAACACGGAAGGTGATAAGGATGAATAACGAAAACAAGGGCATTCACCCCACGGGGGTATCGTCGCGCGTGTGGATTGCGCTGGTCGCTCTGTGCGTCGCCAATGTCGTAGCGCACCTCATGGTGATGCCGAGCTTGCCTGCGCAGATTCCCACGCACTGGGGCGCGAACGGCGCCGTCGACGGTTGGGGTCCTAGCTGGATGGCCTCTGCGCTCGGTGTGCTGCCTCTGGCGCTTCTCGCAATGTTCTTCGTGGTGCCGCGCATTGACCCCAAAGGTGAGGCATATCGAACCTCGGGCAAGTTCTACCAGGGCTTCGTAATCGCCTTCACCTTGTTCATGTGCGCCATAAGCTGGCTGGGAGAGCTTACGGTCTGGGGCGTGGTGCCGGCGGTCGGTTCGGTTAACGTGCTGATTTCCGGTGTTGTCGGTTTGCTGTTCATCGGCGTAGGCAACTACTTGCCGCGTGTGAAGCAGAACTATACGCTCGGTATCAAGACACCTTGGGCGCTTGCCGATCCCGAGAACTGGCGCCGTACTCAGCGTTTTGGCGGCGCCTGCTTTATGGTGCTGGGTATTGGCCTGATTGTGATGGGCGTGGCAGGCAGCGTGCTTTCGAGTGAAGTCGTCGCCGCGGTGATTGCGGTTCTGGCGTTTGGTTCGGTTGGAGCCGTCTACGTCTACTCGTATCTGCTGTGGCGCAAATCGCAGCGAGCCGCTCGCTAAGGTTGCGGAAAACTAGCGTACGCAGTTCATAGTATGTTCCGGGGGACTTTTCCCAGGTAGTATTAGGGGGTATGGGCAACCATGCCCCTTTTTCGCTAAGTTTCAGAGCTGGTTTTCTCATTTCGCTTCCACTAAAGCGAATCAAGAATAGGGAAACAGCAGGTAGAAAGGATAAAACAGGCAAATGGCAGAGTTCATCTACCAGATGTATCAGGCTCGTAAGGCCCATGGCGACAAGGTGATCCTTGACGACGTGACCCTGAGCTTCTACCCCGGTGCCAAGATCGGCGTTGTGGGTCCCAACGGCATGGGCAAGTCGACCCTGCTCAAGATCATGGCCGGCATCGAGGAGGTCTCCAACGGCGATGCCAGGCTCACCCCCGGCTACACCGTGGGCATCCTACAGCAGGAGCCGCCGCTCGATGACGACAAGACCGTCATCGAGAACGTGCGCATGGCGTTTGGCGATATGATCGCCAAGGTCGATCGCTTCAATAAGATCGGCGAGGAGATGTGCGACCCGGATTGCGATATGGACGCCCTCATGGCCGAGATGGGCAAGCTCCAGGACGAGATCGACGCCGCCGACGGCTGGGATATCGATTCCAAGCTCGGTCAGGCCATGGACGCCCTGCAGCTGCCCGATTCCGACATGCCGGTTAACGTGCTTTCCGGCGGCGAGCGCCGTCGCGTGGCCCTGTGCAAGCTGCTGCTCGAAGCTCCCGACCTGCTGCTGCTCGACGAGCCCACAAACCACCTGGACGCCGAGTCGATCCTGTGGCTCGAGCACTTCCTGCACAACTACCAGGGCGCGGTGCTTGCCGTCACGCACGATCGCTACTTCCTGGATAATGTTGCCGAGTGGATCTGCGAGGTCGACCGCGGTCACCTTTATCCCTACAAGGGCAACTACTCCACGTATCTGGAGACCAAGGCCGCCCGTATCGAGGCGCAGGGCAACCGCGACGCCAAGCTCGCCAAGCGCATGGAGGCCGAGCTCGAGTGGGTACGCAGCTCGCCCAAGGCTCGCCAGGCCAAGAACAAGGCCCGTCTGGCTCGCTACGAGGAGATGGAGGCCGAGGCCCGCGCAAGCCAGAAGCTCGACTGGACCGACATCCGCATTCCCGTCGGACCGCGCCTGGGCAACAAGGTGCTCGAGGCCCATCACCTGCACAAGGAGTTCGATGGCCGTGTGCTCATCGACGACCTATCATTCACCCTGCCGCGCAACGGCATCGTGGGCGTCATCGGTCCCAACGGCGTCGGTAAGACCACGCTGTTCAAGACGATTGTGGGTCTGGAGCCGCTGACTTCGGGCGAGCTCGAGGTGGGTGAGACCGTCAAGATCTCCTATGTCGATCAGAACCGTTCTGGCATCGACCCTGACAAGAACCTGTGGGAGGTCGTCTCGGATGGCCTGGACCACATGATGGTCGGCGAGACCGAGGTTCCGAGCCGCGCTTATGTGGCGAGCTTTGGCTTTAAGGGCCAGGACCAGCAGAAGCGCGCTGGCGTACTCTCCGGTGGCGAGCGCAACCGTCTGAACTTGGCGCTTACGCTCAAGCAGGGCGGCAACCTGCTGCTCCTCGACGAGCCCACGAACGACCTCGACGTCGAGACGCTGTCCTCGCTCGAAGCGGCACTGCTCGAGTTCCCGGGCTGCTCGGTGGTCATTAGCCACGACCGTATGTTCCTGGACCGCGTCGCCACGCACATTCTGGCGTGGGAGGGCACCGACGAGAATCCGGGCAACTGGTATTGGTTCGAGGGCAACTTTGAGGCCTATCAAGCCAACCGTATCGAGCGCCTGGGCGAGGACGCAGCCCAGCCGCATCGTATCCACCGCAAGCTGACGCGCGACTAGTAGCAAGTAGAAAGGCCGCCACCAAGGGCGGCCTTTCTTGTAGCGATTGCACTGCAGCTATGCCCTGGCTGCTGGTTTGATTCATAATCAAAGTCATCTCTTTGGGATTAAAGCCCGTTTTTGCTATGAGTGATTTTCTAATTCCGTTTAAAACGTAAAGACGCATTGGGTTGCAAGGACATAAGCAAATCGAATTGAAATATAACCAGTGATGTAACGTTAAAAAAAGATTATAGAATAGGAGTACCTTATAAGTCGCTTCTCTGGAAAGAAGAACATATGCTTTCGCGTCGTCGTTTTCTGCAACTTGTCGCGTCTTCAATTGTCGCCTTAGCCGCACGTCCGAAAGAGGTTTTTGCTTCGACGGGCAATATTGATGGTGAGCAGATACAATTTACTTCTGAAATTGCGCAAGAGCTTGCCGATAAATATATAAAGGGACTCCTCGGCTATTCGTATACGCCTTCTGACCCTATTCCTTTTGTAGATGTTGATGGGTCCCCGCTTGGTTACATTGTTCCGGTTGTGACATCCAATAGAGCCGCGGGCTATTTGGTTTTAGATGCTTCAGATGATGAAATACTTACGGGATATCGTTTTGGAGATGGCTTAGTCAGCCCTATGGATCGGGGAGGAGATCTTGGTGTCGAGTCTTATTCGTTCAATAACCCAGTCGTAATGATCAATCCATTCGAATTCGGCGTGCAATCTTTGGACGGTTCAATAACAACAAATTGCGGAAGAACAATCCCGGCTGTTTCCATAGAAGGACGGCCTGTCGTTTTATCGAATAAACCTTCAAGCTGGAACGATGTTGTAATTTACGCAACTCAAATGCAGGATTACACAGTATCTGGATTTCGTTCCATTTCTCAGTTTATGTCATATGATGAAAGCGAGATTAAGAGGCTTACCGCCCACTATGCTTGTATGGTGACAGCTTTTTCGAACGTTGCGGAACTGTATGGCATTGCCAATTTATATAGCGACCCTTCGCAATATATGCAGATATGGAATTACACCAATACCCATGCTCTTTCCGATGAAGAACAGACTGTTCCTGGCGTTGTTTTGGGCGGAACGCCGATATCAACCTGTGCAACGGGGTTTACAAATTACTGCGCAAGCAGAGGAGGTACTCTTATCGCCCGCACTGTCTCCTCTCCGGCTATCGCGAGCATTCAAAATGAGATTAACTCTAATAGACCGAATGTTTTACATGCGAGTTTGTACAACGGATCAGCCCATTCTGTAACAGCGGAGGCTTACGCCACACTTACTGGTAAGAAAACTGGAGAGACGAGGCAGATGATTGGCATAGCGGACGGCTGGAATTCATCTTTATCCTTCCTGAAGTATGATCAGAGCTATTATGCGTGGACTTATGGAACGACTTTTTCGAAGTAGGGCGATTCGTCTAGCTCTGTCTTTGGTGCTGATGGCTTCATTGGTGGGCTGTTCAACAAAGGAAGAGATATCGCGCGGAGGTTCCGGAGAAGTGACTGCGACAGACTCAGGTTCATTAGAAATAGCTGGCGGGCATGCCGATGTGATGTTACAAGGAAAAGGCGTGCTTAGGTCGATTGATGCTGAAGACGCCGTCTGCTCAATAGAGGATTTGAAGACAGGTGAAACTGCATCGTACCGAGTTTCAGATAATGCTGCGAATATGATTGAGTCGATACCGACTGGAGCGCAGGTTTCTTTTAGATACTTTGCTCCGCAACTTGAGGATGAGCTCGCTTCTCTGGTGTCTATATGCGCCGATGACAACTAAAAGGCCTGAATTCAAACGGCCTCGGATGGTCAATTGGCTATCCGAGGCCGTTTTTTACTCGACCGGGGCTTCGACCTTGTCGATGGTCCAGGCGGCTCCGAGACCGCCTGTGGTGTTGCGGCGAATGCGCACGGTAACCTCGCGGCGCTCGCCGGCCTGCGTGTAGCGCAGGGGGAAGCTTGCGCGGTTTCGCGCGGCCTCGATGGTACCGCGTTCGCGGGCGATCCAGTAGTACTCGCCGACGATGCCGAGCGTGTCGGCGCCGTAGGGGAGATAGGTCGACAGCTGGTGCAGAAGCGGGCCGGGGCAGAAGACCTCGGTTGCGAAATCGACGGGGAAGTCCTCGGGGATGGCGGGCGCTGCAGATGCGGGGGTTGGGGCCGCAGTGGGTGCCGAATCCGGCGCGGGTGCGGGAATTTGGTCGCAAGCAGAGGTGGGCGCGGATTCGATGACGGGTGCGGGCTCCGGCGTCGCTTCCGGCTTGATCGTGGAATCTGCGGCCTTCAAGGTGACGGATGCGTCTGCAGCTGCAGTTTCAACCTCAACCTGCGTCGCGTTCTCGTTCTCGACGCTCGACTTTGCCTCGATGGGCGTGGATGCCATGGTGGTGATGCCGGCGTTGGCGTTCTCGGGGTCGTAGACGACCGTAAGCGAGATGGCGGGCTGCGGCGTCTCGGGCTCCAGCGTCGACTCGGTAGCGTCTTGATCGTCGGGCTGATCGTCCTCGGCCTCGTCGCCAAAGACATCGCTGTTTTGGAGCGCGGGCGCCTCAGGTTGGCTAGCGGCTTCTTCTGTTGTCGACTTGGGAGCCTCGTTGAGCTCCGCAGTGGCTTCCTGCTCGGATATGACTTCGGGATCGGTCGTGGCAGCGATTTCGGTTTCGGCTTCTGCTGTTACCTCAATAGCGACTTCGATCTCGGGCTCGGGCTCGGGCACAGCTTCAACTACGGGCTCGGGACGCTTAACGTGCTTGGGGCGCACGGCCTTCAGGTCCTTCTCGCCGCGCTTCTTCTTTTTGTAGGACTGCTTGGCGCCCTTGGTGGCCTTGAGCTTGTCCTCGCCCTTGGCAAGGGCGGCATCCCAGGCATCGTTGGCGATGACGGTGGCATACAGGCGACCGCCCTTAAAGACGGTCAGCTTAATGCAGTCATCGAGCTCCTCGAGCAGCTCGCGCGTGGACTCGAAGCCCAGGTCATAAGCGGCCATGTCGCCCGCGGCGAGTGCCTCCTCGACCTGCGTCATAAACGTTTGCTTGCCGCACCCAATCGCATCGCGCAGCAGGCGATACAGGTAGATGTGGTTGCCCAGCGATAGCGTGGGCCTAACTATTGTCTTGCTCATGGCAAATCTCCTCTTTACACACGTAAAGCATCTTACCATCGCATAGCGTTTGCCATGGCGGCACCCAAGGCAAACGGGCGCAAACCGATATCGATTCGCGCCCGTTGTACAGGTTGCCTATCTGGGGATGCAGCGCCTAGTTGCCCGATGTCGTGCCTTGGCTTGAACTGTCAGATGTCGTGCCCGATGTGGTGCCACTCGAATTGCTGTTGTTGCTGTCTGCTGCGCCCGTTCCCGACGTGGTGTCGCTCGTCTGGCCTCCGGTGTTCGGCTGTGAACCGTCAGTCGTTTGGCTTGAGTCGGTCGTGCCGGACGGCGTGCCACTGTTGGCCGTAGAGGAATCGGTGCCCTGCGATTGGTTTTGGGTGTTCGAGGACGAATCGGTAGAGGTAGAACTGTCTTGCGTGCCGTCCGCCTGTGCCTGCTGATCTTGCGACTGGGTGTCGCCATTTGCATCACTCTCCGTCGTGCGCGACGACAGAGTCGGCTCGGGGCGCTCGCCCAGACCCTCGCCGGCGGTGGTGATAAGGATGGCGCCGGCGCAGGCGATGACCGCGACGATGGCGATGGCGATCGAGAAGACGATGACCTTCTTTTGCGTCTGGCTGCGCTCTGCCGCGGCCTTGGCGCGCAGGCTGTTAGGGGCGACGCGCGCCGTGGTCGCACGCCCCGCAACCTGGCGCATCTCCTGCGTAGTCGCGGCGCCGCCCAGGTGCTCCTCGGCATTAAGCTCAACGGGCTCATAGGCGCCGGCGGGGTAGTCGACGTCGGCGTGCGTACCTTTGAGGGCTTTGGCGCTGGCAGAGATAAAGTGGCGGTAGACCTGCGAGGACACAACGGTGATGACCGAGCTCACGGCGGCGCCAATTACTGAACCAGCGATGCCAATCTTGGAAGCAAGCGCGACACTTGTGGCGGCGGCTGCGGCGCCAGCGATGATCTGAGGAATGGAAATGTCATCGAACAGGCCCTTTTTGGGCGCGATGGCCATGGTCTGTCCGATGGAATGGTTTTCGTGCACGCCGTTGTTGAGCGCGGCCGGTGTCATGACGCGCGTGCGCGGCGCGTCGGTGTACTTGGTTGTCATACGGGGTCCTCCCGGTGTAAATCTGCTTCGTTTCATGCAGCCATCAGGGTACCCACCAGATGTGAATCGTACGTGACATTTAACAGATACCATCAACTCATCAAGGGGGGCTTGCTGTCTTTGGCGAAATAGCTTGATGCTAAACTGGACTTACGATTGCAAGGTGGTTTACGTGATGTACCCGTATATGACATTCGAAGACGGTACCGAGGTCATTCATTCTGACCTGATTACAGATGGCGATATCGAAAAGGTTATCGTGCATTTTGAGCGACCGACGGCAGAGGGCTTCGACTCCGCTCGTTGTGAGTTGCCTTCCTGTTCGTGGACTGACTGGGAAGGGCATTTTACTCAGAGTGAGAAACGAGCTTTCGAAGAGTGTTTGAGCAAATAATTTAGATTAGTTCGAGTTTAGTTCGAATAAAGAAGCTGAATGCGATGACCTAAAGCGTATGCATTTTTAGTATTAGATGCGTATGAAATGGAGGATGTGAATGGATGAGCTAATAGACTTTAAAAAACGATTTCTCAAGAATGGCGAGCTGGTTTCAATTCCAAAAAAGGAAAGCTATAAAAGAATCATGCTGCTATGGGCCGTCTCTTTCTTTGAATTAAATACAAGTTATACGGAGCTTCAGGTTAATCGTGTGCTGTCACAGCTCTATCCTGATTATGCCGTGTTGAGGCGGTACTTGGTTGATTATGGATTCCTATTAAGGGATGAACGAGGCCTGAAATACGAGGTTAATCGTGATGTTCACGGTATTGAGAGCTAGCCGTCCGATTCGGGTCCTATATATTGCTAGAGGGATAAGCGAAATAGGCAATTGGTGTGCGAATATTGCTTTGCCAATGCTGATTTACGAGATAACTCACGATGTTTCTGCAACTGCTTTGATGGTCTGCTGCAGATTTGCCCCCTCTCTGTTTTCAGTTGCGCTCGCGCAGCTGCCTCAGAAGATGGGTATCGGGACACTGCAGGCCATGAGATTGGCAGACTTAATTCGCGCGGGATTATTCGTTTGCTATATTTTTGTTGATAGTAAATGGAGTATGTTTGCTATTACGTGCGCGGTATCGCTTTGCCGAACGGTTGAAATGCCCTGCTTTTACTCGTTGTTAAGAGCCAATACGAATAGTATCAATCGCGACGTAATTAATAATTCGTTTGGGTTTCTGCAGAATTTGATGATGGTTCTGGGGCCAGTTGCCGGCGGTTTTGTTGTCGCTCAATTTGGGGCGGAGGCTGTTCTTGCATTAGACGCGCTTTCTTTTGCCGTGTCGTTCTGGTTGCTGCGAGATGTTCCGTCGGTTATCGAGGTTAATGATAAAGAGGGGATAAGCAAAAATGAAAAATACAGGACTGCATTTAGCGATCTTAGCGCGAAGCACTTGGCAATTGGTTTCCTATTAATCGATATTTCTAGTGGCGTGGCATTCGGCTCTCTGAATTCTCTTTTGCCAGCTATAGCGCAATTGCAATTTGACTCGTCATCGATACAATACGGATTCCTTCAGAGTAGTCTTACAATCGGACTGTTGTTCGGAAATACAATATATGGTCGTTTAATCAGTGGTTCCGATTGCGTTAAATCATATTGTTTTGTGACGTATCTTGCGCTCGGTGCGTATCTGGCGTTTGGCTATCGCTATGCGTCTGGGATATCGTTTATTTTCCTTTTTATCGTCGGTGCCGGAAACGCCATTCAAGATGTGCTTCTCATAACATCGCTGCAGGATTTGGCGAGAGACGGATCTGAATCGATAGGCCTGTTTTCAATTAGGGAGTCTTTGCAATCGGTTGCTGTTGTTATTTCAACACTCCTTGTTTCGCTGTTCACGAGCATCGCGATGTTCTCAATTCTCGTTACTGGACTTGGTGTATTTTCAATTATGATGGTAGCTGTGTTTCAATTGAATTATTTGCGAAAGATGTGACGTTGATATGCAGATGTGACGTTGATATGCCTTAATTTTGAAATACATGCTCTTAGCACAGGTTGGCCTCTCAGTAAACTGGGAGGTTGCTTTGGCTAGTTAGAGATATGTGAACGTCCGTTAGACTGAATCTCAGGGTAGAAGGGGCCTCCAGTGTCCAGATCAACAAAGCAATGCTGCGTTTCGGCTAATAAGAACGATGGCTTTTTACGTGTGGCGGCGGCCTCACCGCAGATTCGCGTTGCCGATGTCGAGGGCAATGCCGAGGTTGCGCTGGCGGCTGTTCGCGAGGCTACCGAGCGCGGCGTTCGTGCTCTGGTTTTGCCCGAGCTTAATCTGACTGGCTATACCGCGGCTGATCTGTTCCATAATCGCACGCTGCTGCATGCCTGCGAGGCTGCTCTGGTGCATATCCTCGACGAGACTCGTGAGCTGCCGATTGTCTTTACTATTGGTCTTCCCGTTGCAGTTGCCGAGAATATCTACAACTGCGCCGCCGTGTGCTGCGCGGGCGAGCTTTTGGGCCTTACGGCCAAGAAGTATCTGCCCAACTATGGCGAGTTCTACGAGCGCCGTTGGTTTGCTCCGGCGCCTGCGGATCCCGTGTGGGTTGAATTTGCCGGTCAGGGTCCGGTTCCGCTGGGTTCGGGGCTTGTCTACCGTTGCTGTGATGAGGGCGCCGAGGACCTGGTGCTGGGCGTTGAGGTCTGTGAGGACCTGTGGGTGCCGGCGCCCCCTTCGACCGAGATGGCGCTTGCCGGTGCCACGGTGATTCTCAACCCGTCGGCCTCGGACGAGATTATCGGTAAGGCAGATTACCGCCGCAGCCTAATCTCCAATCAGAGCGCGCGCCTGTACTGTGCCTATGCCTATGCAGACGCGAGCGAGGGCGAGTCCACGACCGACATGGTCTTTGCGGGCGAGAACCTTATCTACGAAAACGGATCCAAGCTCGCCGCCACTAAACTGCTTACCTGCGATATGGCGGTGGCCGATGTCGATCTTGACCGCCTGGTTGCCGAGCGCCGTCGCTCGACGACGTGGGCGCGCACCGGCGATGCGCCGGAGGCCACGACCGTTGAGTTTTCGTTTGAGGGCGTACTGGCCGAAGAACCTGTCCTGCGCGATGCCTGCGATATCGACCGCGTTTCCCCCCGCGCGCCCTTCGTGCCGGCTGACCATGGCGACCTGGCCGAGCGTTGCGAGACGATCCTCGATCTGCAGACTGCGGGCCTCAAGACCCGCCTTGCCCACACAGGTACCAAGGCTGCGGTCATCGGCCTTTCGGGTGGCTTGGACTCCACGCTGGCACTGCTTGTGACCGTGCGTGCCTTCGATGCGCTGGGGCTGCCGCGCACCGGTATCACAGCCGTGTCCATGCCCGGCTTTGGCACGACGCATCGCACCAAGTCCAATGCCGAGTCGCTTGCCCGCGACCTGGGTGTGAGCTTCCGCGAGGTTTCGATCCACGCGGCTGTGGAGCAGCACTTCAAGGACATTGAGCACGACCCGGCAGTTCAGGACGTGACCTACGAGAACAGCCAAGCCCGCGAGCGCACACAGATTTTGATGGACTTGGCCAACCAGGCTGGCGGTTTTGTCATCGGCACGGGCGACCTGTCGGAGCTGGCGCTCGGCTGGGCTACCTATAACGGCGACCACATGAGCATGTACGCCGTCAACGCGAGCGTGCCCAAGACGCTCGTGCGTCATCTGGTGCGCTATGCCGCCGATGTCTTTGGCGGGCGTATTGCCGAGGTCTTGCTCGACATCCTCGATACGCCGGTATCTCCCGAGCTTCTGCCGCCCACGGGCGACGGCGAGATTGCGCAGAAGACCGAGGATTTGGTGGGCCCGTACGAGCTGCACGACTACTTCCTCTACTACCTGCTGCGTTTTGGCTTTGAGCCGGGCAAGATCTACCGCATGGCGCTCAAGAGCTTCGAGGGCGTCTACGACGCCAAGACCGTCCACACGTGGCTACGTACGTTCTACCGTCGCTTCTTTGCCCAGCAGTTTAAGCGCAGCTGCCTGCCCGATGGTCCCAAGGTGGGCTCGGTGACGCTCAGTCCGCGCGGCGATTGGCGTATGCCGAGTGACGCCAGCTCGCGTCTGTGGCTTGCGCAGATCGACGCGCTCAATCCAGTTGACTAAGGTTGGCTAAATTGAACCAATACGGGGGTTGCAAGCGTTACACTTTTGCAATCTGATGGCCCGTATCGCGCGGCGCTCTTGTCGGAGCGCCGCGTTTTTCATATCGAAAGGTGGCACCATGCAGGCATCGCAGCGTCTCGACCGCTTTGGCGCGGAGGTCTTCGCCTCGCTCAACAACAAGCTTCTCGCGCTGAAGGCTCAGGGCAAGACCATTTACAACATGAGCGTGGGCACGCCCGACTTTAAGCCGTACGACCATGTGGTCGAGGCGCTCACGCAAGCAGCCCAAGATCCCGAGATGTGGAAGTATGCCCTGCGTGACCTGCCCGAACTCAAGCAGGCCGTGTGCGATTACTATGAGCGTCGCTTTGGCGTTTCGGGCATTACGCCGTCCATGGTGCAGTCGTGCAACGGCACGCAGGAGGGCGTGGGCCATTTGGGCCTGGCCCTGCTCGATCCGGGCGACACTATTTTGGTTCCCGATCCGTGCTACCCGGTCTTTGAGGCGGGTGCCAAGATCGCCGATGCCAAGCTCGAATACTATCCGCTGGTTGCCGAGCATAATTACCTGCCCTATGTGGCGGGTATCGATCCCGAGGTGGCCGATCGTGCCAAGTATATGATCGTGTCGCTGCCCGCCAACCCGGTGGGCTCGGTGGGCACGCCCGAGGTCTACGAGGAGATCATCGCTTTCGCCCGCGAGCACGACCTGCTGATCGTCCATGACAACGCATACTCCGACATCGTGTTCGACGGCGAGCCGGGCGGCAGCTTCTTGCAGTATCCCGGTGCGCTTGAGGTGGGCGTGGAGTTCTTCTCGCTCTCCAAGTCGTTTAACGTCACCGGTGCCCGCATCGGCTTTTTGGTCGGCCGCGAGGACGTGGT
>CABQLI010000028.1 GCA_902464965.1 uncultured Collinsella sp.
CGTGGATGTCGACGTTTGCCTGGGCTTTGGCACCGCTTCCAAGGCCGTGGGTGTCGATGAGTTCCGCGCGCTTGGCGCCACGGTTAACGTGTGCACCGATGATGGCACGCTGGGCACGCACGGTTTTTGCACCGACCCGGCAGCCGAGCTGCTCGGAGAGGGCGGCTACGACTATGTGGCCAGCTGCGGCCCCGCTGTCATGATGAAGAAAGTCGCCGCCGCTGCCGCCGAGGCCGGTGCGTACTGCGAGGTGTCGCTCGAGCGCATGATGAGCTGTGGCTTTGGCGCCTGCAACACCTGCAATGTCGAGACGGTCGACGGTATGAAGGGTGCTTGCATGTGCGGCCCCGTGTTCGATGCTTCCAAGGTGGTGGTCTTCTAGTGGGTACCGTGAACATGGCCGTCGATTTCGGCGGCGTCAAGATGCAGAACCCCATCAACACCGCAGCCGGTACCTTTGGCTACGGTTGGCAGTTCCAGAACTTCTTCGATGTCTCCCAGCTGGGCGCCATCACCACCAAGGGTTGCGCTGCCGAGCCCTGGCCCGGCAACCCCGCGCCCCGTATGGCCGAGATTCCCGGCGGCATGATCAACTCCGTGGGCCTTCAGAACCCTGGCGTGGCTGCCTTTGCCCGTGAGTCCGGTCCGTGGCTGGAGCAGCTCTCCAAGGACGGTTGCCAGGTCATCTGCCAGGTTGCCGGCCACTCCGTTGACGAGTTTGTCCGCGCACTAGAGATGTATGTCGAGCTGTGCCCCTGGGCTGCCGGCTACGAGATCAACGTGAGCTGCCCTAATATCGCCGCCGGCGGTGCCGCCATGGGCTCTACGCCCGAGGGCGCCTCTTCCGTTATGGCTGCCTGCCGCAAGGTGACCGATAAGCCGCTGTTCGTGAAGATGGCGCCGGTCAACGTCGCCGAGATTGCCAAGGCCCTCGAGGCTGCCGGTGCCGACGGCCTTTCAGTCATCAACTCCATCCAGGGCATGGCCATCGACGTCCATACCCGCAAGTCCCGCGTGGCCAAGCCCAAGGGCGGCCTTTCGGGCCCGCTGTGCCACCACATCGCCGTGCGCATGGTCTGGGAGGTTGCCCAGGCTGTCGATATCCCCATCAACGGTGTCGGCGGTGTCATGACCGGCGAAGATGCGGCCGAGTTTATCCTGGCCGGCGCCACCTGCGTGTCGGTCGGCATGGCCAACTTCGTCGATCCGTGCGCTTCGCTCAAGATCGCGCACGAGCTCGAGGCCTGGGCCGAGTCTCAGGGCGTGAAGGACATCAACGAACTGGTAGGTGCGTTCGAATGCTAGAGACCGATGCCCGCGACCGTGTTATCGTCGCCCTCGACTGCGACCGTGAGCGTGCGCTCGAGCTTGCCCACGAGCTTTCGGGCCATGCCGCCTGGCTCAAGGTTGGCATGACGCTCTATTACGCCGAGGGTCCTGAGATCGTCAAGACGTTCAAGGATTTGGGCTTTAAGGTCTTCCTTGACCTCAAGTTCCATGATATTCCGCATCAGGTTCGCGGTGCCGCCCGCTCGGCCTCGCTTGCCGGTGCCGATCTGCTTTCGGTCCACGGCTTGGGTTCGGGCGCCATGCTCGCTGCCTGCCGCGAGGGCGCCGAGGAGGCGCGCGAGGACCGCGCCAAGCTCGTCGCCATCACCGTGCTCACGAGCATGAACCAGGATGCCTTGAGCGAGATCGGCGTCGAGTCGCCCGTGGCCGAGGAGGCCGCCCGCCTGGCAAAGCTCGCTCAGGCCAACGGCATCGACGGTATCGTGTGCTCGCCGATGGAGGCTCACGACATGCGTGAGCTGCTGGGTCCCGATGCCCTGATCGTGACTCCGGGTGTGCGTCCGGTGGGTGCCGCCCTTGGTGACCAGTCCCGCGTGGCGACGCCTTCCCAGGCTATCGAGCGTGGCGCAAGCCACATTGTGGTGGGCCGTCCCATCACCGGCGCCGACGATCCGGTTGCCGCCTTTGACGCTATTGTCGCTGAGCTGGTCGAAAACGTCGCCTAAAAGATTCCCCTAAGTCACCACTTTTGGGTCTCATTAGCACAAAATAGCCCCTGTGCCTGCGTAAACTTTCCCATCCTTTGTGTGGAATCGCAGGTCAGGGGCTTAACTTTGGGCGCAGTATATTGCACTTTTTGCGGGTATCGTCTAACCTATGGAGCCGCGATTGGGCATTTTGTACGTTCTACGTGCTAAAATGCCAATTATTGAATCAGATATAACCCAACTTTTTGGAGGTACGAATGGCACTCCCTCAGCTTACCGATGAGCAGCGCAAGCAGGCTCTTGAGAAGGCTGCTGCCGCACGTCACGCCCGCGCTGAGCTTCGCGAGCAGATCAAGAAGGGCGAGAAGTCCCTCGAGTCCGTGCTCAACTCCGATGACCCCATCGCTTCCCGCATGAAGGTTTCCACCCTCATCGAGTCTCTCCCTGGTTATGGCAAGGCCAAGGCCGCCAAGATCATGGAGGAGCTCGGTATCTCCGCTACCCGTCGCGTCCAGGGCCTCGGCGTCCGTCAGCGCGAGCAGCTCCTCGAGCAGCTGACCAAATAAGTGAGCGCTCAGGATTCCAAGCTCTTTGTGATTTCTGGACCGTCAGGCGCAGGCAAGGGCACGCTCGTCACTCGTGTGCGCGAGCGCCGCTCGAACCTGGGCCTGACGGTTTCGGCTACCACGCGAGCGCCACGCAAAGGTGAGGTCGACGGCGTCAACTACTTTTTTCTGACGCGCGAGGAGTTCGACCGCCGCGTGGCAAACGGTGAGTTTGTTGAGTGGGCCGAGGTCCACGGTAACTGCTATGGCACGTTGGTGAGCGAGGTTACATCCAAGCTCGCCTCTGGTTCGTCTCTGATTTTGGAGATCGATGTCCAGGGCGCCCTGCAGGTGAAGGAGCGTTTCCCCGAGGCCGTGCTGATCTTTATCAAGCCGCCTTCGCTTGAGGTGCTCCGCGAGCGTCTAGTCGGTCGCGGTACCGAGACGCCCGAGACGATTGAGCTGCGTATGGCAAACGCCGCCGATGAGCTTGCCCTTGCCGACCGCTACGACGACGTCGTGGTGAATGACGATCTCGACCGCGCGACCGATGAGCTCGTTCGCGTTCTCGATATGCATGAAAGGATCTGAGGTCCGTGTCCGTTGTAAAGCCTTGCATTGACGATCTTCTGGAGAAGACCGATCACAACCGCTTCCTGCTCGCTTCGCTTGCCTCCAAGCGCGCCTGCGACATCAATAGCATGCTGCGTGGCCAGCACAACCGCGTGCTTGCCGTCCAGGATGTCGATGACATCACCATCGGGCTTTCCGGTGCCGATACCATCTCGATGGCTATGGACGAGATTGTCGATGGCGACATCTCTTACGACGAGGCCCGTTACGAGAAGGCGCTCGGCCACAAGGTTGCTGAAGCCTAAATGGCAGCTCGCGTCTGTCTGGTCCACTATCACGAGGTTGGACTGAAGGGCAAGAACCGCGCACATTTTGAGCATATCCTCATGGATAACATCAAGGCGGCCTTGGCCGCCTTTTCCGTGAATGCCGTGTCTCGAATTTCCGGTTATATCCTCGTGACCTTTAACGAGCATCAGGCCGACGAGGCAGCGCGTGTCATTCGCACCGTTCCCGGCGTAGCTCGCGTGTCTTTGGCGTATCACACCAATCGCGACCCTCAGGAGTACTGTGCCGCCGCCGTCAAGGCGCTGCGCGAGTTTGGTTCCTTCGATTCGTTTAAGGTGCACGCCAAGCGCTCCAATACCGACTATGAGCTCACCTCGATTGACATCAATCGTCAGGTGGGCGAGGTGCTGTGCGAGGCGTTTCCTGATAAAAAGGTCCAGATGCACGATCCTGACGCTATGGTGCATGTGTTGGTGGTCCAGGGTAGCGTTTATGTGTACGCGCGCTCCGAGCGCGGCGTGGGCGGTCTGCCGGTGGGTTCTGCCGGCAAGGTCGTGACGCTGCTCTCGTCGGGTATCGATTCTCCGGTGGCGACCTGGATGCTCGCGCGTCGCGGCGCGGTGTGCGTGCCGGTACATTTCTCCGGTCGTCCGCAGACGCCCGATACGAGCGAGTATTTGGTGCAGGACATTATCCATGCGCTTGAGCCGGGTGTTCAGATCGGCCGCCTGTACGTGGTGCCGTTTGGCGACTGCCAGCGTGAGATTTCGGTCACCTGTCCCAGCAACCTGCGCGTGATCATGTATCGCCGCATTATGTATTCGGTTGCCGAGCGCATTGCACACATCGAGGGCGCCAAGGCCATCGTTACGGGCGAATCGCTTGGGCAGGTTGCCTCTCAAACGCTTGAGAACATCATGGCCGTCAACGAGGCCGTGAAGATCCCCGTGTTCCGTCCTCTCATCGGTTCGGACAAGCAGGAGATCATCGCGCGCGCCGAGGAGATCGGTACGTTCGATATCTCGACTGAGGCCGCTCCCGACTGCTGCACGCTGTTTATGCCGCGCCGTCCCGAGACGCACGCTAAACTCGATGCCGTGCATGAGGCCTGGGAGTTGTTCGATCACGAGGAGATGATCGAGCGCCTGCTCAAGCAGACCGAGTACATCGACTTCGAGAGCAACACGTATAAGGCCCCCAAGACCTTAAAATGCAAACATTCGGAGCTTGCTCCGCGTGAGATTTACCAAGATCACGAGTAAATTTGTGCATAGACCGACGATGCGCCTGCATCGTCGGTCTTTTGCTATCTGGGCATTTTGCGGCTAAGTGTTCATTTGCTGACGTGTGCCTGAATAAATGGACAGATTTGTGCAAGGTTTTGGTCGGTTTTTGGTTTGACCGCTAAAACCGGTTTTGGAGCGTAGCTGTTGCGGAGTTCCTTTCCTGACACGATGGTGTTGGGAGGTTTTGCTATGGCGCAGCGCGAACAACACGAACGGGTCAAAAAGATGGACCGCTTGGCGGACAAGCTGTTCGGTCATAAGGCGGTGGTCGTGGCGATACTGGTCGTCATTGCGATGGCGAGCGGCTTGGCGATGGCGAACCTTGGCGGCGGTGCCGGCGGCGTGTCGTTTGAGCGCACTGACGGTTCAGGCTCGTTGGTGGAGCCGGGATCCGGCGATGCCTCGAGCGGAAAGACATCCGAAGGCTCTTCGTCTAAGGCGTCTGCCGCGGCAGAAGTCTATGTCGATGTTGATGGCGCTGTTGTGTCGCCCGGTGTATACAGGCTCAAAGACGGCGCGCGGGTGGCTCAGGCGATTGATGCCGCCGGCGGGCTGGCGCCTGAGGCAGACGTTACGGGGCTCAATCGGGCATCTAAGGTCGTCGATGGACAGAAGATTCACGTTCCAACGGTAGGGGAGCAGCAGACGTCCATTGCGGAAGCCGGTGTTGATGGTGGGGCTTTCGCATCATCGGGCGTGAGTGGCGCAACAGGCCTAGTAAATATCAATACGGCAAGCGCGGCAGAACTGCAGACGCTCTCGGGCATCGGTCCCTCCATGGCACAGTCGATTATCGATGAGCGGACAAAGAACGGTGCTTTTGCCTCGGTTGACGATCTGATGCGTGTATCGGGAATCGGCGAGAAGAAGCTTGCCAAAATCAAAGATTGCATCTGCGTATGAGTGCGACCGAGCGCGAGCGTGTTATGCCTCCGCGGCCTCTGATGCCGTGGACGATGGCTCTGTGTGCCGGCATGTGCATGAGCTGCGCCTTGGTGCTCAACGTGGCCGCCGATGCGCTGCTGTGGGAGCGGGCTTCGGCGGTCGGGCCGCTTTGGGCCATCCCCGTTGCGGCGGCGGTATTCGTTGTGCTGGCTCAATCTTGTGCGTGGCTTGCCCCTTGGAAGCGGTGGCTGTATGCCGCGTCCGTCGGTCTTGTGGCGGGAGCGGTCGTCTCGGCCTGGTGGGCTGTGGGCGCGCTAAGCGCCTCGAAGGCGCTCGACGGTCGAGCGGCAAGCAGCCTTGAGTTGGTCGTGCAGGGTGATCCATCCATAAACGACGACGTGTTTTCCTATACCTGCGAGGCACGCGCGGACGGTAAGAACTTGGCAATGGTTCGCCTATCGTGCGACCTCGAGCTCAAGGTCGGGGCGCACGTGCGTGTTATCGGTCGCGTTTCACGTTTTGAGAACGATGCGTATGGACGATCGCGCGTGCTCCGAGGTGAGGTGCGCAAGGTTAAAGTCGTTCGGATTTTGTCGGTCGATGAGGACTCTCCGGGGCCGCTTCTTCGGATGCGAAATGGGCTGCTTGCGTCCATCGCGCCTGCGACCGACCCGGCGCGTGCACTCATAGCCGGTGTCGTCTGCGGTCGTTCGGCCGAGCTACGCGCCCAGCCGGCGGGCGACTGGTTTTCGGTAACGGGAACGGCGCATCTTATCGCCGTCTCGGGCAGCCATTTGGCTATCGTGGGGTTTGTAATCGAGGGTGTATTGCAAAAGACTCGGTGCTCACGTGGTCTTCAGCGGGCGATATTGGCGGTAACGCTTGTGGGCTACGCTGCCTTTACGGGCGCGTCTCCCTCGGCCGTGCGCGCGTGCTGCATGGTGTTCGCGACGCTTGTCGTAAACGGCGCGGGGCGTCGCCGGCACGGTGCATCGGCACTCTTCGTAACCATGTCCATCTTTGTGCTACTGCGGCCGACGGTGCTGTTCGAGATGGGCTTTCAGCTTTCATGTGCCAGCGTCTTAGCCATTCTGTGCTTTTGCCCCTATGCGACCTACGCTTTGGGTGAGCTGGGTGTGTCATCGGGCGTTGCCAGCATGCTTTCCGTCACGCTCTGCTCGCAACTGGCGACACTTCCCATTACCATTCCTGCATTCGGTACGTTCTCGCTCATTGCTCCGTTGGCAAATGCGGTCATCGGTCCGGTGGTGAGCGTACTGCTTGCTTTGTCCATCGTGCTGGTTCCCTTTTCGCTCGTGGGACCGTTGCGGACTTGGGCGCTCGTTGTGCCCATGATTGCCGCCCGTTGCGCGCTGTTTTTCGAGCAGCTGTTTGCCGCCGTGCCGGGTGCATCCGTGAGCGTGCCGCCCGATAGCATGTGGATTTACCTAGTGCCGTGTTTGCTGGCGGTGCTGCTGGTCTGGTGGCCGCGTCCCCGTGCACGTCCTGTGGCGGTGGGGCTTGCATGCCTGGTGCTCTTGGCTGCGATTCCGTACGTCTACTGGGATCGATTCGCTCCGCCTTCGGTGACGGTGCTCGATGTGGGCCAGGCCGATGCGATTCTTATCCGCCAGGGCGGCGCAGTAGCACTCGTCGACTGCGGGCTCGACGAGCGCGTGGTGGCGGCGTTGGTCCGCAATAACGTGCACCATATCGATGCCGTCTTTGTGACGCATTGGGATGAGGACCACTGGGGTGGTCTGCCTGCCGTGCTCGAACAGTTTTCGGTCGGAACGATTGCCGTGGCGGCTGATGCGCTGGAGGATGCTCCTGCCGAGGTGTTGAACCGACCTGGCGTGGAGTATCGGCAGGTGCGCCGTGGGGATACAGTCGACATCGGCTCATTTTGCGCCCGCGTGATGTGGCCATTCGAGTCCGTGGATGGCGAGGGAAATGAGGACTCGCTTGTCCTGCTGCTCTCTTATATTCAGGAAGGCAAGGGCCTGCGTATGCTCCTCACCGGCGATGCCGAGCTCGACCAAGAACGGGAATTCGTGCAGGAGGTGGGGGATATCGATGTCCTTAAACTTGGGCATCACGGCTCTAAGGTTTCAGTCGATGGTGAGTTGCTGGACGTCCTGAAGCCCGAGCTTTCCCTCGCGAGCGCGGGCGAGGGGAATCGATACGGCCATCCGTCCGACGCCTGCATCGATGCCGTTAAGGAAGCGGGCGGCGTGTTCGCGTGCACTATCGAACACGGCGACATTACCGTCACGCCGACTGCGAATGGCTTTGCGATGCGATGCCAGCGACCGTGACGACGTCGTTGGCGTGTGGTGGGCCCCTGGGCTAGAATGGCACGGAGCGAATACGAAGGCCTGCGGGAGGGGAGCGCAATGTCCGAAACCGGTCTGCTGCCGGCATATCTGATCGTCGGTACCGACGGAGTCAAGCGCGATCATGCCGTCTCGCGCATGAAGGCGCGTCTGGAAAAGACGGGCATGGTCGAGTTCAACCTCGACGAGCGCGACATGACCAAAGACCCCGATATCGAGTCGATTATCGGATCGCTCAACACCTTTCCCATGGGCAGCGAGTTTCGCCTGGTAATCCTTGACGGCTGTTCAAAGCTCGCCAAGGCGGTCTCGGAGCCGCTTGTCGAGTATTTGGCGAGTCCCAGCCCCACAACGGTCTGCCTCATCATTGCCGACTCGCTTGCCAAGAACACACGCCTGTATAAGGCGATCGCCAAGATCGATAAGAAGGCCGTGATCGATTGCTCCGGCACCAAGCGCTGGGAGCTACCGCGTCGCGTGCAGCAGATGGCGACGCAGCGCGGCAAGTTGATCTCGACGGCGGCCGCCGAGGAGCTCGTCTCGCGTTCGGGCGAGAACACTCGTATGCTCGATAACGACTTGGCTAAGCTTGCCCAGATGGTCGAGGCGCCCCAGATTGAGCTTGCCGACGTTGAGCGCTGGATTGTACGTACGGCCGAGGTTCAACCCTGGGACTTTCTCAATGCAGTCTCGGCACGTGACATGCGACGCTCGCTCGAGCTTTTCAATCTATTGCCCGCCAAGAGCTACGTGTGGACTTACACGTTGCTGTGCGGCCGCATCCGCGAGCTTATCGTCGCCAAGGCGCTCGATGCGCGCGGACAGGGCCGTGAGCTGGCCGCAACGCTCAAGCTCCAGTCCTGGCAGGTCAAGAA
The DNA here is from genome assembly GCA_902464965.1 of uncultured Collinsella sp. GTDB lineage: Bacteria > Actinomycetota > Coriobacteriia > Coriobacteriales > Coriobacteriaceae > Collinsella. The sequence continues at coordinate 8,786 of CABQLI010000028.1, forward strand.
TCACTTGACCTGGGCACGTCGCTTTTCGATGGCAGAGCTCGTCGCGGCGCTCGAGGGGGCGGTCGATGTAGAGCTCGCGCTCAAGGGTTCGGCCGATTCTGAGGCCGCGCTTTTGCTCTGGATTACGAACATCTTGAGAAAATCGTGATGATACCTGCCTATTTGACAAATTCGTTCTATCCCTTTGAGGGGGAGCGTGCTATAGTAGGCGCTTGCATGACCTCACCGTGTCTCAGAGGTGTCATACATTTTTTGCAAGGAACTCGAAAGGAACTCCAGAAGTGGCAAACATCAAGTCTCAGAAGAAGCGTATCCGCACCAATGAGGCAGCTCGCATGCGTAACAAGGCTGTCAAGTCCGAGCTCAAGACGCTGACCAAGCACGTCCAGTCCGCCGTCGCCGAGGGCGACGCCGAGAAGGCCCAGGCTGCCCTCAAGACCGTCACCAAGCGTCTCGACATGGCTGCCGCCAAGCATGTTATCCACAAGAACCAGGCTTCCAACCGCAAGTCCGGTCTTGCCAAGCTCGTGAACAGCATCAACGCTTAAGTTGTAAATTTCACACCACACAGATTACGCGCATAAATGGAGCCTGTTTTATGGAACAGGCTCCATTTTTTGTACCGCTCGGGTAAGATAGTCCGCATGAATACTTCAATTGACATTTCCCACATCCGCAACTTCTCGATTGTTGCGCACATCGACCATGGCAAGTCCACGATCAGTGACCGCATTCTCGAGCTCACCCATACCGTCGACGAGCGCGACATGGAGTCGCAGCTGCTCGACACCATGGATATCGAGCGCGAGCGCGGCATCACGATCAAGTCCAATGCCGTTCGCGTGTCCTATGACGCCGACGATGGCGAGACGTATCAGTTCAATCTGATCGATACGCCGGGCCACGTGGACTTTACCTATGAGGTCTCGCGCTCGCTGGCAGCCTGTGAGGGCGCGGTGCTCGTTGTCGACGCCACACAGGGCGTCGAGGCACAGACCGTCTCCAACGCGACGCTTGCCATGAACGCCAATCTGGACATTGTGCCGGCCATCAACAAGATCGACCTGCCCTCGGCTTATCCCGACGAGGTTAAGACCGAGATCGAGGATGACCTGGCGATCCCTGCCGATGATGCCGTGTGTGTCTCGGGCAAGACCGGCGAGGGCATCCACGATCTGCTGGAGTCCATTGTCTTTTTGATCTCTCCGCCCAAGGGCGATGCGAACGCGCCGCTCAAGGCACTCATTCTGGATTCATACTTCGACGAGTATCGTGGCGTCGTCGCCACGGTGCGCGTCTTTGACGGCTCCATCAAAAAGGGCGATACCCTGCGCATGATGCAGGCAAAGGGCGACTTTTTGGTCGATGGCGTGGGCGTCAAGCGTCCCGCCGAGACCCCGGTCGACGCGCTGACGGTCGGCGAGGTCGGATACGTGGTCACGGGCCTGAAGGACCCCGAGGCCGTTCGCGTGGGCGATACCCTCACGTGGGCGTCGAATCCCTGCCCCGAGCCGCTTCCCGGCTACCGCGAGGCCAAGCCCATGGTCTATACGGGCCTGTTCCCGATCGATAACAAGGACTACGAGAACCTGCGTGACGCGCTCGATAAACTGCACGTCAACGACCCGTCGTTGGTGTGGGAGCCCGAGACCTCGGTGGCGCTCGGCTTTGGTTTCCGCGTGGGCTTCTTGGGCCTGCTGCATATGGAGGTCGTCAAGGAGCGCCTAGAGCGCGAGTTTAACCTGGACCTTATTGCCACGAGTCCCTCGGTCGACTATCACGTCTACAAGACCGACGGCGAAATGATCGATGTCCGCAGCCCGCAGGACCTTCCCGAGGCCACGCGCATCGAGCGTATCGAGGAACCCTACCTCAAGGCCAAGATTATCTGCCCGCCCGAGTATACGGGTGCCGTCATGCAGCTCGCCATCGAGCACCGCGGCATTACTACCGACATGATCCATCTCACGAGCAAGTCGGTTGAGATGCGCTTCGATATGCCGCTTGCCGAGCTCATCTTGGACTTCTTTGACCAGCTCAAGAGTCGCACCAAGGGGTATGCCTCGCTCGACTACGAGTTCAACGAGTATCGTCCCTCCGAGCTCGTTAAGCTCGATATCCTGCTTTCGGGCGACGAGGTGGACGCGCTGTCGTTTATCGTCCACAAGGACAAGGCCTACGGTCTTGCCCGCGGCCTATGCGACAAGCTCAAGGAGATTATTCCGCGTCAGCTGTTCGAGGTGCCCATCCAGGGTGCCATCGGCAACAAGATCATTGCCCGCTCCACCGTTAAGGCGCGCCGTAAGGACGTTTTGGCCAAGTGTTACGGCGGCGATATCTCGCGTAAGCGCAAGCTGCTCGAGAAGCAGAAAGAGGGCAAGAAGCGCATGAAGGCCATCGGCTCGGTCGAGGTCCCGCAGGAGGCCTTTATGGCGATCCTCAAGGTGGACGAGTAGGTCTATGGCGCTTTCCGAATACAGCAAGCGGCTGCTGGGCGCCTATGCCGAGCAGCCGTTCCTTATGGCTCCCATGGCGGGCGTGACCGACCCTGCCTACCGCATCATGTGCCGCCGCCGCGGTGCCAACCTTGCCTACAGCGAGATGGTGAGCGTGGCGGGCCTTGCCTATGCCAGCAACAAGACCTGGCGCCTGGTGCTACCGGCCGACGAGGAGCAGCAGATTTGCGTGCAGCTCTTTGGCTCCAAGCCCGATCAGTTTGCGAGCGCCGTCGCCGCCGTCGAGGAGCGTGTGGGCGATCGCCTGTCGCTCATCGATATCAATATGGCATGCCCCGCCCGCAAGGTTGTTACCAAGGGCGAGGGCTCGGCGCTCATGCGCGCGCCCGATTTGGCGGAGAAGATTGTCGAGGCGGCGGTGGGCGCGGCGCATGTGCCCGTGACCGTAAAGATCCGCAAGGGTTTTTATGCCGAGGACCGTAATGCCGCGACGTTTGCCCAGATGCTCGAAGGCGCCGGTGCCGCCGCAGTCGCCGTGCATGGTCGTTGCGCCACGCAGCTCTACACGGGCCAGTCCGATTGGTCGGTCGTCGATGAGGTGGCCGACGCCGTCGAGATTCCCGTTATCGGTTCGGGCGATGTGTTCTCGGCCGAGGACGCTGCTGAGCATCTGCAAGGCTCGAGTGCCAGCGCGGTGTTTATCGCGCGCGGCATCTACGGTAATCCGTGGGTGTTCGGTGATGCTCGCGCCCTTGCGCTCGATGGCACGCCGGTGCCGGCGCGCAGCTCCGTCGAGCGCCTAGACGCCCTGCGTGAGCACCTAACGCTGACGCATGAGCTCCTGCCGCTCATGTCGCGTGCCCGCACGTACGCAAGCTGGTACTTAAAAGGCATGCCCCATGCTGCCGCTTGGCGTGCCCATGTGGTGCGCTGTTCCACATACGAGGAGTTTATGGCGCTGGTCGATGAGATCGAGCGCGATGTGGTGGCCTGCGAGGCTGCCCTTGCCGCCGGCGAATCGGTGCCACCTCATCCGCTGGAGGCTTAAGGGTGGCCGTTACCGCGCTGTATGCGCACGTGCCGTTCTGTGCCCAAAAGTGCCGCTACTGCGACTTTGATTCGCGCAGTTTTGCTCCGTGCGATCTGACCGCTGCGCTCGATGCCTATTTTGAGCAGTTGTTCGCGCGCCTCGATGCTTTTGGCAAAGCTGGGGCCCTTGACCAGATCCGCACCGTCTATGTTGGCGGCGGTACGCCGTCGCTGGCGGGGGAGCGCTTGGTGGAGCTGGCGCGGCGTATTCGTGCGTCGTGCGCCCCCGTTGAGTTTACCTGCGAGGCTAATCCTGAGTCGCTGACCGCCGAGCTTGCCGCTGCGCTTGCCAAGGTTGGTGTCACACGCGTCTCTCTGGGCGTGCAAACGCTCGATAACACCGAACTTACCGCCATCGGCCGTATTCACGATGCCGATCGGGCGCTCGCTGCCATCGCAACGGTCAAGGACGCTGGGCTTGACGTGTCGTGCGACCTTATGTGCGGACTTCCCGGGCAGACCGCAGCGAGTTGGAAGCGCACGCTCGAGGGCGTGCTGGCGGCGGCTCCGCACCATGTGTCGGTTTACCCGCTCACGCTCGAGGAGGGGACGCCCCTCTATCGCATGGCGTGCCGCGACGAGTCGCTCGAGCCTGATGAGGATTTTCAGGCCGCCTGCATGGACACGGCGCGTGGGCGTCTGGGTGCGGCCGGCTATCACCCGTATGAGGTGGCGAGCTACGCGCTCGACGGCCATGAGTGCGCCCATAACATTGCCTATTGGACCGGTCAGGGCTATCTGGGCCTGGGTCGTTCTGCCGCCGGAATGCTCGATGCTGAGGATTTCGACCGCCTTGCAGGTTTGTTCCCCGGTGTGACTTCTCGAGGCGATGCGCACCGCGTGCGTCTGGTGCAACGTGACGATGACGCGACGGCGTTCGAGGCCGAATACCTGTCGCAGCGTGAGGCTGCGGCCGAAGACCTGATGCTCGCTTGTCGCATGACGCGCGGTGTTGGGCCCGACCTGTTGGTTCGCGCGGCCTGCGTCATCCCAACGGGCGAGCTGTCAGCTGCCTGCGATCGCGCGCTCGAATTGGGTCTTGCCACGTGGGTGCCCGATGGCGTCGAGGGATATGCGGCGCGTATCGCCCCGAAAGACGTTATCGCAGGTCGCGCCCACGCCCGTTTGGTGCCCACCCACTTGGGCTGGCTCGATGGAAATGTTCTGTTCGAGCTGTTTTGGGGTCTAGCATAGACCGCTCGGGTAGAATTACCGCAAGATATACGCTGCTTTGAGCAGGAGGTTGCCGCGCATGGCGACGATGAACGAAAAAGATTACTACGAGATTCTCGGTGTCTCTAAGGACGCCACCTCGCGTGATATTCAAAAGGCCTTCCAGCAGAAGGCCCGCAAGCTCCATCCGGACGTCAACAAAGAGCCGGGTGCCGAGGAAAAGTTCAAAGAGGTTTCCGAGGCCTACGCTGTGCTTTCGGACGAGCAGAAGCGCGCACGCTATGACGCCATGCGCTCGGGCAACCCCTTTGCCGGTGCACCTTCGGCCTCGCCCTACGGTGGCGGCTATGCCGGCGGCGCTGCCTATGGCAATCCCTTTGAGGGCGGTTTTCCCTTTGGCGGCGCTTGGGGCCAGCCGCGGCGCGGGCGGGCAGCCTACAATCCCGAAAGCGGTGCCAACGTGGTCGTTGACATCAAGCTCGATGCCAAGGAGGCCAAGGGCGGTGCCCGCAAAACCGTTCGCTACACGCGATTCGATACGTGCGGACATTGCGGCGGCTCGGGCTCTGTCTCCTCCGAGCATGCCCATACCTGCCCAAGCTGCGGCGGACGCGGCCATATCGATGTGGACCTGTCCTTTCTGTTTGGTGCCGGCACGTTTCAGTCAGTTTGTCCCGAGTGCGGCGGCTCGGGCAAGGTCGTAGCCGATCCGTGCCCCGATTGCGGCGGCAGCGGTCGTACCCGCGTGACCTCCGAGCAAACGATTGAGTTTCCTGCCGGCACGCACGACGGCGACGAGGTTCGCATTAGCGGCATGGGCCACGCCGGTACCAATGGAGCCACGGGTGGTGACCTGGTCGGTCGCGCCCATGTTGAGGCCGAGCGCCTGGAGGGTAAAGCCCGTACCGGCTTTTACCTGATGGGCATCGTGGCGCCGTTTTTGGTGCTGTCGGCCATCTCGGGCGTGTTCTCGGCCTTTGCCGTGATGTGTTTTGTCCCGTTTGCCATGGGCCTGTTCATGGTGCTTTCGGACGGTGTGCTTCATCGCAGCCTGCTGTGGTGGAAGCGCGGCGCGATGCAGTTTGCCAACGGTTTTGCCAACGGCTTCATGTTCGCGCTCGTGTCGGTTTGGTTTGCGAGCTGCTCGCAACGGGCCATGCTTTCGCCGTACCAAATGCAATAACATCAAACCCTCTGTTTGCGGTCGGCCCAGCTTGGGTATAGGACGCACTGTGACAATAATGAAAGACGGAAGGATTCGGTCGTGTCGGAAAATAGGGATTACTACGAGGTACTTGGCGTCGACAAGGATGCCGACGCGCGGACCATTAAGCGCGCGTTTCTAAAGAAAGCCCGTACGGTACACCCGGATGTTTCGGACGACCCCGAGGCCGAGGCCAAGTTCAAGGAGCTCAACGAGGCCTATTCCGTTCTTTCCGACGAGCAGAAGCGCGCTAACTACGACCGTTACGGCACTGCTGACGGCCCTGGTGGTTCGGGCTACGTCGATATCAACGATATCTTTGGTGGCATGGGCATGGACGACTTGTTCTCGTCTTTCTTTGGCGGCGGTGCCGGCGGTGGCGCCCGCAGCCGTCGTGAGCGTCGTCGCGGACGTGACATGGCCATCTCGCTTTCGGTGACGCTCGAGGAGGCGGCGCTCGGCTGCAAAAAGACGATCAGCTATGACCGCCTTGCTCCTTGCGAGGACTGCAATGGCACTGGTAGGGCAGAGGGCGCACAGGAAAAGCAGTGCGGTCGCTGCCACGGTACGGGCTACGTCACGACGGTTCAGCGTTCGTTCCTGGGCCAGGTTCAGTCCTCTTCGCCTTGCCCCGACTGCCACGGCGAGGGCACGGTCATCGACCATCCCTGCGAGACCTGCGACGGTCAGGGCCGCACGCCTTCGCACGAAAAGATCGACATCGATATTCCCGCCGGCGTTTCGACCGGTCGCCAGCTGCGCGTGAGCGGCTTTGGCGAGGCCGGCCTTCGCGGCGAGCCCTCGGGCGACCTGATTGTCAACGTGCGTGTTGCCGACCATGAGCGCTTTAAGCGCAACGGTGACGACCTGTACCTGGTGAGCGATATCTCGATCGCGCAGGCTGCGCTCGGCTGCGAGATCGAGGTCGAGGGCATTATGCCCGACGAGGTCGTTAAGGTGACGGTTCCCGCCGGCGCCCAGTACGGCGACACCGTGAGCGTCAATAATTACGGCATGCCGCGCATTGGCGGTGGCGGTTCGCGTGGCCGCCTGGTCGTGCAACTGCGCGTGGTCGTTCCCACCAATCTTTCCAATAAGCAACGCGAACTGCTCCGTGCTTTTGCCGATGAGATGGGCGATGACGTCGCTTCTGGTAAGAAGTCGGTGACCGACCGTATCAAGAGTGCCCTCGACGATATCCTCGATTAAGGAGCCCGCGTGCTCGCACCCCATATTTCCGTCGTCAACCTCGGCTGCCGTGTCAACCGGGTTGAGTCTGACCGTATCACTGCCGACCTTATGCGCCTGGGCTTTGCTATTGTGGAGCCCCAGGATGCCGATCTGATCGTCATTAACACCTGTGCCGTTACGGGCGAGGCCGAGGCCAAGACCCGTAAGGCCGTCCGTCATGCGCTGGCCTATCCAAACGAGCCCTATGTGGTCGTGACCGGATGCGTGGTCAATTTGCATCCCGAGGAGCTGCTGGAGCTTTCGGATCGCGTGATCGCCGAGCCATCCAAGATCGATGTCGCCGAACGTGTCTGCGAGGTGCTGGGCGTTGAGTCCGATAACGTTCCCGCCTGCAGCGATGGCGAGGTGGTCGATGTGCTCGGTCGCTCTCGCCTGGGCGTGAAGATTCAGGACGGCTGCAACCATCGCTGCACCTATTGCATTGTGTGGAAGGCACGCGGCCCCGAGCGCTCCGTGCCCGTCGAGTCCGTGCTCGAGCAAGTTCGCGAGGCCCAGGAGGCCGGCGTGCCCGAGGTGGTGCTGACCGGTGTGAACCTGGGTGCCTACGATGGCAAGAGCGCGACCGACGAGCACGTCGAAATCGATGAGCTGCTCGAGGCCATCATGGAGCGCACGTCTATTCCGCATGTGCGCATTTCCTCGGTCGAGCCTATGGATATCTCCGAGCGCCTGCTTAAGGTTATGGCGCGCTACCCGCAGCGTATCGCCCCGTTTTTGCACCTGCCCGTGCAGTCCGGCTGCACGGCGACCCTGCATCGCATGGGCCGTCCCTATAGTGCCGAGGCCTTTGAGGACACGGTGCGTATGATTCGCGCCAATCTGCCGCAGGCGTCACTTTCTTGCGACGTTATTGTCGGCTTCCCTGGCGAGACGGACGAGGAGTTCGAGGAGTCGCTGGCGCTGTGCCGCCGTGTGGGTTTCTCGCGTATGCACGTGTTCCGCTACAGCAAGCGTCCCGGTACCCTTGCTGCCGACATGCCCGACCAGGTTCCGCCCGAGGTTATGGCCGAGCGCAGCCGCCGTATGCGGGCCGCCGCACAGGAGCTCGCTATTGCCGACGCTCGCCGTCGCGTGGGCACGGTCGAGCGTGCCGTGCTCGAGTATGGCGACAACCTGACGCTCGGCTCGTTCCATCATGCCCGTCTTGACGATACCTGTGGACTTACAGCCCCGTGCCTGCTCGATGTTGCTATCATCGGAGTCGATGATTCCGGCTTGGTCCATGCACGCAGGGAGGTTCATGGAAGCCTCGAAGATTAGACTTACCGTTCCCGAGGGGATTGATCCCTCGCGCGTTTTGGGCGCCGGCGACGGCGTCCTTCGTGCGCTCGAGAGCTTGGTTCGCGCTCATGTGGTCGCCCGTGGCGATAACGTCTCCGTGAGCGGCGACCCGGACGAGGTCGAACTCGTGGCGCGCTTTTTCGAGCACGCTTTTCGTGATGCGGCCGCCGGGCGCACGCTGTCTGCCGACGATGTCTCTCGCTGCCTGGCCGTCTTGCGCGACGGTGAGCACGAGGCTACGTCGCTTCGCGATGACGTGCTACTTTCGTATCGCGGCCGCGTCATTCGCCCCAAGACGCTCGGCCAAAAGCGCTATGTGGATGCCATCCGCACGCATACCATCACGTTTGGCCTGGGTCCTGCCGGCACCGGTAAGACCTATCTGGCCATGGCGCTCGCCGTTGCCACGCTCAAGCGTCACGAGGTGGGCCGTCTGATCTTGACGCGTCCGGTTGTCGAGGCGGGGGAGAATCTGGGCTTTTTGCCCGGCACCCTCGAGGAAAAGATCGATCCCTACATGCGTCCGCTTTACGACGCCCTTTTTGACATGATGGATCGCGAGCGCACCGATGAGCTTTTGGAGCGCGGCGTGATCGAGATCGCCCCGCTTGCCTACATGCGCGGCCGCACGCTGAGTGATGCCTTTGTGGTGCTCGACGAGGCGCAAAATACCACGCCCGAGCAGATGAAGATGTTCCTGACGCGCCTGGGCTTCAACTCCAAGTTTGTGATTACCGGCGACCTGAGCCAGCGTGACCTGGTGGGTCGTCGTGGTGGCTTGGCGGATGTCGAGAAGATTTTGGGCCGTGTCGATGATGTCGCATTTTCGCACCTCGAGCGTGCCGACGTGGTGCGCCATGCCTTGGTGGGACGTATCGTCGAGGCATACGATATTTATGATGATGTGCGCGAGCAGCGCGTGCGTGACCGAAAGGAGTCCCGTTGAGTGTATTGATCAGCAACGATGCCGAGCTCGATGCGCTGCTCGACGCGCAGGAGGTGGAGCACATCTGCGAGGTTGTGCTTGCCGCCGAGGGCGTTGAGCGTGAAGTCGAGATTTCCCTTTCGTATGTCGACGAGGACGAGATGCACGAGCTCAACCACGAGTGGCGCGGTATCGACCGCACCACCGATGTGCTCTCGTTTGAATGCGACTCGGCCTTTGACGAGGATATTCCCGCCGACGAGACGCTCGAGCTCGGCGATATCATCTTGGCCCCGCAGGTTATTGCCCGTCAGGCCCCCGGTTTTGGCAATAGCCCCGCTGACGAGTGTCGTCTGATGCTCGTACACGGCATGCTGCACCTGCTGGGCTATGACCATATCGAGGACGACGAGGCCGAGGTCATGGAGGCCCGCGAGGACGCCATCCTGCGCGATCTGGCGCTCGAGCGCGGCGAGGACCCCAAGCTACTCCACGTCGGCCCCATCACCAACCACGCCCACGACTAGGAGCCGTCTATGATTCCCGGATCGAACAAGGACCATCCGTCCTTCTTAAAGTCGTTTTCCTACGCCATGGAGGGCTTCGTCACCGCCGTCAAGACCGAGCGCAACATTAAGGTCATGCTCGTGGCGGGCGTGTGCACCGTCATTGCCGGCTGTATCGTGGGCCTCGACATTGCCGAGTGGGCCACGATTATCATCTGTTGCGGCCTGGTGATTCACGGCGAGCTTTGCAACACCGCCATGGAGGCTATCGTCGACCTGGCGACCCAGGAGCTCCATCCGCTGGCCAAGCGTGCGAAGGACATCGCCGCCGCCTCTGTATACGTTCTTTCCATCACCGCCGCGATTGTGGGCTTGCTGGTATTTGCCCACGCGCTCGGCTTTATTTAGAAAGGGATTCCCATGTCCGACAATATGCAGCCTACCGATGAGATTTTGGACGACGAGTCCCTGGACGCGGTGGATTCCGAGGAGCTCGAGGAAGTCGAGGAGTTCGACCCGTTTGAGGGCATGAGCGATGAGGAGCTCGACGCCCTGTGCGACGAGGACGACAAACTCGCGGGCTTTGGCGACGTGGAGCCCGGTTTCCGTAGCGGCTTTGTGGCCCTGGTCGGTCGTCCCAACGCCGGCAAGTCTACGCTGCTTAATGCCTGCTATGGCAAAAAGGTCGCCATCACCTCGCCGGTGGCCCAGACGACCCGCCGCCGCATGCGCGCCGTCGTCAACCGCCCCGGCTACCAGCTGGTCTTTGTCGATACCCCCGGTATTCATAAGCCCAAGGACGGCTTGGGATCCGAGCTCAACAAGAGCGCGTTGTTCGAGCTGAACGATGTTGATGTTGTCGCGTTTTTGATTGATGCCACCAAACCGATCGGCAGGGGAGACGCCTGGGTTGCCGAGCGCGTCAAGAACGCTCGTTCTAAGAAGGTCCTGGTGCTCACTAAGGCCGATGAGGCCGACCCCGCACAGGTCATGGAGCAGCTTAAGGCAGCCCACGAACTCATGGAATATGACGACGAGATCGTGACGTCGTCGGTCAAGAACTTCAACGTCGATGCATTTATCGAGACCGTTGCGCACTTTTTGCCTGAGGGTCCGCGTTGGTTCCCCGAGGACATGGGTACCGACGCTTCCGATGAGACGCTCGTTGCCGAGTTTGTGCGCGAGAAGGTCTTGCGCCGCACCCGTGATGAGATTCCGCACTCCGTTGGCGTGATCTGCGATGCGCTCGAGCAGACCAAGAAGGTGCTGCGCGTGCACGCCACCATTTACGTCGAGCGTGAGGGCCAAAAGGGCATCATCATCGGCAAGGGCGGCGAGATGATCAAGCATATCGGTATCGACGCCCGTCGCGATCTTGAGCGCATCTTTGGCACGCAGGTCTTTTTGGAGCTGGACGTGAAGGTCAAGGCCGGCTGGCGTGACGACGAGGCCCAGATTTGCCGCTTTGGCTATAACGCCGAGGACTAAGGACGCGCGGCGCGCATGGCAGGCTCCCGGACATATCGCACGAAAGTGGTCGTGCTCGATAAGACTAAGCTCAAAGAGACCGACCTGATCTTGACGATGCTTGACGAGCGGGGGCGGCAGGTTCGTGCCGTGGCAAAGGGCGCCCGCAAACCCGGCGGACGCCTGGCTGCGCGCTGCGAGCTGTTCTGTACGGTCGATATGCTGCTCGCACATGGACGGTCACTCGACGTGGTTTCCCAGGCCGAGCTTATGGAGGCGCCGCTCAGCGCTGCGTCCGATTACGAGACGACCTGCGCCGCAAGCGCGATCGCCGAGGTCGCGCGCGTATGCTCGTTCGAGGACGCCGAGGACCCGTTTACCTTTGCCATTACGCAGCGGGCGCTTGCCCTGGTGGGCGGCGGGCTCGACACGGCGCATATGGATCTACTCGTGGCGGCATATGTCTTTAAGCTGCTGTCGCATGTTGGCTATCGACCCGATTTTTCGGCCTGCGTACTGTGCGGAGACCCCATGCTGTCGTATTTTTCGCCCCAGGCCGGTGGGCTCATGTGCGGCTCGTGCGCGTCGAGCGTTCCGGGTGCCGAGTTGGTATCGACCGGTGAGGTCGCATGGCTGCGCGCCCTCATGTCCATGACCTTCGACGCGCTCATGTCCGAGAGGATCGATCCCCATACCGCAGCCTTTTTGCTGGGGCTTTCGCATGTTTGGGCTGCGACGCACACCGATCAGCGCCTCCGTGCGATGGAATTCATGTTGGGTCGGTGATGATGCGCAGGCGCAGGCTGCTTGTGGTAACATACCGACCTGTTGGTACCTCGACCTTGGATGCTCGCTCCACCGGCGGCTTCCCAGTCCGAGGCGAATAGCGTCGCCCGCGGGCGACAAGAAACGAAAGGTGAAACAATGACTGTTTCCAAAGAGCGCAAGGCGGAGCTGACTGCCCAGTTCGGTAACACCCCGGTCGACACCGGCAACCCCAAGGTTCAGGTCGCCATCCTGTCCGAGCGCATCAAGGAGCTGACCGAGCACATGAAGTCCCACCAGAAGGACTTCCACACCCGTCGTGGCCTGCTCATGCTCGTCGGCCGTCGTCGTCGTCTTCTCTCCTACATCAAGAAGAACGACATCGTCGAGTACCGTGAGCTCATCAAGGCTCTGGGCATCCGCGACAACATCCAGTAGGATTTGTACATGCTAAGAGCGTCCTGCGCAGCGGGGCGCTCTTTTTGTGTAAGGGCGCGAACAATCACGCTCTGAAGCGTGGCGGGGGCAGGGGGCCCGCGTCACATGAGAAGCCCGCAGACAAGGGGTCTGCGGGGTTAAGGAGAACAATGACACTCGTATCCAAGACCTTTGAGCTGTACGGCAAGACCTACACCTTTGAGTCGGGCGAGCTTGCCAAGCAGGCCACCGGCGCCTGTCTGGTCAAGCAGGGCGACACCACGATGCTCGACACCGTGGTCGTCTCCAAGGAGCGCAAGAACTACGACTTCTTCCCGCTGACCGTCGACTTCAACGAGAAGATGTACGCAGCCGGCCGCATCCCGGGTGGCTACCTCAAGCGTGAGGGCCGTCCCAGCGAGAAGGCCACGCTCACGGCCCGCATGATCGATCGCCCGATTCGCCCGAGCTTCCCGGATGGCTTCCGCAACGAGGTGCACATCGTCGCCACCTCGCTCGTCGCCGACCAGGTCAACCCCTTCGATGTCATCAACGTCATGGGTGCATCCCTGGCCATGACGCTTGGCGGCGTGCCCTTCGAGGGCCCGCTTGCCTGCGTGCGCATCGGCCGTAACGTGGAGACAGGCGAGTTTATCGTCAACCCCACCTACGAGGAGCGCGAGAACTCGGATCTGGACCTGGAGCTGGGCGGATCCGCCGACTTCATCTCGATGGTCGAGGCCGGCGCCGAGGAGATCTCCGAGGACGACATGCTCGCCGCCATGAAGTTTGGCCAGGAGGCCCTTGCCGCTTTCTGCCAGGCTCAGGACGAGTTCGTCGCCGAGTGGGAGCAGGTTAACGGCCCCATCGTCAAGAAGGAGTACCCGCTCGACCAGCCCGTCGAGGAGGTCCAGGAGCGCATCTTCGCCCACTACGACGAGATGGCAGCCGCCCTTCGCGACGCCGACAAGCTCTCCCGTATCGGTAAGGTCGAGGCTCTGAAGGAGTCCATCCGCGCCGAGTTCACCGAGGAGGAGCAGGCCGCTTGGGAGCGCGAGATCCCCGTGGCGCTCAAGAAGCTCGAGAAGAAGGCCATGCGCACCATGGTCGTTGAGACCGGCGAGCGCGTCGACGGCCGTGCCGCCGACGAGATCCGTCCCATCATGGTGAAGGACAACTACCTGCCGCTCGTTCACGGCTCCGGTTTGTTCCAGCGTGGCCAGACCCAGGTGCTCTCGGTTCTTTCGCTCGGCATGCTGAACGAGGGACAGCGTCTGGATACCATCGAGCCCACCGAGGGCAAGCGCTACATGCACCACTACAACTTCCCGCCTTTCTGCACCGGCGAGACCGGCCGCATGGGCAGCCCCAAGCGCCGCGAGATCGGCCATGGCAATCTGGCCGAGCGCGCTCTGCTTCCGGTGCTTCCCGACGAGAACGAGTTCCCCTACGCCATCCGCGTCGTCTCCGAGGTCATGGAGTCCAACGGCTCCTCTTCGATGGCTTCGACCTGCGGCTCCACGCTCGCCCTTATGGACGGCGGCGTGCCCATTAAGCGCCCGGTCTCCGGTATCGCCATGGGCCTGATCCAGGAGGAGGGCAAGACCGTGGTACTGTCCGACATCCAGGGTCTCGAGGACTTCCTGGGCGACATGGACTTTAAGGTCACCGGCACCACCGAGGGCATCACCGCCCTGCAGATGGACAACAAGGCCACCGGCCTCACCTTCGACATCTTGGCCCGCGCTCTGCAGCAGGCCAAGGAGGGTCGCGCCTTCATCCTGCAGAAGATGCTCGATGTGATCCCCGAGCCGCGCCACACCACGCGCAGCACCGCTCCGCGCATCGTTTCCATCCAGGTTCCGACCGACAAGATCCGCGACGTCATCGGTTCCGGCGGTAAGGTCATCCGTGGTATCCAGGACGAGACCGGCGCCTCGGTCGACATCCAGGAGGACGGCACCGTCTTTGTCGGCGGCACCGGCGAGTCCGTCGACCAGGCCGTTGAGCGCATCAAGCTCATCATCAAGGTTCCCGAGCCGGGCGAGGAGTACACCGGTCGCGTGGTCTCCATCCAGCCCTTCGGCGCCTTCGTCAACCTGCTGCCCGGCAAGGACGGCCTGCTGCACATCTCCCGCGTTGCCAAGGGTCGCGTGGAGAAGGTCGAGGACGTCCTCAACGTGGGCGACGAGGTCAAGGTCGTCGTCATCGAGGTCGACGATCGCGGCAAGATCTCGCTCGATCGTCTGGATAAGCCCGAGGCCCCTGCTCGCGCTGAGGGTGCCTCCGAGGGCGACGGCGAGCACTTCCAGCGCCGTGAGCGTCCGCGTCGCGAGCGCTCCGAGCGCAGCGACCGTCCGCGCCGTCCCGGCGACAACGGAGGCCGCAAGCCCCGCCGTCACCACGACGCCGAGTAACAGCTAAACATAAGAAGCTCAACAAGGGCGACTCCGTACAGGGGTCGCCCTTTTGCTTGCGCCCGGGAGGGCCGCATATGAAGTTTCCTGCTCTACAGTCCTGCGCAAGACGGAAAGCACATTTAGTGCTTTCCTTTGCGTGCGGAACTCGCGATAAACTTCATATGCGTCCCTCCCGGGCGCAAGCAAAAGGGCTGGTTAACGCTGTTGGTGCTTGCTGGTCTTCTGTTCTTAGTTGATATACTTTTTCGCATCTAACGCTTAGCCTAGGGGGTTGGCATGACAAATAAGGTTGAATGGGACCGCATGATTGCCGGGGAGCTCTATAGCCCCTATCGGGTTAACGACCATTCGTTTAGTAGGGTGCATGCGGCTCAGAAGTTGTTTAATGAGTCGGAGCATTGGGCTGATTCGAGCGCCTTTGAGGAACTAAAGAAGTGTTTTCGCGTTGCTCCGGACGATATGGTCTTAACGGCTCCCGTTTATTTTGATCACGGTGACAGGGTTTCGTTTGGTAACCATTTCTATGCGAATACCGGTTTGACGATTCTGGACGAAAATTACGTGACCTTTGGCGACAACGTCTTTCTAGGACCCCATGTGAGTATATTTACTGCTGGGCATCCAATTGACGCCGATGTGCGCAATCTAGACCTCGAGTATGCTAAGCCTGTCGTAATCGGCAACAACGTCTGGATGGGCGGCGGGGTGATTATCAATCCGGGCGTATCAATCGGAGACGATGTGGTCATAGCCTCAGGTTCAGTTGTTGTTAAAGACGTTCCAAGCCACGTCATCATCGGCGGCAATCCAGCTCATATCATTCGAGAGATTACCGACAGCGATCGTAAGCTCTGGCAAGGCCAGCTGAATGCCTACAACGAGGCAATTGGATCATAGCCTCGGCATTCCCGCAGATAAAACCTACTAAAACAAACCTATCCCTTATTGGCAGGTTTCCCGTGGGGCGGGCACTGATGAAGTTTATCGCGAGTTCCGCACGAACAGGAGGCCACTTA
>CABQLI010000029.1 GCA_902464965.1 uncultured Collinsella sp.
AAGCGGTCGGCGGGGCCATTGTGGCTCTTGACAGCGGATTGGGTCATATGAGCGAAAGCCCGCCAGAGCGAGCAAGGTGCCTTGAAACGAGGCGGCATTGACCTTCTGGTCATGCCGCCGAAGTTGAAAGGCAGATTGCCGCTCTGGCGGGCTTGCAGCGTCGACTGGTTACGCGGTTTGGTAAAACCGCGTAACTAACAAACCTGGGTTTTGCCGATCATGATGTTGAGGATCTCGACGTCGGTGTCCTTCATGCCCACGCGGCCTACGTAGCCCATACTGGCGATTGTCTGCTCAACGGTATCTTGGATCAGGCCCTCGCCGGCGCGGAAGCCGCGACCCTGCATGGCCATATCATGACCCAGAATCGCCGCATCGACGGCAGCCGAGATCTTGGCGGCACAGCTCGCCTTGGCGCCATCGCACACGATGCCGCCCACGTTGCCGAGCGTGTTCGAAACCGTCGCGCCAATCTGCTCGCGCGTGCCACCGCACAGCCAGGTAATCGCGGCGCCGGCACCGCACGCGGCGCAAATAGCACCGCAAAACGCCGAGAGCGCACCAATGTAGCTCTTGATATGTACGGCAATAAGATCGGACAGCATCACGGCGCGTACCAGGCGCTCGTGGTCGCAGCGCAGGTACTCGGCATACTCCATGACGGGCAATGCGCAGGTAATGCCCTGATTGCCCGAGCCGCACACAATGGCGACCGGCAGCGCGCAACCGTTCATGCGGGCGTCGGACCCGGCGGCCGCACGGGCACGGGCACGGCAGGCGACGTCATCGGCACGAGCGCCCAACAGTGTACGACCCACCTCGGCGCCCCAAGCGTGCGCGAGGCCCTCAGCACTGATCGCGCCATTCAGCTCAATCTGACGCTCAACGGCAGCGCGGGCGTCCTCAATGTCACCGTCCTCGATAAAGTCGATGATGGACTCAATGCTCATAGGGGTATCGGTGTTATCTGCCGCACGCTCGGCCACCACGCGCTCGGCGCAGGCGGCACACTCCCCCGCCGACTTGCCGCACACCGGAATACCGTCGAGGGTATGGCACGTGACGTTGGTGTGGTGGTCGGTAATCTCGACGACCGCGGTATGGCCCCCGGCCGTGGCAGTCACCTTGATGTAGAGGTTGGGCACACCCTCGACAAGCGACACATCGCAGTAGCCGGCGTCGGCGAGGAGCTCGGTCACGCGAGCACGGTCTTCATCGTTAACGCTCTCGAGCACCTCGAGTGCGCTTTTAGCGTCGCCGCCCACGGCACCCAGCACGGCCGCGGCCTCAATACCGTGCATACCGCCCGAGTTGGGCACGGTCACGCTCTTGACGTTCTTGATGATGTTGCCCGAGCAGGCAACATCCATATGATCGGGTTCGCAACCGAGCGTCTGACTCGCCAGCGCCGCTGCATAGGCAACGGCAATGGGCTCGGTGCAGCCGAGCGCACAGACAAGCTCGCGGTTCAAAACATCACAAAACGCGGCATCACGGATGGAATCGGTAGGCATAGGTATCTCCTGCTTGCATAACGGGCTGGGCTCTCAAAAAAGTTAGCTCCTTTATTTGATAACAATGCATCAAAAACCGCAACCATGGTTCCGGCAGACGGCGCTCAAGCGCAAACTGACGACATTCATTCACGAGAAGCCAGTCTTGTTGCCTGCTAAAGCGTTTGACCAAAAAACGCTCGAGCGTTTACGCAAAAGTCGCGCTATCATGCAGTCGAACGCGGTAAACACCTTTAGCATTTGCGCCGCACAGACCAGAGAGGAACCATCCATGAAGATCGGTATCGGTAACGACCACGCCGCCGTCGAGCTCAAGAACATCATTTCCGAGCACCTGAAGGAGCGCGGCTGCGAGGTCGTGAACTTTGGCACCGACACCTCCGAGAGCTTTGACTACCCCATCGCCGGCTACAAGGTGGGTAAGGCCGTTGCCAACGGCGACGTCGACCTGGGCATCCTCATCTGTGGCACCGGTGTCGGGATTAGCTTGGCTGCCAACAAGGTCGAGGGCGTACGCGCCGTTGTGTGCTCCGAGCCCTTCAGCGCCAAGCTCTCCCGCATGCACAACAATACCAACGTGCTCGCCTTTGGCGCCCGCGTCGTGGGCTCCGAGCTCGCCAAGATGATTGTCGACGAGTGGCTCGACGCCGAGTTTGAGGGCGGTCGTCACGAGCGTCGCGTTAACCTCCTCAACGAGATCGATCACACGCGCGGCCTTAAGATCGTCGACGAAGCCTAAACTATTCAGTGCCACAAGCTAACAGCAGGGGCCCGCTCGGAACACATGTCCGAGCGGGCCCCTGCATAGATTTTGGAATAAAAGGGCGCCGCGGATGGAGTTCCGCGGCGCCCAAGCCACACGCTAACAGCTTTAAGGAGTCAAAGCTGGTTTAGCCAAAGAAGCGCTTGATCTCAATCTCGGCGTTCTCCAGGCAGTCGGAGCCGTGGATCACGTTGGCGTTGACATCGACGGCAAAGTCGCCGCGGATGGTACCAGGAGCAGCCTCAAGCGGGTTGGTAGCGCCCATGAGGGTGCGCATCTTAGCAACAGCGGAGAGACCGGAAACGACCATCTTGACGACCGGACCGCTCGTCATAAAGTCGCAGAGACCGCCAAAGAAGGGCTTGTCGGCCAGATGGGCGTAGTGCTCCTCGACGGTAGCGCGCTCGAGCGTGGTCATCTCCATGCGCTCGATGACAAGGCCGCTGCGCTCAATGCGAGCAACGATCTCGCCGATCTTGCGGTCGCGTACGGCGTCGGGCTTAATCATGATGAAGGTCTTCTCGATAGCCATAAAAGTAGCCTTTCAAGTAGGTTCGCGCGTGCCCAAGTCCCATTCCGGCACCCGCCTGGACTGCATCGTAACAGAGTTTTAGCTGCAGTTAAACAAAAAGCTGTTTATTGAAACGTTGCAATTTATTAAAGCGCTCCATATGTGTCACTTCTGTTTCGAAGCCCGATTAGAGCACCATCCGACCGCCCATCAACCGCATCGAACAGAGCAGGCGGTCGGTTGCCGCCCGCGAACGTACCCCTTCACAACCTGCCCAAAGGTCCTACAGAAGTTCTCGACAAGCCCCTCCCCCATAGCAACAAAATACGGGCGCCCACATCAGCAGGCGCCCGTAAAGTGAAAACGATTTATCAATAAATGGCCAAAACGGCTTCAGCCAAATCCCTACTTTACCCCGTGGCCCATCTCGACGACCTTAGTCAGTGACCCAAACACACCCTCGTCAGTCACGAGCTGTGCCTCGGCGCGCTCAAGCTGCACGGCAACGGCGGCAGGGGCGGTGCCGCCCTCGGTCGTACGCGCGGCGACAATCGACGGGATGTCGAGCGCCTCGGTAATGTCGCGCTCAAAGAGCGGGCTTGCCTCCTGGAACACCTCAAACGGCAGGTCCTCAAGATTGCAGCCGCACTTCTCACACATCAGAACCAGATGCCCCACCACGGCATGAGCCTCGCGGAACGGCAGACCACGCTTAGCCAGGTAATCGGCAACATCGGTGGCGGCAAGGTGACCCACGCCGCACTCGCGCGCCATGGCATCCTCGTTGACGGCCCAAGTCGAAATCATACCGGCCATAACCGACAGGCACTGCATGAGCGTATGGGCGGTATCGAGCGCGCCCTCCTTGTCCTCCTGCAAATCCTTGTTATAAGCAAGCGGCAGGCCCTTCATGGTCACGAGCAGCTGCACCAGGTTGCCATACACACGGCCGCTCTTGCCGCGAATAAGCTCGGCAAAGTCGGGATTCTTCTTCTGCGGCATGATAGACGAGCCGGTGGAGTAGGAGTCTGAAAGCGTGATAAAGCCAAATTCGGAGCTCGACCACAGCACGATCTCCTCGGAAAGACGCGACAGGTGCATGGCCATGACGGAGCCGGCGTAATGCAGATCGAGCAGGAAATCACGGTCGGAAACCGCATCGAGCGAGTTGGGAATCACGCCCGCAAAACCAAGTTCGGCAGCCGTCATCTGGCGATCGAGCGGATAGCTCGTACCGGCAAGCGCGGCAGCACCCAGCGGGCAGTTGTCGGCGGCATCAAAGGCGGCCTTCAGGCGCGTAAAGTCGCGCGCGAACATCCAGGAATACGCCAGCAGATGATGCGACAGCAGCACGGGCTGAGCGTGCTGCATGTGCGTGTAGCCCGGCAGAATCACCTTGTCGTACTTCTTGGCCGCATCCACCAGCACATGGCGCAGCTCAAGATTGGCCTCCATGAGCTCCTTGGCCAGCGCCTTGACGCCCAGGCGTGTGTCGGTCGCCACCTGGTCGTTGCGCGAACGTCCGGTATGCAAGCGCTTACCGGCCTCGCCGATGCGACGCGTCAGCTCGCTCTCGATAGACATATGAATGTCTTCGTCGTTGATGTCGAAGGTGAAGTTGCCGGCATCGATATCCTGTTCGATTACGGTCAGGCCTTTGGCAATCGCCTGCTCGTCCTCAGCACTGATGATGCCCTGGGCCGCCAGCATTTTGGCATGCGCCTTAGAGCCGGCGATATCCTGCTTATAGAGATGTTTGTCGACCGGCAACGACGCGCCAAATTCCTGCGTGACCTCGGCCACGCCTGCCTCAAAACGACCGCCCCAAAGAGCCATGGAACCGTCCCCTTTCTCCAAATACCAAAACAAGCGCCCAAAGCAATGCGCCATATCGCTAAAGCGATTTTTCAACCGCTAGTTTTACACATTCCCAACCGTGTGCGGAGCCATGTAGCTAATTTGCAAAGAAGTGACGCGCCATGCACTTGGCGCCCAACGTCTCCCTCCGGATGTTGCCCTGCGAACCATCGATCCAGGCCTTTAGGCTCATAGGAACGTCCTCGACCTTTGCAGCATCGAACTCGGGCGCGAGGGCAAGTAAAGCATGCGCGAAAGCATTGAACATAATGGATACTCCTCATATATATAGGCGCAGAGCCGCCAAATTGATAGAAGGAGCCCCGCCGGACAACCCCGGCGGGGCTCGGACTCAGCCGCAGACGCGGCATCATATATGCGGGCGGAACGTAGGGGCCACCGATGTTAAGAAGTGTCAGCAAGCATAACGAAAGGTAGGGACCCCGTGCGCCCGTTATGTATCACGCGGATGGGCCGCGCGGATACCAAGGGAAGGAGGCGCTAGGCCTGGGCGGCAGCAGAGCTGGGGCCCTGGACCTTTGCCCACGTCTTGAGCGACAGCGTATCGATCTCGATAAAGCCGGCGCTGGCCTTCTCGTCAAACGTGGTGTCGCGGTCGTAGGTAGCCAGACCGTAGTCGTAGAGGCTGAAGGGGCTCTTGCGGCCGACGACATGGCAGTTGCCCTTAAAGAACTTCAGACGGACAGTGCCGGTCACGAACTTTTGCGTGTCGGCCATAAAGGCATCGAGCGCGTTTTTGAGCGGGCTGTACCACTGGCCGTTGTACACGGCGGTGGCCCAATCCTGCTCGAGCTTGATCTTGGTCTTGAGCAGGTCGCCCTCGACGCAGATGTCCTCGAGCGCCTTGTGGGCGGTGATGAGCGTCAGGGCGCCGGGAACCTCGTAGCACTCGCGGCTCTTAAGGCCCACCAGGCGATCCTCGACCAGATCGAGACGGCCAAAGCCATTGTCGCCGGAGATCTTGTTGAGGGCGATGACGATCTCAGAGAGCTTCATCTTCTTGCCGTCGACGGCGACGGGCTTGCCGGCCTCAAACTCAATCTCGGTGTAGGTCGGGGTGTCCGGGGTGTCCTCGGGATTCTTGGTCATAACCCAAGCGTCGTCGAGCGGCTCATTCCAGGGATCCTCCAGGTGACCGCACTCAATGGCACGACCCCACAGGTTGTCGTCGATGGAGTAGGGGTTGTCGTTGGCACCCTCGGGAACCGGCACGTTGTGGGCGTGGGCATAGGCGACCTCGTCGGGGCGACACTTCAGGTCCCACTCGCGAACCGGGGCGATAACCTTGAGCTCGGGGTCGAGGGCCTTGACGGCGGCCTCAAAACGGACCTGGTCGTTGCCCTTGCCGGTGCAGCCGTGGGCGACGTAGGTCGCGCCAAACTCGTGGGCGACCTCAACAAGCTTCTTGGCAAGCAGCGGGCGAGACAGGGCGGAGAGCAGCGGATACTTGTTCTCGTACATGGAGTTTGCTGCAATGGCTTTGGTCAGGAACTCATCGGAGAACTCGTCGCGCAGGTCGAGCACCTGGCAATCGAGAACGCCCAGGTCGAGCGCCTTCTGCTTCTTGGCATCCAGTCCGGTCTCTTCCTGGCCCACGTTGCCGCAGACACAAACGACATCGAGATTCTTCTCGTCCTGGAGCCACTTGACACATACGGATGTATCAAGACCACCGGAATATGCGAGAACGACTTTTTCCTTGCTCATGGCTGTTTCCTTTCGCCCTTGGTAGCTAGTTAGAACATCGGTCAGTTGCAAGTCATTTCGAGGTCAAAAACCGTGCAATATCAGGTTAAATAGCAAAAAGCAGCACAACATGCCCTAGAAACATGCGTCTATGTCGTGCTAAAACCCAACGACCTCAAAATGACTCTGTTGAGGCAATTCGCCCCATGCGGACAGAGACGATTGCTATCGTCGTCGGGAAATTGCGCGCTGGCGTCGGATGGCATTGTCTGCAGTGGTGATGATCTTTAGGAACTGCATCTGCCTCTCCTTTCACGTATCGCCGGGCGCAATTCAAATATCGCAAACGGTACCTTTTCCTCGGTAAGCGGTTGTTTTTCCGTCTCCGTTTTCGATGGTCGCTATATTACGCTAAAGTGCCCGCAGCACAAGCGACAAATTCAAATTTCTGAAAAGTTTTTTCATTACTTTGTGAAGCGTGGTGCAAATACGCTCCGTTCCTGCGAAAATACGCCCGACTACGAATTGATGGTTATAACGTCTGAAACAATCTCGAAACGAAAGGCTCGCTTTTATGCAAACTTACGAATCGGACGCCAATATCGGAAACATTAAGATTCTCGCCGTCGACATGGACAAGACGCTGCTGACCGACGAGCGCGTGCTGCCCCAGGGTCTTGATGAGCGCCTGGACAAGCTCGCCGACGCCGACATCGTATTCTGCCCCGCCAGCGGACGTCCCGCCCCCAAGCTCGAGGAGATGTTCGAGGGCGTCAAGAACCGCCTCGCCTTTTGTCCCGACAACGGAGCGTGCGTGATCTATCGCGGCAGCTATATCTATAAGAGCACTATTGACGTGGAGCTGTATCAGCAGGTCTTGAGCCGTGCCTCGGAGGATCCGCGCGCTGTCCCCGTCCTTTGCTGCTTCGACGAGTTCTACGTGCTTGCCCGCGACCATCAATACCACGACGAGATCAGCGTCTACTACAACACAATCAACTACGTCGACAGCTTTGATGGCATTGATTTCGAGTCCAACAAGATTTCGGTCTTCTTCCCCGGCTACGACGCCGAGCCCGCTTTCCGCGAGACCTATAGCCCCGAGTTCTCGGACAAGCTCTACGTCACCAACGCTGGGCGCGAGTGGATCGACTTTATGAACCTGGGCGTCGACAAGGGCGCCGGCGTCGCTCACCTGTGCGAGCACCTGGGCATCGATATCGCCGACGCCGCCGCCGTGGGCGATACGTACAACGACATCCCCATGCTGGAGCGCGTTGGTCACAGCTTTATCGTGGACAATGCCGAGGAGCATATGAACGCGCACGCCAAGTGGCGCATTCCGAGCAACAACGACGGGGGCGTACTGACGCTCATCGACGCCATCTTGGCGGCTCGTTAACGTGGCTCGTCGGACCTGGCCGGGCGAGACGGGTAAGTTTTTCGTTCGGTCAGGTCCTAGGGTGACTTGCTTGCCGCCTAGATGGCGTCTTGGCGTCTAGATACTTGGCTGAATAATTATGGATGAAGGGAGTTCCTTGCTGAAAGGGACTCCCTTCTGGTTTGGCTGCTTTGGACCTGTGGCTGTTTTTCTATTTCGCGTCGGCCCAGGTTATGCCGGTGCTGGCTTCGGCGATTAGGGGAACGCGGAGGTCTACGACGTGCTCCATGACGTCGCGGACCATGGTGGTTAGGCGCTCGACTTCGTCGATGGGGCACTCAAAGTCCAGTTCGTCGTGTACCTGCAAGATCATGTGGGCGGCAAAGCCCTCCTCTTCCAGACGGCGGCTTACGCGGGCCATCGCGATCTTGATGATGTCGGCGGCGGTGCCCTGCATGGGGTGGTTCATGGCCGTGCGCTCGCCAAAACCGCGGAGTTGCGGGTTTTTGGCCTTGAGCTCCGGAATATGACGACGGCGGCCGTACATGGTCTCGGCGTAGCCCGTCTGCTTGGCGCGCGCCACCACGTTGTCGAGGAATGTACGCACGCCCGGGTAGGCCTCGTAGTAGCGGTCGATCATGTCGCGCGCCTCGGCCATCGAGATATGCAGCGACTGTGACAGACCATAGGCCTGCTGGCCGTACACGATGCCAAAGTTCACGGCCTTGGCGCGACTGCGCAGGTCGGGCGTTACCTCGGACACCGGCACACCAAATACGCGCGCCGCCGTCTCGGCATGGAAGTCCTCGCCCTCGTTAAAGGCGCGCACCAAGTGCTCGTCACCCGAGAGATGTGCCAGCAGGCGCAGCTCTATCTGCGAGTAGTCCACCGCCAAAAAGACGCTTCCCTCGCCTGCCGAAAACGCCGTCTTGACGGTACGACCCAGCTCCGAGCGCGTCGGGATGTTCTGCAGGTTCGGGTCGCTCGAGGACAGACGCCCCGTTGCCGTGATGGTCTGGTTGTACGTGGTGTGCACGCGACCGTCACCACGGCGCAGCGGGCCCAGCGTATCCAGATAGGTGGACTTGATTTTGGACTTTTCACGCCAATCCAAGATCAGACGCACGATTTCGTGGTCGCGGGCAAGGTCGCTCAACACCTTGGCGTTGGTCGAATAGTAGCCGCGCTTAGTCTTCTTGAGGCCCTTGGTCGGAAGCCCCATCACATCAAAGAGCACATGCGACAGCTGCATGGGACTGCCAATATTAAAGGTCTCGTCACCCGCCAGGTCGCGAATGCTGCGCTCGACCTCGGTGATCTGGGTCGCCAGGCCCTCGGACAGATTACGCAGGCGGTCGGGATCCACGAGCATTCCCGCGCGCTCCATCTTGGCAAGCACCGGCACGAGCGGCATCTCGATGCCATCGAACACGTTGGCGGCATTCTCACGGGCCATGCACTCGCGCAACGGCGTCACGAGCGCCAGCGTCAGAGCCGCAGTACGGGCGGCAGGCGCTGGAGCGTCCTCACCAGCACCCTCTGCGCCGCGCGCCGCAGGCAACGCCATCTGCAGATACGTATCGGCAAGATATGCCTCATCGAACTCGGAGCGATCGGAATCCAGCAGATAGGCAGCGACCACGGTATCGAAGATACGCGTGGAATCGGCAGCGAGCGGATCCATGAGCTCGGGCTCAGAAGAATCGATGGGCGAAAGCTCGTGCAACAGCACCTTCATATCCGGGCTCGCCACGCGACCCTCCATAAACAGACGCGCGAGCACGCCAGCAATCACGCCGTGAACGAAGTTGAAGCCCTCAACCTCAGCCGCCGCGCAGCTGTCGCCCTCCTCGAGCGCGAAGAGGCCCTTGGACGTCGCCAACCACAGCGTGCGCGTCAGTCCAAAGAGCGCGCCCTCTTCCTTGTCATCGTCCACCACGGCGGCGACCCACTCGCCCGCCTCGATCGCACGCGAAACCTCGGACGCCACGTCAGCAAGCGCCTCGGCATCGCCGGCAGCGGTGCGCTCAATCGTGGGCATCTCAAACGTTCTAGCAGCGGCAGCAGCGCCACCCTCGCCGCCGATCAGCGCCAAGAAACGGTTCTGCATGGCGGTGATACCAAGCGTGCCCAGCGCCGCGGACACTTCGTCGGCAGAAAACGCCGGGAAGGACGTCGCCTCAAAATCGAGCTCGACGGGCGCATCGGTGCGAATGGTTGCGACCTTGCGGCTCAGCAGCGCATCGTCGATGTGCGCACGCAGGTTCTCGCCCATCTTGCCCTTGACCTCGTCGGCATGCGCGATGACCTCGTCCAAGCTGCCGTACTGTGCGATGAGCGCGCTCGCCTTTTTGGGGCCGATGCCCGGTACGCCGGGAATGTTGTCCGACGTATCGCCCTTTAGACCGTAAAAATCGGGCACGAGCGCCGGCGTAATGCCGTGATACAGGTCATCCACGCTCTCGGGCGTCATGATCGCCACGTCGGACAGGCCCTTACGGGTCGAGACCACGTTGACGTGCTCGGTAACTAGCTGATACATGTCGCGATCACCGGTCACCAGCAGCATGTCACAGCCGGCCTGCTCGCCCAGGCGCGCCATAGTACCCAGGATGTCATCGCCTTCCCAGCCCTCGGACTGCAGAATCGGCACGTTGAGTGCGACGAGCAGCTCCTTGATCATAGGGAACTGCGCATGCAGATCGGGGTCCATGGGCGGGCGCTGCGCCTTATACTGCGGCAGCATCTCCATGCGCACGCGCGGCTTGCCCTTATCAAACGCCACGACCACGCCGTCGGGGTTAAAGGCATCGATCATCTTGAGAAACATGTTCAGGAAGCCGAAGATCGCGTTGGTGGGGCGGCCGTCCGGCGCGTTCATGGTCGGCGGCACGGCGTGGAAGGCGCGATGCATGAGCGAGTTGCCGTCGATAACGGCAAAGGTACGGCGCTTGTCAGACATATTGAATACCTCGCTTTGGGCTGGGCACGGTTTGCTCACTCCAGTTTACACGCTCCCCGCCCCGCGGCCACCTCACATCAAGCTCCCCCGCCACCGTGAGCCCGCGCGTGATACGATGGCTCACGGTACATCAACCAGCACGATCGATCCGAAAGGAGCCTGCGTCATGGAGCGTCCCTGCGCATGGAAAAAGTACACGCCACAGCAAGTCGAGGAGCTCGAGGAGCTTTGCCGCGGCTATAAGCAGTTTTTGAGCGAGAACAAGACCGAGCGCCTGTGCGTCAAGACCGGCATCAAGATGGCCGAGGAGGCGGGATACGTCGACCTGGAGACCGTGATCGCCGAAGGCCGCGAGCTCAAGGCAGGCGACAAGGTGTACGCCGCCAATCACGGCAAGGACCTTATGCTCGTCAACCTGGGCACCGCCCCGCTCGAGCAGGGCTTTAACATCCTGGGCGCCCACGTGGACTCGCCGCGCCTGGACCTTAAGCAGAATCCCGCCTTCGAGGCCGGCGACATGGCCTACCTCGACACGCACTACTACGGCGGCGTCAAGAGCTACCACTGGGTGGCCTCCCCGCTTGCACTCGTGGGCGTCATCTGCAAAAAGGACGGCACCACCGTCGACATCAACATCGGTGACAAGGCCGACGATCCGGTCTTTACCATCTCCGACCTGCTGATCCACCTCTCGAGCGAGCAGATGGCCAAGCCCGCCAAGGACGCCGTCGACGCCGAGATCCTCGACGTGATCGTGGGCGGCCGTCCCGTCAAGTTCGATGAGGACGACAAGGACGCCCCCAAGGAGCCCGTCAAGCAGATGTTCCTGGACATCCTCAAGGAGCAGTACGACGTCGAGGAGGAGGACTTCCTCTCCGCCGAGATCGAGGTCGTGCCCGCCGGCCCCGCCCGCGACATGGGCCTCGACCGTTCCATGATTCTGGGCTATGGTCACGACGACCGCGTCTGCGCCTACCCCTCCATGCTCGCCCAGATTAATGTGGCCAATGTCGAGCGCACGAGCATCACGCTCATCGTCGACAAGGAGGAAATTGGCTCCGTAGGCGCCACCGGCATGACAAGCCGCTTCTTCGAGAACACCGTCGCCGAGATCATGACGCTCGCCGGCGAGGATAGCCCGCTGGCCCTGCGCCGCGCACTCGCCCGCAGCCGCATGCTCTCCTCCGACGTGTCCGCCGGCTTCGACCCGGGCTATGCCGGCAAGTTCGAGACCAAAAACGCCGCCTTTATGGGTCGCGGCCTGTGCTTTAACAAGTACACGGGCAGCCGCGGCAAGGGTGGCTCCAACGACGCCGACGCCGAATACGTGGCCCTCGTCCGCGACATCATGGACGAGGCAGGCGTGGACTTCCAGACCTGCGAGCTCGGCCGCGTCAACGCGGGCGGCGGCGGCACCATCGCCTACATCATGGCCAAGTACGACATGAACGTCATCGACTCCGGCGTTGCCGTCCTGTCCATGCACGCCCTGTGGGAGGTCGCCAACAAGGCCGATATCTACGAGGCCTATCGCGGCTACAAGGCCTTCCTCGAGCGCGCCTAACCAACCCTTCATCAGTTGCGGTGAAATACGGACTAAACTGGCCCATAAACGGCCAAAACAGACCGTATTCCACCGCAACTTTTTTGGCAGAGGAGAGTCCATGCTGCAGGTCATCATTTCGCCCGCCAAGCAGATGCGCGCGGCCCAAGATGCTTTTGAAGTCCTGGGCATCCCACCCTTTGTGCGCGAGACGGCTCGCCTCCACCGCGCACTGCTAAATATCGAGCGGAATGAAGGCAGCGGCGGCCTGCAGGCGCTGTGGAACGTGAGTAACAAACTGCTGGGACCTTGCCTCAACACACTGCATGAGTTCGGGCCCATCCTGAAAAGCGGCGATCTCGACAATCCCGCACTCGCCCGTCACCTCTCCCCTGCCGTCATGTCCTATCACGGCATTCAATACCAGAGCATGGCACCCGAGGTGATGGATTCCGCACAGCTCGCATGGCTGCAAGACCATCTGTGGATCCTCTCCGGCCTCTACGGGTGCGTTCGTCCCTTTCATGCCGTCGAACCGTATCGGCTGGAGATGGGCGCGAAGCTTGTCGTCGACGGTGCCCGAGACCTCTACGCATTTTGGAGCGATAAGCTCGCGCGGGCTATCGCCCCGGCAGGCTCAAACACCACGATCGTCAACCTTGCCAGCGTAGAGTATGCCAAAGCCGTTCTGCCCCACCTCGCGGGCGACGCCACAGCCGTCACATGCCTCTTTGGCGAGGGCATCCGCAACGGGAAGCCCATCCAACAGTCGACCGCCAGCAAAAAGGCGCGCGGCTCCATGGTGCGGTGGATGGCAGAAAACAAGCTCGAGGATGCAAGCGAACTTACCGCATTCAATATCGGCTATCGGCACATCCCCGAGCTTTCAGACAAAAACACCCTGGTTTTCATGAACGCGCAGGCACTATAGGCCCGCCGTTTCCAAACACCCCGTTACTCCGCCAAGCCATCGGCCTTTGCAATCTCGCTCGTCGAGCCATCTTGGTAGGTAATCTTAACGTGCTCTACGTCGGATACCGTAACGCCCGACGGAGGTTCCAGACGCCACTCCGTCAGAGCGATATCCATGGTCGTGGGCACATCGCCCTGATCTTTGAGCTTCACCGTCAGCGTTTTGAGCGTCGCATCAAACGTCACGCGTTCGATTTCTTCGCCCGGAATAGACCCGCCGCTCAGCTGCAGCTGCACAAACTCGTCGCGCGGATACCAATAGTCGCCCGGTGCGGCAACCGTGTTGCCATCAGAAACTTTCATGGTCATAATCGGCAGGGCATCGTCGGCTTCAAACCCCCAGGTGACGCCGCCACGACCGCCGAACGTCCAAATACAAAAGGCAATCACCAACACGGCAAGCACCGCAAAACCAATCGCGACAAGGCCATGGTGCGCACGGCCCTCCTCGGCCGATACATCCCATTGTGTCTCTCGATATAGATGCTTGTCTTCCATGTTCGCCTCCCCACAGGCACGCTCGTTAGGCCAATCGTACCCATTCGAGCTATACTTGAGCCCATTACATAAACGGGGAGCTTGCAGGACAAGACGGCAGGCTGAGACTGGGCGCGCCCGCCCTGACCCGCAAACCTGATATGGGTAATGCCAACGAAGGGAGCCGTGCCAATGAGCACACAGACCGAGCCCAAGCTCGTCACGCAAATCGACTTCGCCCGTGCCGGGCAGATCACGCCGCAGATGAAGGAAGTCGCCGAGCGCGAGCATCGCGACCCCGAGTACATCCGCGAGCGCGTGGCCGACGGCCGCATCGCCATTCCCGCCAACATCGTGCATATCAAAAAGGGCATGCGCGCCTTTGGCGTCGGTGAGGGCCTGTCCACCAAGGTCAACGTCAACCTGGGCATCTCGGGCGACAAGGCCGATGCCGCCGAGGAATGGAAGAAGGTCAAGATCGCCGAGGACTTTGGCGCCGACGCCATCATGGACCTCTCCAACTCGGGCAAGACGCGTCAGTTCCGCCAGCAGCTCATCGACGAGACCCCGCTCATGGTGGGCACCGTCCCCATGTACGACGCCATCGGCTACATGGAAAAGCCGCTGGTCAAGCTTACCAAGGACGACCTGTTCGAAGTCGTGCGCGCGCACGCCGAGGACGGCGTGGACTTTATGACCATCCACTGCGGCATCAACAAGTCGGTCACCAAGACCTTTAAGGAGACCGGCCGCCTCATGAACATCGTGAGCCGCGGCGGCTCGCTGCTGTTTGGTTGGATGGAGGTCACCGGCAACGAGAACCCCTTCTATGAGTTCTACGATGAGTTGCTCGAGATTTGCCACGAGTACGACGTGACGATTTCGCTCGGCGACTCCTGCCGCCCGGGCTGCCTCTACGACTCCAACGACGCCACCGAGACCGCCGAGATGATCGAGCTGGGCAAGCTATGCAAGCGTGCTTGGGCCGCCGGCGTCCAGGTCATGGTCGAGGGCCCGGGTCACATGGCGCTCGACGAGATCGCCGCCAACATGAAACTGCAGAAGCGCCTGTGCCACAATGCTCCGTTCTATGTGCTCGGGCCGCTGGTGACCGATATCGGCGTGGGTTACGACCACATCACCGCTGCCATCGGCGGCGCCATCTCCGCCAGCTCCGGTGCCGACTTCCTGTGCTACGTGACACCGGCAGAGCACCTATGCCTGCCCAACGCCCAGGATGTGCTCGACGGCCTCATGGCCACCAAGATCGCCGCACACGCCGCCGACATCGCCAAAAAGGTGCCCCACGCCCGCGACATGGACGACAAGATGGGCCAGGCACGCCGCAAGCTTGACTGGGACGCCATGTGGGAGTGCGCGCTCGACCCGGTTACGGGCAAGAAGCGCTACGAGGAGTCCCCCGCCGCCACCGAGGGCACTTGCACCATGTGTGGCAAGATGTGCGCCGTCCGCACCGTCAACAAGATCTTCGAGGGCACCACGATCGACCTCGGCATGGAGGACTAGCCTGTCGCCGCGGCCGCTTCTGTCGGCGAGCTGGTGCCTGTCAATTGTTGACGTGTGAACATTTGCTTACATTTGCGTAAAGATTGCATCGCCCGCCCGGGTTCGACATAGAGTCGGCCCGGGCATCTTTATAATGCTGGCTTATAGACCCATTTGATTCCGACCGAACAAGGGAGCGAACATGGATCGCAGTAAGGTACCTGCCGTTCTATCCATCGCAGGATCCGATTCCAGCGGTGGCGCCGGCATTCAGGCCGACATCAAGACCATCACGGCGCACCGCCTGTATGCCGAGACGGCCATCACCGCCATCACCGCACAGAACACCCTGGGCGTTACCGCCGTGCAGGATATCTCGCCAGATATCGTAGCCGCGCAAATAGACGCCGTTTTTGACGATATCCGCCCCAGCGCCGTCAAGATCGGCATGGTTTCTTCTGTCGAGATTATCGAAGTCATCGCCGACCGCTTGAGCGCCTGGAACGCAACGAACGTGGTCGTCGACCCCGTCATGGTCGCCACCTCGGGCGCGCGGCTGATTGCCGAAGATGCCGCCGAGGCGCTCACCCGCCGCCTGTTCCCGCTAGCGACGGTTATCACGCCCAATATTCCCGAGGCCATGGCCCTGCTCGACTACGAGGTCGACTCCGAGCGCACGCAGCAAAATGCTGCCATGCTCCTCACCCGCCGCTTTGGTTGCGCATCCCTCGTTAAGGGTGGGCATCTTGTCAACGAGGCCAACGATGTACTGGCCGAACCCGCGCCACTCGATGACGAGGGCAACCATCTGGGAGATCCACTCACCACGTGGTTCCGCCACAAGCGCATCGAGACCGACAACACGCACGGCACCGGATGCACGCTCTCGTCCGCCATCGCCTGCGCGCTGGCTCAGGGCATGGATCTTGCCGACGCTGTCAACGCCGGCAAGGCATACCTAACGGGCGCTCTGGCCGCCGGCTTTGACATGGGCAAAGGCTCCGGCCCCGTCAACCACATGTGGCAGTATTAAGATTCGCAGTCCAAAACCACCGCAAAGGCGCCCGTCCCCTTTGCGGTGGCTTGGGGTCGCGCTACTCTCCGAGCATCTCTTGGAGCTTGGCTGCCACGGCGTGGCCCAGGCTCTCGTGGCTTTCGGGCATCATGTGCAGATAATCGATATCGCCCGGCTCGGCAAAATCAGCGGCATTCAAAAAGTCGCAGCCAAACTGTTTAGCAGCATACGCATAGTATTCGGCAAAATGCTCCGAGGCCTCGACGGAGCGCTCGTCAAAGTCGGTCATGTACACATCGGCGATCTGCGGTTTAATCTTGATAGGCGCCATCAGCAGAATACGCGGGCAGGGCGCGGCTTCGGTCCAGGGAAACGCGCGGACGGTGCGAATCAGCGCCATGGCACCGTCAGCGATATCGGCAGCCCCCACGCTAAAGACCGTCTTGCAGTCGTTGGTGCCCAGCATAATCACGATCGCATCCAGCGGCTTATGAGCCTCGAGCAGCATCGGCAACGCGCGGATGCCGTTGAGATTAGTGTCCAGATGGCACATGTCGTCGCGTACCGTCGTGCGGCCGTTGAGGCCTTCCTCAATCACGTGCCAGCCCTCGCCCAGGTCGCGCTGGGCCACGCCGCACCAGCGCACATCGTGCGCATAGCGTACCGCGGTGCCGTCGCGCATGCCCGCCGGATCATAGCCGTAGGTATTGCTGTCGCCAAAGCACAGAACGTTTTTCATCGTAAGCCCTTCCTCTAGTAAAAAGCCGACGGGAGCAGCCCTCCCACCGGCTCGACCCATCTGTCAGCACATACCGATTACAGGTACTTGCGCCAATCGTCATCGTCTTCATCGTCCTCGGCGGCAGCCTGGGCCTGCTCGGCGGCGCGGGCAGCCGCAGCGCGAGCGGCAACCTGGGCATAGGACTCCTCGTTGCGCTCGGGGAAGTTTGCCAGCACGTGCTCGAACTTGGCAAAATCTTCGTCCCAGCGCGTAGAGGGCACGGCAAAAAAGACCTGCTTGACCTTGAAGTCGCCCGATGCGAGCTCCTTGCGGAAGAGCTCGGCCACGGCCTCGGCGTCAAAGCCGTTGTTGTCGCAGCCCCAAGCGCCCAGCACGAGCTTCTCGCGACCCAGCTCGTCGCAGATGGCAAGCACAAAGCGGATGCGATCGCGCAGGGCGTCCAGCAGGGCATCGTCACCCACGCGATACTCCTGGCGAGCGCGCTTGGCGTTGGGCGCGGCGGCCACGATCACGTCGGCATACGCATGCACGTGGTTGCGGTCGAAGCGCACCGCAGGCACCACCAGCGCACGGTTGCGGTAAAGCTCGCAGTTGATGTTGCGGCGACGGTTCTCGCCGTACCATTTGCGCTGTTTATCGAGCACGTTGTACAGGTACGAATCGGCACAGAGCGTGGCCTCCTGACCCAGATAGCCCTGGATGTAGCCGCCGCCCGGGTTGGTGAACGAGGCAAAGGCGAGCACGGCCATGTCGCAGAATTGCGCGTAGCCTCGGCCGTTATCCAGAATGGCCTGCGTGGCAGAGGCGTCGAGCACGGTGACCTCGGGCAGGACCGGAGCGGGCTCCTCGGCGGCAGGCGCGGACTCGGTCTCCGTGGCCTCCTCTGCGGGTGCAGGCTCGGCCGTAACCTCGGTCTCGGCGGACGCAACCTCAGCGGTCTCGGCCTCGGCGGCCTCAGACTCCTCGGCAACCTGTTCCTCGACAGCGTCGGCCGCTTGGGCCTTGGCCTTCATCGCCGCGACAAAACCGGCAGGCATACCATCGAACTCGCACACACCGGCAAGCGAACGCTCGATATCCTTGGCGCACGCTTCGGACACAGTTGCCACGTGACGCTCGGCGGCCTTGGCACGGGCCTCGCGCTTGGGATTGGGCTGACCCGCTCGGTTGGACCTGCGGTTACGGTTCCTGTTGTCGACGTCTGCCATAAGTGGTCACCTTTCTCGGTCTCTGCCGCCATCGGCTTTTCCCATCCATGATACCCCGCCGCGTACAAAAAAGACGGCCCCGAAGGACCGCCTTTCGCATCGATTTGCACGCACGGCAAGCACCGCCGCAATTCGCCACTAGTCGCGACGGCCAAGGATGTTCAGGATGCGCAAGAACACGTTGATAATGTCCACGAACAGATTGGACGCCATGAGCACGGCGTTGGGCAGCGTAGGCGGCACCGTCGTGGCAACATAGGTGTCGTAGCCAATAAAGCCGGCGAACACCACGATTACGATCAGATCGGTGATGGTCTGCGAGACGCCCATGAACATCAGCACGATCTCAACCAGAATAGTGGCGAGCAGAATGCCAAAACCGATGCCATATACGCGCTGGAAAAACTTGGGGAACGTCACGCCCAAGGCGCCAAAGACAAAGGTGATGGCGGCCGTGGCGATAAAGGCAGTGTTGATGGTGGGCAGGTCGTAGTTGGCAAGGCCAAACGACGCGGTCAGGCCAAAGGTGCTCGCAAAGATTACGTAGCCCACAAGGGACAGGCCCACGGACTGCTTACTGGCGGCGGCCGACATCATGACCATGCCGACGATGGTCAAAATAAACGAGCCAAAGACCAGCGGCAGGGCGGCGCCGCTCATCATCATGCGCGCAAACGACATGGTGCTCGTAAAGTAGGCGCCGGCGCCCATGGCGCAAAAGCCCAAGAAGATCAGGGCAGACATGGCGAGATTGTACGCGCGCGGCGACATCTCCTTGGCGCGGCTTGCGCCGCTCTCGACGGGGCCGTTCTGATAGCCCTGGATATCGTTCATAGGTTCGTCCTTTCAAAAAGTGCCGTGAAAGACGGCGCAGCAGGTGACAAGATTCCTGTCATTGTACCCGAATGCCGTACGTCCTTACCCACGGCGCTCGCCCTCGAGCGTACGGTCGAATGCCCACACCCACCAACGCATCAGATGGGCCTGCGAACCATCTGGTCGTTCGCGCGTCTGGTCCTCCAGATACAACTCGGTCGCGTGCCCGCCAAAACGCACCTTATAGGTTGCCGTACGGATGCCGTGAACCGTCAGGCCAAACCCAGTGGTCGAGACAATCTCGTCAATCGTAAAGCAACGACCGTCGACCCAGCAGACGGTGACCGGCACGACCTGTCCGCCCGCGAGGATGCGAGCCACGACGTCCACATACTGCTTGTGCACGCGCCGAGTTTTGCCATCTGTCTGTCGATATTCCATGCCTCCTATTATCGAACGCATGTTTGCATGTTGTAAAGCGAACAGACTGTGGTTTTGGAGTGTCGTAGTAATCGCACGTGTCCGCATGGCGTGTTAGCAAAAAGAACACCCGCGGTCAACAGGGCTAATATTCAATTTTAGTGCCAAAAAGTTCACTTCTCCCATCAGAACTCGGTAAAGAAACCCACAGGAGGTGATACGATTTATCATGTTTTTGTAACGTGTCTGCAAACTTCGAGAAAGCCCATATATGGACGTAACGTTCTCAACCTTCCTCGGCCAAATTGTGTCGAACCCAGTCCTTGCCGTCACCGTGATCCTCGCGTTGGGCGCCATCTTCGTCAATGGATGGACCGACGCGCCCAACGCCATCGCGACCTGCGTCACTACGCGTTGCATGCCCGCCCGCGCCGCCATTCTCATGAGCGCCGCATTCAACTTCCTCGGCGTGCTCATCATGACGCACTTTAACGCGAGCGTCGCCAACACCATCTCACATATCGTCGACTTTGGCGGAAACAGCACCATGGCGCTCGCGTGCCTCTGCGCGGCGCTGTTCTCCATCGTCGTCTACGGCGCCACAGCGTCGCGTTTTGGCATCCCCACCTCGCAAAGCCACAGCCTTATCGCCGGCCTGACCGGTGCCGCTATCGCCCTCGGCGGCGCGAGCAGCGTCAACGTCCACGAATGGATGAAGGTCATCTACGGCCTGGCGCTCTCCATCGGTCTGGGCTTTGTCATGGGCTGGATCCTGTGCAAACTCGTCTCGATTCTGTTTGCCGCCGCCAACAGGCGACGTGCCAACGTCTTCTTTAAATACGCTCAGATCGCGAGTGCCGCGGCCATGAGCTTTATGCACGGCGCGCAGGATGGACAGAAGTTCATCGGCGTGCTCTTTTTAGGCGTGGCCTTCGCCAGCGGCCAGACGAGCGTCGGCGATGCCGGCATCCCCATCTGGATTATGCTGCTGTGCTCGGCAACCATGGGCATCGGCACCAGCGTGGGCGGCGAGCGCATCATCAAGTCCGTCGGCCAGAGCATGGTTAAGCTCGAGAAGTATCAGGGCTTCTCTGCCGACCTCGCAGGCGCCGCGAACCTGCTGCTTGCCACCCTTACCGGCATCCCCGTGTCCTCCACGCACATCAAGACCTGCGCCATTATGGGCGTCGGTGCCGTCAAGCGCCTCTCGGCCATCAACTTCGGCGTCGTCAAGGACATGATGTTCACCTGGTTCTTCACCTTCCCTGCCTGCGGACTCATCAGCTTTGTCATGGCCAAGCTGTTCATGATGTTCCTCTAGTCAAACCGAGCGTCCATCCGGACCGCATTACCTCGCCCACCCGTCTTCACCTCGAAAGGACCCACCCATGGCAAAGAAACCCGATTCGTTCTACTTTGACAACTACGTCGCTTGCGCCGACCTCGCCGTCCAGGCCGCAGAGCTGCTCACCAAGATTTTTGAGAACTTTGACCCCGCGCAGATCCACGACATGCTCAATAAGATGCATGCGATTGAGCATGCGGCAGACAAGAAGCACCACGAGCTCGAAGACGCCTTGCTCACCGCCTTTATCACCCCGCTTGAGCGCGAGGATCTAGACCTGATGAGCTGCTCGCTCGACACCGTGCTCGATCGTATCGAGGGCGTCGTGCAGCGCGTCTACTTCACCAACATCCAGAGCATCCACCCCGATGCCATCGTCATCGCCCACAAGGTGACCGACGCCTGCCGCGCCATGAAGGACCTGATGGTCGAGCTGCCCAACTACCGCAAGTCCAAGACCCTGCGCGAGCTCGTCATCCAGATCAACACCATCGAGTCCGAAGCCGACGAGCTCTATATCAACGCCATGCGCAACCTGCACGTTAACGGCAAGGACCCGCTCGAGGTCATCGCCTGGCGTGACGTGTACGCCTTCCTGGAGTACTGCGCTGACTGCTGTGAGAATGTGGCCGATGTTGTGGATTCGATTGTCATGAAGAACAGTTAATTGGGGGTACGTGTCCCACCGGTCGCGGGCCCGACCACTGATAACCTTTTTCACTCCGGCTGCAAGCAGAGTCGTTCAAAAGGTTATCAGTGGTCGGGCCCGCTCCCTTACGTACCACCATTGGGAACTTTGGCTGATACTTTGAAAGCGATGGGGCTTTTGTTGGCAGGGCCTTGGGGCCTGATTGGGAACTTTGGGACCGCCTTAAACGTTTGGCTGGATGGGGCTTTGGGTACCCTTTGGTTTATTTGGATTGATTCGTTGAATTTGGAGGGCTTGGTTGTGAGTTATTTGGATTTGGCTCGTTCTCGGTATTCTTGTCGTTTGTTTGAAGACCGTCCTGTTGAGCAGTCGGTGGTGGATGCCATTGTTGAGGCTGGGCGTATTGCTCCTTCTGCTTGTAATAACCATCCAACCCGTGTGATGGTGTTGGATACGCCTGAGCTTCTGGAGAAGGCTGCTGCTTGTCAGCCTCGGTTTGCTCGTGATGGGTCTATCTTTGGCGCTCCGCTTATCTTCCTTATTTGCAGCGTTACCGATGATGCTTGGGTGCGCCCGTATGATCAGATGAATTCCAGCGAAATCGATACATCCATCGTTTGCGATCAGATGATGATGGAGGCCACCGAGCAGGGCCTGGGAACGTGCTGGGTATGCCATTTTAAGCCAGAGGTGGCACAGGAGCAGTTCAATCTGCCCAAGGGCGTTTATCCCTATCACATGCTTGTCTGTGGCTATCCTGCCGACCACATCGCCGACCCCGAGCATCGCGAGGCCCGTACCATTCCCCTCCCCAACTTCCTCCTCAAGTAGTTTTTTGGCACATGCCCTAAAACCTACCTTTTACCGCTCACCCATTCGCCGAGTTCTGCGCCACAATGTGCAGGGCTCGGTTTTTTATGTTGCGCGCCCCTGCACAGTCATAAAAAAGGACCCGCAAGCTGCGGGTCCTTTCTAGGCACTAAATTGTAGGCCGAATGTTAGTCCAGGTCGTCGGCAGCAAAGTTGTCGATCGGGGCGAAGGGATCGGCCACGGGGACAACCGGGTCAGCGACGGGCAGCGGCTCGGCGGGAACAGTCACTGCAGGAGAAGCGGCAGAACCGACCGGCGTGGAGGCCATCAGATCGGCCGGGAAGGAATTCTGGGCATCGTCCATGAAGTGCTGGATGAGCTTGAGATACTCTGCCTTGAACTCCTCACGGGAAGCCTTGAGACGATCGATCTCCTCGAGCTCGGCCTGCTTCTCGGTCAGAGCCTGGCGGATAACTTCGCGGGCCTTGGCGTCAGCCTCGTTGCGGATACGCTCAGCGTTCTCGTTGGCATCGTTGACGATGGTCTCAGCGGTCTGCTGGGCAGCGATCAGGGCAGCGGAAATCTGGCGCTCCTGAGCGGAGAAGTCAGGGGCGGGAGCAGCCACGGGGGCGGCAGGAACGGCCTGGGCGGTGGCATCCTGAGCTTGGGCAAGCCGAGCCTGCGCATCGGCAAGCTGCTGCTCGGTAGCAGTCAGACGACCCTTAAGGTCGACGATCTTAGCGAGCATAGCGTCAACCTCGGAGGACAGCGTCTCCAAGAAGACGTCGACCTCAGCAGGATCGTAGCCACGCTTGGCCTCAGAGAAAGTCTGAGCCTGGATGTCTGCAGGGGTAATAGCCATAACAAGTCTCCTTTTTCATCGCCTCGGCGCTACACGCCCGACGTAAGTTACTAAGTCAGTTCTACACGAGTATACCTATAAGAAGCTGCAGAACCAGCCTCTGCACCAACTGCAACGCAATAATCGCAACGACCGGCGAAAAATCGATACCGCCCATCGGCGGGATGAAACGACGGAACAGGTTGAGCCACGGACCGCACACGCTATCAAGCACCGCGGCAATATCCTGAAGCAAACCACCCTGCTTCATGGGAATCCACGTCATAAAGCAGTAGACGACAATGAGCGTGGAATAGAAGTTGAACAGCGTGTTGACCAGCTGGACGATAGTGTAGATGTTGATGGGAATCTCCTCGTCTTGTCTTTACTTAAGGTAGCCGTCGGCACGAAGCTTCTTGAGATCGGAATCTTTGACCTCGCAACCGGCGGGCAGCACCATGAACACGCGGTCGCCCACCTCCTTGACCGTGGCACCCAGACCGCAGGCAAAGCCGTAAGAGAAGTCCAAGACGCGCTTGGCAACTTCGGTGCGTACGCCCACAAAAATCAGTGCGACAGGCTGCTTGGTGCGAACGCGGCGCACCACGGTCTCCACGTCGTCATAGCTCTCGGGGCGCAGGACATAGGCCGGCAGCTGCGGCGTGGCGTTGATGATATTGCTCGCATAGGCCGAGGCATCGCTCGGTGCAGGCGCGGGTGCAGCGGCGGCACGGGCGCGGGTATTCTCGACGTAGCTCGACGGCGTGTCATAGGCACCAGGACGATAACCGCTCGCAACACTGTCCTGCGAGCGCGAAGGCGGGTTATACGTCGTGGCATGGCGGGAGTCATCGCCGACCAGCTGACCGGAGCGCGTATACACGGCAACCGACTCAGCTTCACCGCGGCGCGTCTGGCCAAGCAGGCCGTTGCTCGGCTC
>CABQLI010000030.1 GCA_902464965.1 uncultured Collinsella sp.
CGGTAAAAAGGATAACCTAGCCGACGTAACCACGCTCCTGCTTGCCGTAAGCGGCGTCACCATCGGCCACTTCCCGTACGCCCTCGCCTCGGCGGGCGTGGGGCTCGGCCTCGTCGGCGTGGCGCTCTTCGTTGGTGCTGGCGCTTGGGCCGCCTCAAAACAAATTGCGCGCCTCTCGGCGCTCTGGGCGAGGAAGGCCGCCTCGCCCTTCTGGAAGGGTAAGGGCGAGAAGGGCGGCGCTGCCGCGCATCTCGCGGCGTAGAAAGGAGTGAGTACCATGACCAGCGCGAAGAAGATTTACCTCGCCGTGGCGGGCGGGCTCGTTGCCGCGGGTGTTGTCCTCGCGGGCATTGGCTTTATCGCTTCGGGTTTCGACCCGGCCGTGTTCACAACCCAAATCGACACGCGCGACAGCACCATCGTGCTCGGCGGCGTCGAGGTGGACGACCCGACGGGCCTCCCCCTCATCGAGCAGCTCGCCGGAATCGGCGAGGTCGACACCTCCGGCATCACCGCGTCCGAGTCCCCTGCTGCCCCGGAGGCGCCCACCGCTCCCTAAGCATAGCGTGCCCGGACGCCCCGTCCGTCGGGCTGTGCAAGCCTGTGGAACCCGGACCTCAACCCCAACCCAACCGGCCTCGAGCCTGCGTCGATTCGCTCCCCGTCCCGCGCGGGGGCCCATGACGCATACCCAAAATCCATCCGAGGAGAAAGGAACGCAATGACGACAGCCATGCCCCTCCGCCTTCACGGGGTCACGAAGGCGTACCGCGGGAGGACCGTCCTCGGCCCCATCGACCTCGCCCTCGAGGCGGGGCGCGTCTACGGGCTCATCGGCGAAAACGGCGCCGGGAAGTCAACGCTCATCTGTATCGTCACTGGCACCGCCAGCCCCAGCTCGGGCTCGGTTGAGCTGTTCGGCGAGCGCGGCGGGCGCGGGCTTGCCGCCGCCCGGAGGCGTATGGGCTACATGCCCGACGCGAGCTCGGCCTACCCGGGGCTCTCTGCGCGGGAGAATGGATTTGCAACGGTTGCTTAAACATTTTTTACAGGGACAGCCCTGCGTTCCTGAACTCAACTGGGCTCATGTAGACCAGTGTCGAAGGGGTAGTCGCCCCAGTCCGCGTACCAGACCTGTGTGCCGCCGAGGGAATACTTCCTCCAGTAGGGCCAGTGCGGGACGTCCATCCTCTCTTCCTTTCGGGGCGTCAGGCGCCGGGCCCAAGGCCGCACCTGCGCCCCAGCTCCGCCACGAGGGCGTCGTTGTCTCTGACCGAGACGATGGCGTCGCCGTCGTAGGGCGCCTCGATGTAGACGCGGTCGAGCGAGTTGGCCGTCCCCGCCCAGAGCGTCCTGGTGCGCCGGACGCCCCGCACGTGGGCGTAGGGTATCACCGAACGCGTCCCAGCGTACACGACGACGAGGCGGTCGCCGTAGAGCTCGAGGCGATTGCTGCGGACGGGAAGGGCAGCCAGGGCCACGAGGGCCGGGATGGGCAGCAGCGCGAGCCAGCCCCATAGGAGCGCGGGACTCGAGCTCAGGAAACACGCGATACACGCCGCGGATAAACCGCCCGCCACAATCACCATGGCCGCTATGAACCACGGGTCTGTCCTGCCGGGGAACACCCGCTCCGGCCGCTCGCCCTTCTCACCCATTACGGCCCTTCCGTCTCTTGCACCCCTCCCGGAACTGTCCGCATCAGTATAGCCAATGCTTTTTCTGATTTGTTGAGAAGCCGGCATTTGGGGGCATTTTGGATAGCGAACAGTTCAAACAAGAAGCTGAGAAAATAGAACAAAGCCTGAGTGCCTTGAGAGTCGCCGAGCGCAATGCAGTGATTCCCTTTATGAACGGCGACTTTACCCAATGGGATCTATATCTGGCATCCTCCTCTGAGTATGCGATGAGACTGATAGACGGATTCATCTCCATGCTCGGGTCGAGGAATCTTGTTTGCGTCGCCCAGCTTCTCCGCGCACAGATTGGAGTCTGCCTGCGGACATTCGCGTTATTCGCCGCCGAAGACCGGGATGACTTTCTCCCAAAAGGCTGCCAAGTACCATGGCGTGAGCGTTGGGGTAGTCATCATTCAGCGTGGATACATCCGGATGCGCATAGATCCAGACGATTCCAACGTTCTCGTATTTCCCGTGCAGGTAATCGAAGAGGGCAAGCGACACCATACAATTGCCGCCGACGGTCACGACTCTGTCGGGGTTTTCTGCCGTAAGCTTCCTCTGCGCATCCTGAATCCCCGCCAGGACTTCGTCCTCGGCATAGATGCGAACTGCCTCCCATTTCTCATGTCCAAGTTTTGGGACGCGTTTCACAATGCCGAGTGGGACCCCTGGACAGTCGGATCACGTGGTGGCCCCCTTTGAGAGGCTTACGAGCATGGTAGTCCCGTTCTCGGAACTTGTTTCGACCTCTACCGTGCCACCGTGAAGCGCTGCAATTTCCCAAACAAGCGCTAGCCCGAGTCCTGCGCCGCCGTATGCCCTGCTGCGGGATTTGTCTAGACGAAAGAACGGCTGGAAGATGCTCTCTCGGTACTGCTTGGGTATTCCCGAGCCCTCATCTTTGACTCGCAGGAGCACGTGGCTGTCGCTGTCGCTGATGGAGACATTGACAGTCGAGCCGGAGCGACTGTAACGGATGGCGTTTTCGGCCAGGTTGAACAGCAACCGATAGAGGAGCGTGTCGCTCCCGATTACTAAAGCGTCTCCAGCACAGTTGAGGGCTATGCTCCTATTTTCGGCAAGTGGCGCAAGGTCAGTGAGGACCTCTTCGGACAAGGGGCCGAGTTCAACATCGTCCTCGCAAGGAACGCTGCGGAGCTCACTCATCTCAAGCAATACCTTGGTCATTCGAGACATGCGCTCGGTTTGTTCTTGCAGCAGGCCGAGCAGCTCGGCTGTTTCGGGTTGCAAACCGGAGTGCTCGGAGATGAATAGTTCAATCTGTGCTTGCATAAGGGCGAGCGGGGTGCGCAGCTCGTGTGCGGCGTTGCCGGTAAACTGACGCTGTGCAGAGAATCCTTCGCCAAGACGGGCGATCATGTCGTTGAAAGAGGCGCTGCATCGTTGTAGCTCGGTGGGCACATCTTCACTGAGTCTGATTTCGCTTAGGTTGTCAGGCTGCACGCGCTCTACCTGGGCGGCGAAATCCCGTAGCGGTTTGAGTGCACGGCCGCTCACAAAGTATGCCAGCACGCCGCCAAGGAGTGTGACTCCAGCCGTGATGTACCAGGTTGTCGTGCCAAAAGACTCCTGTGCGTCGTTTACGACGATCGTGACCCTGTCATCGGGGACCGCTTTCGTCGGGTCGAACGCCTGGGGCGAATCTTCGCCGGTTGCGTTAAAGGCCGAGATGTTACTGCCGATGGCATCCATGTAGCGCATGCCCGTATAGCCGACCAGGCAGTTCGTCAGCACGCACGCCGCACACGTGAGCAGTGCCGTCATAATCGTTATGCGCCATTGCAGCGAAAGCCTTTTCATTCGCTATCCTCCATAACGTAGCCCTCTCCAATCCGATTGCGAATCGGGTCGTATCCCAAAGCGCTGCGTAGCTTTTTGCGGAGTGACGAGATATGAACGCGGGTTGCGTTGCTAAAGCTGTTTACGCTGCTATCCCAAACGTGCTCGATAAGCTCCTCTTGACTTACCGGACGCCCCTGATTAAGCATCAGGTATTCCAAGATTCCCGTTTCCTTGCGCGTAAGAGATAAAGCCTCGCTGTCCACGGAAGCGATGCGCGCCTTGGTGTCAAAGCTGAGCTTTCCGCAGGTTAAAACTACGTCGCTTTGTGTAAAGCGTCTTAGGGTAAGGCTGCGAATCCTTGCCGCAAGCTCGTCCAGATGAAACGGCTTGGTGAGGTAAT
The DNA here is from genome assembly GCA_902464965.1 of uncultured Collinsella sp. GTDB lineage: Bacteria > Actinomycetota > Coriobacteriia > Coriobacteriales > Coriobacteriaceae > Collinsella. The sequence continues at coordinate 3,886 of CABQLI010000030.1, forward strand.
CGTTGGCGCCGGCATCGAGTCCGGCGACTTTATCTGATACTTCGCCACGTGCGGACAGAATCAGTACCTTAGTCTCGCAGTCAGTTTTCCTAAGTTCCCTGAGTACGGTCATGCCGTCGATGCGGGGAAGGTTGAGGTCGAGTACCACGAGGTCGAAGGCCTCAACGTCCAGTAGGTCGAGCGCCTCCTGTCCGTCGTGACAGCAGTCGACACTGTACGCCAAGTTCCGCAAGCTGCGCGCGATTGCGTCGCACAGCGCCCGCTCGTCCTCGACGATCAAAATACGCATAACAGTCTCCTTGCACATTTCAAATCGCGCTTAACACGGATTTTATAGTCGATATGGTCCAATAGGTCGCGTGACGAAAGGAGTGGTCAAGTTGTTCAAAGCGATAAAACCTGTAATGCAGGTTGCGTTGCTGATCGTCGGTGTGGCCATGGTGTGCTTTGGCGTTATGCGTGGCGAGGCAGATGCCGTGCTGGCCAAAGCGATTAGGCTGTGCTTGGAGTGTATCGGAATTGGATAAAAGAGAAAACACTGCGTCGCATGTTTTGGCTCGATTTCGCGGATTCATTCAAGCGGCGGCAACACTTATTACCAACATTCACCTGCCAAACTTTGCCAAAGGCGGCATCTATCAGGGCGCGGGAAAAACAGTCTGCGTACCCGGGCTTAACTGCTATTCGTGCCCCGCGGCATCGGGTGCGTGCCCCATCGGGTCGTTCCAGTCGGTAGTAGGTTCATCCAAGTTCAACTTTTCTTACTATGTTACCGGTACGCTCATTTTGCTCGGCGTGCTGCTGGGACGCTTTGTATGCGGCTTTCTGTGCCCGTTTGGCTGGCTGCAGGAGCTGCTTCACAAGATTCCTGGCAAAAAGTTCTCCACGAAAAAGCTCAAGCCGCTCACGTACATCAAGTACGTCGTGCTGCTGTTTGCTGTGGTAGTGCTGCCTGTGCTGGTGGTCAACGATCTGGGGATGGGAGATCCGTTCTTTTGCAAATACATCTGTCCGCAGGGCGTGCTCGAGGGCGCCATTCCTCTGGCCATTGCCAATGCCGGCATTCGATCTGCGTTGGGACAGCTCTTTACTTGGAAACTTGCCGTTCTCATTGCCGTGGTAGTGCTGAGCGTTTTGTTCTATCGCCCCTTCTGCAAATGGATTTGCCCGCTCGGCGCATTCTATGCGCTCATGAATAAGGTGTCCTTGTTGGGGATTCAGGTCGACGCGTGCAAATGCATCTCGTGCGGCAAGTGTTCAAGGGTTTGTCAGATGGACGTTGATGTGGTCCGCGCGCCCAATCATGCCGAATGTATCCGGTGCGGAAAGTGCATTGGGGCCTGCCCCGTCGATGCCATCAGCTATCGCTATGGCCTGGATGTGTCGGCGGAAAAGCTTCCCTTGACTGCCGATAAAAAGTAAACAAGCTTCGACAAAACGGAGGAATGACTATGAAGCTTTCTAAGATTGCGGCCCTGTTTATGGTGCCGGTATTGGCCTTGTGCCTTGTGGCATGTTCGGCGCCCGGTGGCAATGCGAGCGAATCTGCGAGCTCCGATCCTAAGATCGCAGAACTCACTGCGCAGAAGCCGGCCAATGCCGACGAGGCCGCCGAGCTGTATGCGAAGCTCATGCAGAAGGAGAACGAGATCTTTTCGAGTGATAACGCGCTGTGGGAAAAGGTATTCAACGCGGCAAATAAAGACTCGGCAATGATTGAGGATGGCAGCAATTACGGCGATTTCCTGCTCAAGACCATCGACGGCGCTAAGGATGAGTTTACGGCGGATGAGCTTAAGACGCTCAAGGCCGGTGCACAGCAGATCAAGGAGATCGAGGACAAGCTCGAGAGCTTGGAGAAGGAGTTCCCCGGCTGTGGAAGCACGCCGAGCGCAGGCGAGAGCGTCGACGCTTCGACCGCTGGCATGACGGCTGGTGCCAATGCTTCGAGCGAGGCGACGAAGTTCCCCAGCTTTACGGGCAAAGACCTGGATGGCAACGACGTGAACAGCGACGAGCTGTTCTCTAAGAACAAGGTCACCGTCATGAACTTCTGGTTCACCACTTGCAAGCCGTGCGTGGGCGAGCTGGGCGACCTTGAGAAACTGAATCAGGAGCTTGCCGAGAAGGGCGGCCAGGTCGTGGGTGTCAATTCCTTTACGCTCGATGGCAACAAGGGCGAGATTGCAGATGCCAAGGACGTGCTGAGCAAGAAGGGCGTGACATATAAGAACATCTGGTTCAAGTCGGATAGCGAGGCCGGTAAGTTCACATCAAATTTGTTCTCGTTCCCGACAACGTATGTCATCGATCAGAACGGCAACATCGTAGGGGATCCAATCGTGGGAGCCATTAGCTCCGCCGAGCAGCGCGCAGCACTCGACAAGCTTATCGACCAGGCGATTGCGAATAGCGAGCAGTAAAAAACGCGTAAAGCATGGCGAAGATCGTGCGCCGCTGTGCGAAGTAGTCCGCTGCTTTTCAAGATAAGCTCCACCATATAGAGGCCCCACTTGGGGCCTCTTCTTTTGGGCGCCATCCCGTTCGTTTTTTGGCGCGGTTCGTTACATTCCTCACTGGCTCCGGCAACAAATGGGGATAGAGTAGGACAAACGCGTCGAATACGAACGGCGGGGGAGAGCGGGCAAGTGCGCCCGCGTGGGAGAGGTTGCCGTCCATGTTGGAGCTCAAAGGTATTTGCAAAAGGTACGTTACGCAGTCGTTTACGCAGGTGGCGCTCGACAACGTAAGCCTGTCTTTTCGCGATAACGAGTTCGTGGCCATTCTGGGTCCCTCGGGCTCGGGCAAAACTACGATGCTCAACGTTATCGGTGGGCTCGATCATTTCGATTCTGGTGACTTGCTGATCGACGGCATATCGACCAAGGACTTTCACGATCGCGATTGGGATGCCTATCGCAATAACCGCATTGGCTTTGTGTTCCAGAGCTATAACCTCATTCCGCATCAGACCATTTTGGAAAACGTGGAGCTGGCGCTTACGCTCACGGGCGTGGGGCATGCCGAGCGCCGCCAGCGTGCGCGCGAGGCGTTGGAGAAAGTCGGCCTGGGCGAGCACATGAACAAGCGCCCGAGCCAGCTATCGGGCGGACAGATGCAGCGCGTGGCCATCGCCCGTGCCCTGATCAACGATCCCGAGATTGTGCTGGCCGACGAGCCGACCGGCGCCTTGGATTCCACAACGTCCGTGCAGGTCATGGACTTGCTCAAGGATGTGGCGCGCGACCGCCTGGTTATTATGGTCACGCACAATCCCGAGCTGGCGTACCAATATGCCACGCGCATCGTCAATCTGGCGGACGGCAAGATCACCGACGATTCCGATCCCTTCGATGCTGCCAAGGCCGCGCGCCGCGAAGCCAAGCCTACGCGCAAAACCTCGATGAGCTTTGTGACGGCGCTGGGGCTTTCTGCTCGAAACCTCATGACCAAGAAGGGCCGCACGGCCATGACTGCCTTTGCGGGCTCGATTGGCATTATCGGCATTGCGGCGATCCTAGCGCTGTCCAACGGCGTAAACGGCTACATCAAAAAGGTCGAGGAGGATACGCTCTCGAGCTACCCGCTCACCATTTCCAAGCAGGATTACGACCTGTCGTCCATGATGGGCGGGCAGGGGGCCGCGGATGATGGCTCGTCTGAAAGCGTGGACTCGTCCGACGACAGCGTCGGCGGCAAGGCTAAGGGAACCGATAGGATTCCTGTGGTCACGGCCGTAAAGGATATGTTTGCGAGCGTTAAGTCCAACGACATGACGAGCTTTAAGGCATGGCTCGATGCCGGTGGCGACGGCATCGATAAAGAAGTCAACGCCATTCAGTACGGCTACGGTGTATCGCCGGTTGTCTATCGTGCCGGCAAGGGCGACGAGAAGCCCGTCCGGCTTGTTCCCAATGCTATGACCGAGGCCATGAGCGGCGGCGCGAGCTCGGCGGCAACGGTGAGCATGGAATCCATGGGAACCTCGGTCTTTAACGAGATGATTGACGACCAGAGCCTGCTCGACAGCCAGTACGATGTCGTCGCCGGTCATTGGCCCACGTCTGCCAATGAAGCCGTGATGGTGCTTTCGAGCCGCGGTACGGTGGGCGACTATACGCTCTACAGCATCGGTGCGCTGGATATCAATGAGCTTAACAATCTGGTTAACAGCGCTATGACGGCTGACGGTGGGGTCGAAACGCCCGAGACCGGCACCGACTTTACCTACGACGATGCGCTGTCCACGACGTTTAAGGTGCTGTCGCCGGCCGATGCCTATCGCAAAAACGAAGAGACCGGCATGTGGACCGACATGTCTGACGACGCCGACTTTATGGCTGCCAAGGTTGCCGACGGTATTGACGTGCACATTGTGGGCGTGGTGCGACCTAACGAGACGGCCAATGCGAGTGCGTTGTCTCCGGGCATTGCCTATACGCACGCGCTGACTCGCCAGCTTATGGAGCGCGCCGCCGATTCGCAGATTGTGCAGGAGCAACTCGACCACCCCGAGACGGATGTCTTTACGGGCAAAACCTTCGACGAGCTGCAAGGCGAGGCCAAGCAAGGCGTGGATCTGGGCAGCATGTTCAGTGTGGACGAGGCGGCGCTGAAGAGTGCATTTTCGTTCGATACATCTGCGCTCTCGGGTGCAGCCGGCGGTATGGACCTTTCTGGCATCGATCTGTCTGGGCTGGACATTGACCTTTCGGGCGTTGGCAAGGACATCGACTTCAACGACATCATGGCAAAAGCGCCAACCCCAGATTTCTCGGGTATCTTTGACGGTCTGGAACTCACGCCCGAGCAAATGCAGCAGGTGGGAACACTAGCCAACCAGCTGTTTGAGGGCTTTTTGCAGTCTGATCAGTTTAAGGCGCTGTCGCCCGAAGATCTTAAGGACGCGTCAAAGCTCTCTGCCGCATTCTCGACGTATCTTGAGAGTGATACGGCAGCCCAGCAAATCCTGGCCCAGCTCAAAGCACTCGGCGGCGATGCCCTGGCCGAGCGTCTGCAGCAGGCGATGAGCGACTATGTGCAAAAGCAGCTGGCTCCGTATCTGCAGCAGGCTATGGATCAGGTGATGAAGGCAATCAGCGAGCAGATAGCGTCGACGGTATCATCCCAGCTCAAGGCGGGCGCGGCAGGGCTTATGGACCAGATGGCGACGCAGATGTCTTCGAGTTTTGCCAACCTAGCGAGCGCTATGCGTGTGGATGCGAGCGCCTTTGCCCGCGCCATCCATTTCAACATGGACGCCGAGGACCTGAGTTCGCTCATGATGAGCTATGCCAAGGCGTCGAAGCTCACCTATGATAACAATCTGGCCACACTGGGCTATGCGGATGAGGCAGACCCCATCTCGGTCAAGATTTTCCCGCGCGACTTTGAGGCCAAGGAGCGCGTGCTCGATCACATCGATGCGTACAACAAGCAGGTCAAAGCCGCCGGTCACGATGATCGGGCAATTTCATACACAGACTACATGGGCATCATCATGGGTTCGGTGACCGACATCGTGAACACCATCAGCTTGGTGCTCATCGCATTCGTGAGTATCAGCCTGGTCGTGAGCTCCATCATGATCGGCATCATCACATACATCAGCGTGCTGGAGCGCAAAAAGGAGATTGGCATCCTGCGCGCGATCGGCGCGTCGAAGCGCAACGTGGCCAACGTATTCAATGCCGAGACCTTTATCGAAGGCCTCATCGCCGGCGTCTTTGCCATTATCGTCGTGGTGCTCGTGAGTTTTCCGGTTAATACCTGGGCGCTTGCTGCCAAACAGGTACCCAATCTGATGAGCTTGCCCGTGCGGGATGCGCTGGTGCTCATCGCGATTTCGGTGCTGTTGACGGTCGTTGCCGGCCTGCTGCCTGCCCGCAGCGCATCCAAGAAGGACCCCGTCGAAGCCCTGCGCTCCGAATAATGTGACAAAAGGGCGGTTCCTTTGTCGCGTTCGTTGATATGAGAGAAGAGTAGATGATTCTTTCGCTGGCCCCCATGGAGGGGATTACCGGGCATGTGTTCCGTCGCGTGCATGCGGAGTGCTTTGGCGCGCTCGATTGTTATTACACGCCGTTTTTGCCGCCGCCGCGGGCGGGAAACCGCTTTGGCGGCAAGGCGTTTAAGGAGATCGATCCTGCCAATAACCAGGGGCTCAACGTGGTGCCTCAGCTGATGTCCAAGAACGCGGACGAGTTTGTGTGGGCGGCACAGGTGCTCGCCGACATGGGCTATCGCGAGGTCAATCTCAACTTGGGTTGCCCCTCGGGGACGGTTGTCGCCAAGGGCAAGGGCTCGGGTTTCTTGCGTAATCTCGACGAACTTGAGGTGTTCTTGAGTGACGTGTGTGAGCGCTCTCCGCTGCCGGTATCGGTCAAGACCAGGTTGGGGTTGGAGAGCGACGACGAATACGAGCGCGTACTCGATCTATATTGCCGCATGCCGCTGGCAGAGCTGATCGTGCATCCGCGCGTGCAGAAGGACCGTTATGCGGGCTCGCCGCGCAAAGAGTTTTATGGCGAGACGCTGGAACGTGCGCCGTTTCCGGTGGCATACAACGGCGATATTTTTGATCTCGAGGACATGGATGCGCTGGTGGAGGCCTATCCCGGCACGCGCCATGTGATGCTGGGGCGCGGCCTGCTCGCGAACCCCGCTCTGGCCCGTATGGTCAACGGCGGCCCTGCTGCCACGACAGCCGAGCTGCAGCGTTTCCATGACACGCTGTTTGCTGCCTATGCAGAAGAGATTGGCGGCAATGCAGTCTTTCGCATGAAGGAGTGGTGGTTCTACGCCAAGTGCGCTTTCGCCGACCCCACTACCGTTCACAAGCTCGTACGTAAGACTAAAAAGGTCGACGAATACCGTGCCGCCGTCGAGCGCGTCTTTCGCGAGCAGCCACTCGCACCCATAGCCCGCTTCCACGGCTAGCTAGTCATCGGGGACGTTCTTTAGCGACTAGTCATTTAAGAACGTCCCCGATGACTACCCGCAAAAACTGTACGTCAGCATCCAAAGATGTCGAAAAATGTCGACTTTGGATGCTGGCGTACATGTTTGGGTTCGGAGGGTGACTAGGCAATCATCGCATCGAGCGTGATGAGCTCCCTGAGTCGCTCCGTGCGTGTTTGCCCATGGCGCTTTGCTTTTGCGTCAAACGCATCAAGAACAGACTCACCCACACGTGCCGATAAAACAACGCTTGGCTCATCGGAGATCGACGGCCTTCCCAGCTTGATGGTGCGACCCTTCGGCCACTCATCTTTTTCGTATGCCTCCGCGGCTTTCTCCAACTCTCCGGGAGCAAACCCCATCATCTTTTCGAGCTGCTTAGCGTCCATAGCGCCTCCTATCGATCGGCATAATGTCGAGCAGAGGTCAACGGATACTCTTTTTGTATACAGTTTTGTAGACAAAAATACAAACAGTTTATCAGGCTAATTAGCTTGTTTTGACCCGCGTGTTCGATAGGAAATGAGCATTGACGGTTTCGATACTCCTTTGCTTTTCAGCCTGGAATTTGGATGCTCATTGAACTTCCGGAGGGGAGCGCTTTATTAAGCTATCGAGATTCTGAGCAGGAGCTCTCACTGGTCTTCGATAATGGGACCAGCTTAATTCGCGACACAGTGTGTCGCGAATGGGAGTAGTCGTTAGGTGTCCTTCAATGGCTAGTCATATAAGAACGTCCAAGTGTCGGATTTTGTCATTTAGTGTCGTCCTCAGCGGCTATTCTGGAGGGTCGTGGTCAAAAAAGGGCAAATATGAGTACTGTTGCCATTATAGTTGCATTTATTTTGCTATAAATAGTAGCTCCTGATGAGACTTGTTCCCATTAGGAGCTACTTTTATTGAACATATGAGGAGAAATAGCGTCGTCTACGGACGTATGGAACGTTGAATAGTTCCTGAAGTGATCAAAATCGCTGCTACTAAACAGGTAGCAGTACTCATATTTGCCCTTTTTTGACCACAGCCCTCTCGGAAACCTTTCCAGAGGCGTCAAACAGCCATAATCCAAAGGTCGCCTCAAACAATTAGCCGGCTAAGAGCGTCCATGACTACCCAAAAGCTGTACGCCAGCATCCAAAGATGTCGAAAAATGTCGACTTTGGATGCTGGTGTACATGTTTGGGTCGTATGGGCTGGGGCCCTGGACGGACAGAGCGTGCGTACTAGAGCAGATTCTCCTGCAGCCATGCGATGATGTCGCTCGATTCGTAGAGTGGTTTGCCGTCGATGAACAGGCAGGGAACCTGGCGTTTTCCGCCGACGGCGATGAGTGTCTGCTCGGCTTCGGTATCGGTCGAGATATTGCGCTCGGGGATGGTCACACCGTTATCGGCAAGGAATCGTTTGACTTTTATGCAATACGGGCAGCCGGTCATAACGTACAGCGTGAGCTCATGATTAGTAGCCATGGGTCTCCAATCGGTTGAGGTTTCGATTGAAATACCCAAAGCAGCCGCGGTCTATGCGCGCGTCAACGACGACTCGATGGCCTGGACCAGAAACGCCGTGGCTCCGGTGCCGCAGGGCTTGTCGTAGTAGTCAACAAAGCGCTGGTCGGCAAGATAGCCGTGGGCGAGGCCCAGATACGCTTCGTTCTGGGGCTCGTGTCCCCAATTAAGGCCAATCCATCGACGATGCATCGCGACAAGCTTACGAGCCTCGTTGCTCTCTGGATCGCCAATGCCTATGGCAATCGAGAGCTGGCCCAGAATAGCGCGTTCAAGTTCCTTCATGTCGTTCCATGTCTCGGGGTCCATGTCCAGCAGCGCTTCGTTTGCTGCATCGATAGCCTCATCGCCATAGCGCGCCCGCGCCTCGGCACCGTAGCGCTCCTCGTTTTCTTGCACGGCGCGCCAGCGTTCCAGTTGCGGCAGGACGGCGCCCATGAGCGAGACGGCTTCGTCGAGCGACATGCCGGTGTTTTGCGCCAGGCGCGGGGCACAGTCCTCGATCATCGCCTCCATGGTGGTGGCGTAGGTGTACTTGCCGTGGTCGTAGCACCACTTGCAGTAATGGTCGGTCGTGGCGCCTGTGGCATCGGTGCCGCAGTCGTCGGGCGTGAGTATCATGCCGCAGCTCTGGCAATAATGCTCGGGCATTTCGAGCAGGTGGGACAGTGGCTCGCCGGTTACGGCGGCAATGAGCTTCATCATGTCGATGCCCGGGGTGACCTCGTCGCGCTCCCAACGGCTGACGGCTTGGCGCGTGACAAAGAGTTTGGCGGCGAGCTGCTCTTGGGTAAGGTGATGGGCGCGACGGATGGCAATGAGCTTTTCTGCAAAGGCCATAGCGGCTCCTTTCTGCTGGTTGATGGCTTAAGCATACGCGGCGGCAGACGCCCTTCCAAGCAACCGTTGGTTGCACGGCGGGGGACCGCGGCGAAGAATTGCACGCAACGCCCCACGCCTCCATGCCGTACAATGACCGGCATGGAACCTATTGCACACATACATACCGACCTGCCGCAGAAGTTCGGCATCCCGCGCAACAGCTTTTTGGCGCCTCATCTGCAGGGACGCATTGTCTTTGAGCCGGAATTTGCCTCCAATGCAGCGGTTGAGGGCCTGGACTCCTTCTCTCACCTATGGCTGTTGTGGCGCTTCGAAAACGGAACGCCCGGCGGCACGGCTAAGGACATAGCTGCCGATGCCAAGTCGCAGGACAGGTCCGGCACCAGCGCAAAATGGTCGAAGACCGTGCGCCCGCCGCGTCTGGGCGGAGCCGAGCGTGTGGGCGTGTTTGCCACGCGCAGTCCGTTTCGCCCTAATCCCATCGGTCTTACCTGCGTCAAGCTCGATCGCGTTGAGCTCACCGACGATGGCCCCATCATCCATGTGCTGGGGGCCGATCTGCGCGACGGCACGCCTATCTACGACATTAAGCCCTACATTCCATTTGCCGACTGTCACCCGGATGCGACGGGCGGCTGGATTGAAGACGCGCCGTGGCAAGAGCTCGACGTCGAGTTCCCGCAGGCGCTGCAGGATATGGTCCCGCCTGCAAAGCTCCCCGGCCTGGTCGAGGTCCTTCGCCAAGATCCGCGCCGCGCAGGCAGCAAGCACGAGCCAAACCGCGCCTATCATCTGGCCTTCGCCGGGCTCGACATATCGTTTACGGTCGACGAAACCCAGCTAACCGTAGTCGCCGTCAACGACGCGCGGGGCTAACCTACCATTCGTCTGAACCCGTCAAATTAAGCGCCAAACCCCATGCCAAAACCGCCCACGCTGGCGGACAATAACGCCTACCAAAACAATCAACTTTGCACGGGAGCTCAGCATGAAATACGACTTTAGCTCGCTTATCGACCGCCACGGCATGGATGCCATCGCCGTTGACTCTTGGGGCGAGATCCCCGGTATGGCTCCGAACGCACCCGACGAGGGCTTCGACCGCATTCCCATGTGGGTGGCCGACATGAACTTCGCCACGGTGCCCACGGTGCAGGAGTACATCATCAAGCGCGCTCAGCACCCCATGTTTGGCTACTTCAATCCGCGTCCCGAGTACTTCGACCGCATCATCGAATGGCAGAGTCGCCGCAATGGAGTTGAGGGTCTGCGCCCTGAACATATCGGCTACGAAAATGGCGTGCTGGGCGGTGTCGTGTCGACGCTGCGCGCGTATGTTCAGCCGGGCGATGCGGTGCTGGTCCACAGTCCCACCTACATTGGTTTTACCAAGTCTATCGAAGCCGCGGGTTATCGTATTGTCCACAGCCCGCTTAAGCTCGACGACCAGGGCGTGTGGCGCATGGACTTTGAGGACATGGAGCGCAAACTCGCCCAAAACCACATCCATGCCGCGGTGTTCTGCTCGCCGCACAATCCCTGCGGCCGCGTGTGGGGGCGTGACGAGATCGAGCGCGCCATGGACATCTATCGCCAGCACGATTGCGTGGTGATCTCGGACGAGATTTGGTCCGATATCATCCTGCCGGGGCACAAACATATCCCGACGCAGTCGGTAAGCGAGGACGCCCGCATGCGCACGGTTGCCCTCTACGCACCGAGCAAGACGTTCAACCTGGCGGGCCTGGTCGGCAGCTACCATATTATCTACAACGAGACGCTGCGCGACCGCGTGTGCGCCGTGTCCAACAAGACTCACTACAACGAGATGAACGTCCTCTCCATGCATGCGCTTATCGGTGCCTACCAGCCGCAGGGCTACGAGTGGGTGGACGAGCTCAACCAGGTGCTTGCTGGCAATATCGAGTACTTCTGCACGTATGCAGAAAAACACTGGAAGGGCGTGTCTTATTCACGTCCGCAGGGCACCTACATGGTGTTTCTGGACTGCACCGAGTGGTGCCGCGAGCATGGCCGCGATATTCAGTGGTTGCTCGACGAGGGGGCGCGCGTGGGCGTTGGCTACCAGGATGGCCGTCCGTTCCACGGACCCTGCCACATTCGCGTGAATCTGGCGCTGCCGCTTTCGCGCGTAAGGGAGGCGTGCGACCGCCTAGACCGCTACGTTTTTAATGCACGGTAAGTGTGCGCTGCATGCGGGGCCTTCTGCCAAGTCGGCTAGAAGGCCCCGCATGGTAATGCGTCTGTAACCATTGGGCGCTCGAGTGGTTTCATTTGCTATTATTTTTAGCATTTCAGTCTGTAAACAGGATCGTCTGGAGCTCGATGAAAAGACCCCGTCGCTCGGTTGCCATATCGTTGTTCGTTGCGCTTGCAGTGGTGAGTGCTTTTGTCGTAGCGATAGCTGGCTGCTCTGGGTCGAATGACGAAGCCTCGACGTCTGCATCAAAAGGTCTGGAAGCCTCGCAGGTCAAGGACGACAATCTTAAGACGCTCAACGTCGGCAGCGACCTCTATCCACCGTTTGTGTATGCCGACGAGTACGGCGATATCGTTGGCCTGGACGTCGAGATATTAACCGTGGCTTTGGCCCGCATTGGTTACAAGCCACAATACCAGCTGATCGATTGGGAAAAGAAGAAAGAGCTGCTGGCGAACGGCGAGCTCGATTGCGTCATGGGCAGCTTTAGCATGACGGGTCGCGAAAACGAGTATCGTTGGGCTGGCCCGTACCTTGCGAGTCGCCAGGTGGTCGCGGTCGATCCCCAGAGCGATATCTACACGCTTGCCGATCTTGAGGATAAGATCGTGGCGGTTCAGTCCACCACCAAGCCCGAGGGCATTTTGCTCAATCGCACAAATGAAAACGTTCCGCAGATCAAGGAACTCTACTGCTTTTCGGACCGTTCATGCCTGAACCCGGCGCTCGTCGAGGGCCTGGTCGACGCCATCGCCGCGCATGAGTCCTTGCTGCTCACCTACGAAAAAGACTATGGCGTAACGTATCGCATTTTGGATGAGCCGTTGCTAGAGGTCGGTTTGGGCACCGCTTTCGATATCAACGATACGCGCGGCATCGACGTCAAGCTCACTCATGCCTACCAAGAAATGCTTGCCGATGGCACCATGGAACGCCTGGTGTCAAAGTACTTTGATGACCCTTCACCATTTTTGAATGTGGAGGGCCTGTCATGATCGATGCGCCCGACCACGCCGCTCGGGAGCGGGATAATCGTTCGGCAGGGGCATGGCTTCTTGTCGCTCTGCTGGGGATAGTGCTCTCGGTTGCTGCCGGCATGATGAGCTACGGCTACATGACGGCCCAAGCCGAGCAGCGCTTTGCCGACGTTGTCGATTACGTGGCGACGCAGAGCCTTTCCTACGATGCATTCAACAGCGCCTATACGACCAAAAACCTGATTCGCGTTATGGAGATCGCCGGAGAGACTGCCCGCGATATGGAGCGCGACGGTTCGGTGGATAGCGCCATGCTGGAGCAATATGCCGACCAGTTCAACGTGAGCGCGCTGATCGTGACGGACGCATCGGGCAATTTGGTGTCCGAGTCCTCGACGGGCGATGTAGGCTACGAGTCGCTCGCTACGTATCTCAAAGAATCACCCGTGCTGGAGGTGGCAACTCATCCGCTTAAGTCCTATACCGCCCGCATCACGCTTGCGGATGATTCGGTCGCAGACATTGGCTGCGTGACTCGGCAGGATGGCGAGGGCATCGTTATCGCGGTAAGGCATCAGAGCGCGAAGGCGGTTGCAGGCAATACACTCAAACTGCAGAGCTTGCTTGATGGCTATGAAACCATCGATAGCGGCAATATCGTGATCGAAAGCGACGGCAAGGTCGTTGCGACCAATGCCGTTGAACCCACCGTATTGGGCGTATTCGATCTGCCTGCGACGGACGTCTTCATTGTCGACGGTATTAAGGATCGATGCCTGGCTGGTAAGGTCAGATTGGTTAACGCCGACGGCGAGTGGTATTTGGGCACATTTGGAAAAGCGCACAAATTCTATGTGTACACCTATGCCTCGGCGCGGCGCTACTTTGAGGTCGTCGCGGCTGTTGCTGCCGGCGTGCTGGCGCTCTACAGCGGTGTTATAGCCGTTGTTGTGACGGTGCGTCGCCGCGCTGATCGCCGACGTTTGACGGACTTGCTGCAGCAGGAGCGCGACTATGGCGACAAGCTGGCAAAGGCGGCGCGTGAGGCCTCGTCTGCCAACTCGGCAAAGACAGAGTTTCTGCGTCGCATGAGCCACGATCTGCGCACGCCCATCAACGGCATTCGCGGCATGGTCGAGGTCGGCGATGCCAATGCGGACGATTTGCAAAAGCAGACCGAGTGCCGCTCAAAGATCTGGACGGCATCGGGACTGCTGCTCGACCTTGCCAACGAGGCACTCGATATGAGTCGCCTGGAGAGCGGACAGGTCGACCTGAACCTCGTGCCCATAAATTTGGTGGCCCTCAACTGTGAAGTGCGCGATATTCTGGAGCGCCAGGCCGAGGAGCGTCTGGTGACAATTATCTGCGACCAGCAGACGCTTAATCATCCCTATGCGCGGGTGAGCGTGACGCACCTCAAGCGCTTGTTGCTCAATATTGCCGGCAATGCCGTCAAGTACAACCGCCAGGGCGGCTATGTCCGCCTGGTGTGCCGCGAGGTGGAGCCAGCGGATGGCGTCCCTGTCTATGAATACACGATCGCCGATAACGGTATTGGCATGAGCGAGGAGTTCCAACAGCACCTCTACGAGCCGTTTTGCCGCGAGGAGCAACAGGTGGAAGGCGCTTCATCGGGAACTGGCCTGGGCGCGCCTATTGCAAAACAGTTGGTCGAGCTTATGGGCGGAACCATGAGCTTTACGAGCGTCTTGGGGCAGGGGACGACGTTTACCATCCGTCTGCCGTTCGAGAAATGCAAACGCTCCGAGATTCCTCAGGCAGTTCGCGCGGATGCGGGCGATGGCGATGCGCTCCAGGGCTTGCGCGTTTTGCTCGTAGAGGATAACGATCTGAATGCCGAGATCGCGCAGTTTACACTCAGCCGTGCCGGTGCCGTTGTGACGCATGCTAAGGATGGCGAGTCTGCCGTTGAGGCGTTTGCCGCGAGCGCACCGCACGAGTACGACGTGGTGTTGATGGACATCATGATGCCGGGCATCGATGGCCTTGAGGCCACGCGTCAGATTCGAGCGCTCGATCGCGAGGATGCCGCGACCACGCCGATTATCGCCGTGAGCGCCAACGCCTTTGCCGACGACCGCAGGCTTTCGCGTGAGGCGGGCATGGATGCGCACCTGAGTAAACCCGTGAGCTCGCAGGAGCTCGTCGAGGCGCTAGCGCACATTGCCGCCGACGCTTCATAAGCATATGGCTCGGTTCCAAGGTGGGTTGGAACCGGGCCATATTGCTATTGATGAGACCTGCTTTTGGAGCTTACTTTTCCTGAATCTGCTTACCGCAGAGATGCTCAATCGTAATCTCGTAGAGTTGGACGCCCTTGATGTCCTTGGCGATCTCCTCCTCGACTTCCTCGGCGGAAGGGTAGTACTTAAGCGCGAGCTGGCGGACTTTGTCCTCGATAAACGCGGGAGTGTCATTCGCCAGGCGACAACGGCCAAAGACGACGGTGCTCATAACGTAGGGAGCCCAGTCGCCGTCCTGGTACCACTCGTTGCCGTAAACGGTAAAACAGACCTTGTCATCGCGCTTGAGTGCGTCGACCTTGTGGCCGGCTTTGGCACCATGGAAATAAATCTTGTCGTGCTCGGTGTCGAAGAAGTAGTTGACGGGAATGGCGTACGGGTAGCCATCGTCGCCGTTGACGGCAAAGACGCCGCGCTTGCAGGTAGCGAGCAGTTCGCGCGCTTCCTCGTCGGTGATGGCGCGTTTCTTTCGACGTAAGGGCCTAAACATCGTTGGCTTCCTTTCTGCTGTGTATGGTGGTTGAGCACAAACTATTATAGCGAAACAGTTCCGTTTTTCTTGATGCGGGCGAGCATGTTTTTGAGCTTGTTAAAGTCGAGCGGCTTGGGCAGGTGAGCGTTCATGCCGGCATCGTGTGCCGCCTGGGCATCCTCGGCAAAGGCGTTGGCGGTGAGCGCAATGATGGGGATATCGGCTGCATCGGCCTTCTCGCTCAGACGAATCGCGCGGGTTGCCTCATAGCCGTCCATGCCCGGCATCATGATGTCCATTAGAATTGCATCGAAGCTACCCGCGGGACGGCCAACGTATAGATCGACCGTTTCGTTGCCGTCGGCGGCACGAGTCACGACGATGCCCTCGCTTTCGAGCAGAGCCTGGGCAATCTCGGCATTGAGCTCGTTGTCTTCTGCCAAAAGGACGTTCATGCCGGCAAGCGAGCAGCTGTTTGCCTGGCCGTCCGCACGTTCTCCTGCCTGAGGGTTCTTGTCGATATCGAGCGGAATCTGGACGTTGAACGTACTCCCCACGCCAACCTCACTCGAAATCTCAATCGTGCCGCCCATCAGTTCAATAAGTGACTTGACGATTGGCATGCCCATGCCGGTTCCCTGGAACTTGCTGCGCGCATCGTCACCTTCCTGGGCAAACGGCTCATAGATATGCTTTAAAAACTTGGGAGTCATGCCAATGCCGGTATCCGAAACGCTAAAGCAAAAGAGCGCGCGCCCGTTATCGAGTGGCTTGGTCTTTGAACTAAAGGTGACGGAGCCGCCGTGCTTGTTGTACTTAATGCTGTTGTCTAACAGGTTGATCATGATCTGTCGGATATGGGTGGGACTGCCGATCATGTATGGCCCCGTGGCGTACGGCAGACTATTGTCCTGCATGGTGATGCCGTTACTGGACGCGCGGAGCTTGCACAGAACCAGCGTATTGTCACAGAGCTCTTTGAGGTTAAAAGGCGCATGCTCCAGTGTTAGCTTGCGGTCTTCGATTTTGCCCATCTCGAGGATGTCGTTGATCAGCGAGAGCAGGTGATTGGCGGCAACGCGCGCCTTGGCACGGCTCTCGCGGGCGACCTTGATATCGCCTTCCTTCAATTCCTCAATCTCGATAAGGCCCAGGATGCCGTTGAGCGGCGTACGGATGTCGTGGCTCATGCGCGTGAGGAATGCCGTCTTAGCGGCGTTGGCAGCGTCGGCTTTCTGCCGTTCTTTCTGCGCACGTTGAAGCGACCAGACAAGGATGACGATGCCGGTGAGCAAAATGCAGATGACGACTGCCGCAATGACGATGCGGTTGCGGTAGAGAAGTCGGAACGCATTCGATTCTTGCGCCGAGTACGATGTGGGGGAATAACTGCTTGCAGAGAGCGATTCGCCAGCATTGACGATGCCCCTATTAATGATTCCCAACAGCACGGGTTTGCCGCGCGAAATCAAACACGATAGCTGTGCCGTGTCGGTGAGCTCCTGTGTTTGGAAATCCTCGATGTCGTAGGTGTCGCGGATGGTTTTCAGGCGCGTGCTGGGGACAATGATGCAACTCGCCTCCCCCTTATTGAGGGCTTCGAGTGCCTCGTTGCCATTCGGATACTCGGTTACCTTTGCGTCGGGGAATAGGTTTTCGAGCTCAAGACGGTTGACGATCGCGTCTGCTGTGCAAGCGATGTTCTTAAGGTCACTGTTCAGGTTGCTGCTGCTGTGAATGGCGGTTAGGGAAACCGTTCCCATCGGGTTTGACAGGATGACCCCTGCCTGCTCGGCAAGCCAGTAGTCGCGAAACAACGGCAGGGCGACATCGATGGTCCCTTTGGAAAGGGATTTGATCATTTGCTCGTTGTTCGAGAACGCTACTGTTGCAACCGTAATGCCAAACTTGTCGTGCAACGTCGTTGCAAGCGAGGCGAGCGATCCTTCCATTTCGCCGTCGTCATTTTGCGTGCAGTAGGGGAGTTTGTTTTTAAGATAGCCGATCGTGATGGTGTTGTCGTTTGCTTTGAGCCAGGAGCGCTCGGGGCCGGTGAGCGATGATGAGCCGCTGTTTTGGGCCGAGTAATTCGCCTTGACCTCGTCGTTATAGCGTGGGTTGACGCGGGCGATTGCCGTCATGGCGGCATTGATGTCGTTCATCAGGTCGGGGCGGCTTTTGGGGACGGCAAAATAGTAGTCACTCGAGCCAACGTAGAACATGGGCGACGCATCGGGCGACGAGATGGTGTCGTTCATGATGACGGCGTCGACCTCGCCGTCTGCAAGCGCCTCAAAGAGGGCGCCGCCGGTGCTGATTTCTTTATAGGTACAGGTGATGCCTTCGTTGGCGAGCCACTGCTGGCCGACGAAGGTTTGCATAGCGCCGGGGTTGTAGCCGATGGTAAGGCCTTGGAGCGCTTGGGGGTCACCCTTGGCCAGGTCGTCGCGATCGGGCTTGGCGTAGATGTAGTAGCGCTCGGCGCCCTCGGGGTTCGAGGAAAAGAGCAGCTTTTGGGCGCGTTCCTCGGAGTAGGAGATGTTGGGCATGAGGTCGATCTCGCCCGCCTCGAGCATGTCCATAAGCTCGGTGAAGGTGCCGGAGACGTATTCGTATTGCCAGCCCGGCGTGTAGTACGACAGCGTCTGCAGGTAGTCATAACCCCAGCCCGAAAGGCGCTCGCCCGGCGTGCCCTCCTGGAAGCCTTCGTTGTTGACGAGCCAACCGACGCGGACTGTCTTGACCTGCTGATCGGAGTCGGTGGCAAAGACGGGGGCGGGCATGATGGTGCTCAGTATGGCGAGTGCGGTAAGCGCGACAGCCAGGGCGCGATATATAACTGAACGAAGGACAGCGGAAGCTCTCACGTGCAATCCTAACGAATCGAGGCAATACCGCATAAGGATACCAGCTCAGCCTGCCCAGTCGGCAGCGGCGCCGCTAAACGGTTCCGCCCGGCAGTTGGGGACAGTCCCTTTCTGCCGGCACAAAAGGAACGTCCATTACAGTCGAAATTGTCAGCCCGGGACCGTCTCGGGCTACGATTGAGGCGCGCCCAGAACGGGCC
>CABQLI010000031.1 GCA_902464965.1 uncultured Collinsella sp.
TCGACATCCACGCCCTGCTCGACAAGCTTGCCGGCAAGGCAGAGCACGGGCGGAACGCCGATGCCGCCCGCCACGAGCAGCGCCTTCCTGGTGCCCTCGGGAACAAGCCAGCCGCGGCCGCCAGGGCCCAACAGGTTGGACTTGGAGCCGGGGGCCATCTGCGACAGACGACGGGTGTCGTCGCCCACGACGGCGTACCACAGCTCGACGGTACCGGCCTGGGCGTCGGCGCGATAGAAGCTCAGGGGCACGCGAAGCAGCGAGGACGCATCGCCGGGCACGGCAATGTTCACAAACTGACCGGGCTTGAGCGCACTTGCAAGCTTGGGGGCCGAGATGACGAGCGAGAAGATGCCGTCGGCGATCTCCTGGTTCGAGACGACCTCGAAGTCGTGCATGCGTGCAGTGGAAGGTGTGGGCATAGACGCTCCAATCCCCCATGCGGTTGCATGGTCAAAACGAACAGAAAGCGCGGCACCGCAAGGGCACCGCGCACAAAAGCGATAAGGCTATGCTAGCAGATGCAGCCGTCGGCGAGCGTCTGCTTGCCGCCGACAAACACATCGGTGGCACGACCGGTGAGCGTGCGACCGGCAAAACCGGAGTTCTCGGCACGCGACTCGTATCCGTCCTCGCCGACCGTCCAGGTGGCAGCGGGATCGAACACGGTCAGGTCGGCAACGGAGCCCGCCTTGACCTGAACCTGGTCGAGGCCCAGAATCTCACGCGGCTTGATGGCCATGAGCTCGACCATGCGGCCCACGCTCATCTTGCCCGTGTTGACCAGCTCGGTGAGCACGAGCGACAGCGAGGTCTCGAGACCGATCATGCCAAAGGGCGCAAGCTCGAACTCGCGGGCCTTCTCCCACGGGGTGTGGGGAGCGTGATCGGTGACGATAGCGTCGACGGTGCCGTCGATGACGCCCTGACGGATGGCCTCGGCATCTTCCTCGGTACGCAGCGGCGGATTGACCTTGAGCGAGGTGTTGTAGGTCTCGTCCAGGTCGTTCTCAGTCAGGAACATGTGGTGCGGGGTAGCCTCGCAGGTAACCTGAACGCCAGCGGCCTTACCGGCACGCACGATCTCCAGACCATGGGCGGTGGAGATGTGCTGGATGTGCAGCTTGGCACCGGTCAGCTTGGCGATCTCGATGTCGCGGGCGATCTGGAGCTCCTCGCCGGCAGCCGGCCAACCCTCGAGGGCCAGACGGGTCGAGACCTTGCCCTCGTTGATCTGGCCGTGGCCGACCAGGTCCTCGTCCTGGCAGTGGCTCATGAAGACCTTGCCGAACATCTTGCCGTAGTCCATGCAGCGACGGAGCATGCCCGCGCCCTGCACGCCGCGACCGTCATCGGTGAAGGCGACGGCGCCGTGGGCGACCATATCGCCCATCTCGGACATGGCCTCGCCCTTAAGACCGCGGGTCATGGCGCCCGACGGATAGACGCGGCAGTGGCCGACCTCGGCAGCGCGGGACTTGACGAACTCCACGACAGTGCCGTTATCGGTTACGGGATCGGTGTTGGGCATGGCGCACACGCCGGTAAAGCCGCCCTTGGCAGCTGCGCGGGTACCGCTCTCGATGTCCTCTTTGACCTCGTAGCCGGGCTCGCGAAGGTGAACGTGCATATCCACCAGGCCGGGGACGAGGTACTTGCCGGAAAGGTCGCGGACCTCGGCTCCCTCGACGGCGAGATTCTCGCCGACCTCGGCGATCTTGTCGCCGTCAATCAGAACGTCAACGACACCGTCAAGCTCGACGGACGGGTCGACGACGTGGGCATTCTTAAGAAGCAAGGCCATTATCGGCACCTCCAAGCAGCAGATACAGGATAGCCATACGCACGCAGATACCGGCGTAGACCTGCTCCAGGATGACGGAGCGTTGCGGGTGGTCGGCCATATAGGAGTCGAACTCGACGCCGCGGTTGATGGGGCCCGGGTGGCAGATGATCGCGTCGGGCTTCATGAGCTTCTCGCGGTCCTTGGTCAGGCCGAAGAGCTTGTGGTACTCGCGAATGGTCGGGAACGGGGCACCCTCGAGACGCTCCTGCTGCACGCGCAGCATGTAGACGACGTCCAGCTCGGGCAGGACGGAATCGAGGTCGCTCGTCACGTGGTCGCAGCCCAGGACCTCGGGCGCCGGCGGCAGCAGCGTGCCGGGGGCGACGGCGTAGGTCTCGCAGCCCATGATCTTAAGGGCGGGGATCAGCGAGCCGCAAACGCGGGAGTGGGCGATATCGCCGACGACGGCGACCTTCAGACCGTGGAAGTCACCCTTGTGCTCCCAGATGGTGTACAGGTCGAGCAGGGCCTGCGTGGGATGGTTGTGCTTGCCGTCACCGGCGCAGATGACGCTTGCGGGCGAGTTCTGCGTGACGATGTAGGGAGCGCCGGCGTGCTTGTCGCGCACGACAATGCAGTCGATCTTATAAGCGTTGAGGGTCTCAACGGTGTCGACGAGGCTCTCGCCCTTGACCGTGGAGGTCGAGGAGCCACCAAAGTTAAGGCTGTCGGCCGAAAGACGCTTCTCGGCGAGCTCGAAGGAGCTACGGGTGCGCGTCGAGGGCTCGTTGAACATGTTGACGATGGTCTTGCCCTTGAGCGTGGGGACCTTCTTGATCGCACGCTCGTTGACCTCGGAGAACGCCTTGGCGGTCTCGAGGATGAGCTTGATGTCCTCTTCGGAGTACTCGGTAATGTCGATCAGGTGCTTATGGTTGAACGCCACGGTACTACTCACCTCCCAGCGGCGCGGAGCCCACGTGGGAACCCGGCGCGACGTCGTTAATCTCGACGGCGGTGTGGCCGTCGACTTCCTTCATATATAGGTGCACGTTCTCCTCATGCGACGAGGGAACGTTCTTGCCGACAAAGTCCGGCGAGATGGGGAGCTCGCGGTGGCCGCGGTCAACGAGGACTGCCAGCTCAATGCGGCTCGGACGGCCCAGGTCCATGACGGCGTCGAGAGCGGCGCGGATGGTTCGACCCGTATAGAGGATGTCGTCCACCAGCACGACGCGCTTGCCGTCGACGCTGAAGGGAATGTTGGTAGCGTGGATCGCGGGAGCGAAATTGGTCGCATAGTCATCGCGGTAGAAGCTGATGTCCAGGCTGCCGAGCGGAACGTCGACGCCCTCGATCTCCTTGATCTCCTCGGCGAGCTTCTTTGCCAGAAGGTCGCCGCGCGTGACGATGCCGACCAGAGCGAGGTCTTCACAGCCCTCGTTGCGCTCGAGAATCTCGTGCGCGATGCGGGTCATCGCTCGATTGACGGCGGTCTCGTCCATGATGACCGCCTTGGGGGAAGTCGTGCCCATCGATCTCCTTCCTCACATGTCTTGACTGCTGACACAGTCAAAAAAATAGATGCCCGACCGCTCAAAGCGGACCAGACACCCACAGGAAGGGCTGCTCTTTGGCAGCAATGTAATTCCATGTGGGTATCTCGTACCCCTTTAATGGTCAAGGGATAGTGTAGCCAACCTCGAGCTTAATTGCGAGCATAAATACAGAGCAATCCGTAAACGGAGCCCAATGCTCCATAAACCTATATATATTTGTGGGACGAGCTTGAAAACGCGCGCACGAGCTGGCATAATCCCCTCTGCTGCACGCAAATCGGATCTACGTCCAGGGCCGTAGCGTGGGCACTATCGCCAAAAGAGGAATATCTCTGTGTAGATTGCGCACAGGGAGCTGCTTCTGTGCTATAGTTCAGGCTTGTTTGTTAACGCGACATGTTCGTTTGTCGCCCAAGGAGGGTCAGTTATGTCCAAAGTTTGCGAAGTTTGCGGTAAGCACCCCGTTGCCGGTCGCTCCATCAGCCACTCTCACCGCGTCACCAACCGTAAGTTCCGCCCCAACATCCAGCGCGTGTACGTTGTCGTCGATGGTCACCGTCGCAAGATGAACGTTTGCTCCACCTGCCTCAAGTCCGGCAAGGTTGCGCGCTCTTAAATAAGGTCTTACCAACAAGTACCTCGGACTCTCCGGGTCAAAGACCTCGCGTTCACATAGAACTTACCAAAGGCGCCCTCCCCTACGGAGGGCGCCTTTTTGCACTCATTGCACTCATTGGGGACAGACTTACATGAGTGTTTTCACGCATTGGGGACAGACATGGCGCACGCAAGCGGCACACCGACTGGCTCCGGCCCCTGCCTCACGCTGCATCCTTCCAGCCTGCAGTTGCCTTGGTCACGCTCGTGGCGCCGATACCGGTGATACGAGCAATTTGCTTAACCGTGAGATGTGCCCGCCTGAGCCTCAGCAGGCAGGCATCGCGTTCGGGGCGTGGCAGGGCCTTGAGCAGTGCAGGATCTATGCTCGGCAGAACTTCGCGCGCAACGGAAAGGGCCTCCTCATCGGGGATCCGCCGGCGTGGAAGAACCTCCATTGACCAGATGCGCCCGGCAACTTCCTCGAGATGCTCGCAATAGCAACGGGAGCCACCGACAATGTCGAGCATAGGGGCCGCATCACAGATGTCAAAGGGATCATAGCCCAGCTGATACGCCTTATAGCTTGACCAGCGGTACGCCTCGAGCGAGTCAAGCGCACCCTTCACGGGATTGAGATGAATATAGTCGAGCAGCCGCACCGCCTGCACGTCCGACTCAACCGCGACCCGCGAATAGCGATTATCAAACAGATGCCCCGTTCTCCCCGTTTTCCCGTTGAAATACTTAGCATATGCTGTCAACGCGCACTGCATTGCCTTTGAAAGATTGTCAAATGGATCATCAATCATCAAATGGAAGTGATTGTCCATAAGGCACCAAGCCAACACCGCCACTTTATGGCGTGCAAACCTGTCCGTGATGTCCGATAAGAAACGATATCGGTCAGAGTCATCTTCAAAAATAATCTGTTTGGAGTTGCCACGGTCAAAGACGTGGTAATAGCCGGTGAGCGAAACGGCGCGGGCGCATCGAGGCATAATCTCTCCTTTCAAAACTGAACAGGCAACACCTAAAAGGAGAGAAGGAACGCGAAATGCTGAGCCTGTGACCTATTTATATCCAATGAGAGGCAAAAACAGGTCCAGAACGGCAAAATGGCAAAACGATGTCTGTCCCAAATGAGTGAAAGCACTCATGTAAGTCTGTCCCCAATGAGCGGGTCAATGCATTGGACAGATAGATTTAGTTGAATCGTTTCATTTGGTTGAAGCGTTTTAGTGTGCCTTTTACAGGAATCTTACCGTTCGCCGAATAATTTCTTGCTATCATGCAAGGCGTAGGGTAAATCTCCGATCGCAAGGAGACACAAATGGTGAAAAAGTCACCGGAAAACACTACTCCCGCAATTGTGGACAACGTAGAGGCGCTTGAGGCTAAGCTCGCTCAGATGCGAGAGGCCCAGGCGCTTTTTGCTACGTACACGCAGGAGCAGGTCGACAAGATCTTCTATGAGGCCGCCATGGCCGCCAACAAGGCTCGTATCCCGTTGGCGAAGATGGCTATCGAGGAGACCGGCCGCGGCGTTCTTGAGGACAAGGTCATCAAGAACCACTACGCCGCAGAGTACATCTACAACGCTTACAAGAACACCAAGACCTGTGGTGTCCTGGAGCGCGACGAGGCCTACGGCATCACCAAGATCGCCGAGCCCATCGGCATCGTGGGCGCCGTCATCCCGACGACCAACCCCACCTCCACCGCGATCTTCAAGACGCTGATCAGCCTGAAGACCCGCAACGCCATCATCATCTCCCCGCACCCGGCAGCCGCCAAGTGCACCATCGCCGCCGCCAAGCTCGTGCTTGACGCCGCCGTCAAGGCCGGCGCCCCCGAGGGCATCATCGGCTGGGTCGATGTCCCCTCCATCGAGCTGACCAACATGGTCATGCGCGACGTCGACATCATCCTCGCCACCGGTGGCCCGGGCATGGTCAAGGCCGCCTACTCCTCGGGCAAGCCCGCCCTGGGCGTTGGCGCCGGTAACACCCCGGTCGTCATCGACGACACCGCCGACGTGCTGCTCGCCGTCAACTCCATCATCCACTCCAAGACCTTCGACAACGGCATGATCTGCGCTTCCGAGCAGTCCGTGACCGTCATCGACACCATCTATGACCAGGTTAAGGCCGAGTTCCAGAAGCGCGGCTGCTACTTCGTCAAGCAGGGTGCCGAGATGGAGGCCCTGCGTGCCGCCATGTTCAAGAACGGTGCCCTCGATCACCGCATCCCTGGCATGGCTGCCGCCAAGATCGCCGAGCTCGCCGGCATCGAGGTTCCTGCCAAGACCAAGATCCTGATCGCCGAGGTCACCTCCACCGACCCCGCCAAGGAGGAGTTCTCCCACGAGAAGCTCTCCCCGGTCCTGGCCATGTATCACGCCAAGGACTTCCAGGAGGCCGTCGACAAGGCCGAGCACCTGGTGCTCGCCGGTGGCCCGGGCCACACCGCCTCTCTGTACGTGCACCCCGCCCAGGCCGAGAAGATCAGCCTGTTCGAGCACGTCATGAAGGCCTGCCGTATCGTCATCAACACCCCGTCCTCGCACGGTGGCATCGGTGACCTGTACAACTTTGGCATGAAGCCGTCTCTGACCCTGGGCTGCGGCTCCTGGGGCGGCAACTCCGTCTCCGAGAACGTTGGGGTGAAGCACTTGATCAACGTTAAGACTGTGGCCGTGCGCCGTGAGAACATGCTGTGGTTCCGCGCTCCCGAGAAGGTCTACTTCAAGAAGGGTTCCACGCCCGTCGCCCTCGACGAGCTTGGCAACGTCATGGGCAAGAAGCGCGCCTTCATCGTCACCGACCAGTTCCTCTTCAAGAATGGCAACACCCGCGCCATCGAGGCCAAGCTCGACGAGATGGGCATCGCCCACGACTGCTTCTACGACGTCGAGCCCGATCCGTCGCTGCAGTGCGCACGTCGCGGCGCCAAGCAGATGGCTCTCTTTGAGCCGGACGTCATCATCGCCGTCGGCGGTGGCTCCGCTATGGACGCCGGCAAGATCATGTGGATGATGTACGAGCACCCCGAGTGCAAGTTTGAGGACATGGCCATGGACTTCATGGACATCCGCAAGCGTATCTTCACCTTCCCCGAGATGGGCAAGAAGGCCTACTTCGTCGCCGTCCCGACCTCTTCGGGTACCGGCTCCGAGTGCACGCCGTTCGCCATCATCACCGACAAGGAGACCGGCATCAAGTGGCCGCTCGCCGACTACGCGCTGCTCCCCAACATGGCTATCGTCGACGCCGACAACTGCATGACCGCCCCGCGCGGCCTGACCGCTGCCTCCGGCATCGACGTCATGACCCACGCCATCGAGTCCTACGTCTCCATCATGGCTTCCGACTACACCAAGGGCCTCTCCGAGCGCGCTGCTAAGCTCGTCTTCGAGAACCTGCCCTCCAGCTTCACGAACGGCGCCAAGGACCCGCACGCCCGCGAGGAGATGCACAACGCCTCCTGCATGGCCGGTATGGCCTTCGCCAACGCCTTCCTGGGCCTCAACCACTCCATGGCCCACAAGCTCGGCGCTTTCCATCACCTGCCTCACGGCCTCGCAAACGCCGTCATCCTGACCCGCGTCATGCGCTACAACGCCGCCGAGGCTCCCGTCAAGATGGGTACCTTCTCCCAGTATCCTTACCCAAACGCACTGCACAACTACGCCGAGATGGCCAAGTACTGCGGCATCGAGGGCAAGGACGACAAGGAGGTCTTCGAGAACTTCATCACGAAGCTCGAGGAGCTCAAGGACTTCATCGGCGTCAAGAAGACCATCGCCGACTACGGTGTTGACGAGCAGTACTTCCTCGACACCCTCGACGAGATGACCGAGCAGGCATTCAACGACCAGTGCACCGGCGCCAACCCGCGCTACCCGCTCATGAGCGAGATCAAGGAGCTCTACCTGGACGCCTACTACGGCCGCGAGCCTCAGGACTACGCCGTCTGCTAGTTTTAGCACGGTTTTTAACGGCGGGGGTGCACGGGTGTTTCACACACCCCCGCCGTCGCTTCTATCGCATCGTTGAAAGGATGCAACCATGCTGCTACCCGATTCCAAGACCGAGCTCGTCCGCCGTGGCAACAAGGTCGTTTACGACCTGGGCGACAAGATCGTCAAGGTCTTTAACGAGACCAAGCCTGTCTCCGACGTGTTCAACGAGGCTTTGAATCTTGCCCGCATCAATGAGTGCGGCATCCGCAGCCCCAAGGCTCTCGAGGTTTCCCAGCTCGAGAACGCCAACGGCTGGGCGCTCGTGACCGAGAAGGTTCCGGGCACCACCCTTGCCGAGAAGATGACTGCCGAGCCCCAGCGCTTTGGTGAGTACCTCGAGATGTTCGTCGACCTCCAGATCGAGATCCACGGCTACACCTCCCCGCTGCTCAACCGTCAGCGCGACAAGTACGCCCGCATGATCGACAGCCTTGATCAGCTCAATGCCACCACGCGCTACAACCTTCAGGAGCGTCTGGACGGCATGACCAAGGAGTTCAAGGTCTGCCACGGCGACTTCAACCCCTCCAACGTCATCGTCGGCGACGACGGCCAGCTCTATGTGTGCGACTGGGCACACGCCACCCAGGGCTCCCCTGCTGCCGACGTTGCCACCACCTACCTGCTCTTTGCCCTCAACAGCAAGGATCAGGCTGAGGCCTACCTGGAGCTCTACTGCGACCGCGCCGACATGCCCATGCAGGTCGTGCGTCAGTGGACGAGCATCGTCGCCGCTTCCGAGCTCGCTCGTAAGCGCAACGTGAACGATGAGTTCCTGAAGAACTGGATCGACGTCGTCGATTATCAGTAATATCTGAGCGATTTATTTCGCATCGGAGGCACAAGGAAAACCCCGCAGCTCGAATGGGCTGTGGGGTTTTCCTTTACCCGTCGAGCTAATTCACGCAACAAAAAGGACTGCCCCGCATCTCATCCTAAGAGAGATACGGAGCAGTCCTGCAATTACATCTAATAGCAGAAGCGTAGATTAGCGACGGGCAGCCTTCACAAGCTCGGCGACCTTGGCGACGACCTCGTCGATCGCCACATCCTCGCGCTCACCCGTGGCACGGTCCTTGAGCTCAACGGTGCCATTCTTAAGGCCACGCTTACCCAGAACGACCTGATACGGGAAGCCCATAAGGTCGTTGTCGGCAAACTTAAAGCCGGGACGCTCGTCGCGGTCGTCGACGACAACCTCGATACCCTCGGCGCACAGGCCATCAACGATCTGCTCGCAGACGGTAGCGCACTCCTCCTTCTTGGGATCGAGCGGAATCACCGCGACCTCGTACGGGGCAACGGAGACCGGCCAGACGATACCGTGCTCGTCGTTGTGCTGCTCCACGACGGCAGCGAGCGAGCGGGACACACCAACGCCGTAGCAGCCCATGATGAGCGGCTTCTCCTTGCCGTCCTCGTCCATAAAGGTGGCACCCATGGCCTCGGAATACTTGGTGCCCAGCTGGAAGACCTGGGAGACCTCGATGCCGCGAGCAGCGGAGAGCGGCTTGCCGCAGTGCGGGCAGGGATCGCCGGCCACAACGGTTACCAGGTCGGCCCACTCATCGACGGTAAAGTCGCGCTCGGGGCAGGCACCGGTAAAGTGATAGTCGACCTCGTTGGCGCCGCAGGCCCACTGCTTAGACTCACGCAGGCTCTCGTCACACACCAGGCGGATGCCCTCGGGCAAGTTAACCGGTCCGATAAAGCCCTTATGCAGACCATAAGTCTGGAGCTCCTCATCAGTCATCATTCGATAGCCCTTGCCAAAGACATGCTCGGCCTTGCAATCATTGAGCTCGTGGTCGCCCGGAACAATGGCCACGACTGGCTTGCCCTCGGCATCGATGAGAGCCAAGGACTTGCGCGTGCCGTTCTCGGGGAAGCCGAAGAACTTTGCAACGGCCTCGATGGTGCCCATGCCCGGAGTCTCGACCTTGGTGAGCGTACCGTCGCCAGGACCCTCGGTCACAACGACCTTGGTGCTTGCCGCCTCATCATCGGCAGCAAAGCCACAATCGTCGCAGTAGACCAGCGAAGCCTCGCCGGCCTCGGCCAGCGCCATGTACTCGACGGAGGTGTCGCCACCGATCTCGCCGGAATCGGCGACGACGGGCAGGGCCTTGATGTAGCAGCGCTCGCAGATATTGGCGTACGCCTGCTTCATCTTGTCGTACTCTTCCTGCAGGCTCTCCTGCGTGGCGGAAAAGCTGTAGG
The DNA here is from genome assembly GCA_902464965.1 of uncultured Collinsella sp. Lineage (GTDB taxonomy): Bacteria > Actinomycetota > Coriobacteriia > Coriobacteriales > Coriobacteriaceae > Collinsella. The sequence continues at coordinate 10,187 of CABQLI010000031.1, forward strand.
CATCCTTCATGATGAACTCGCGACCGCGCATCAGGCCAAAGCGGGGACGGAACTCATCGCGGAACTTGTCCTGGATGTGGTACAGGTTGACGGGCAGCTGCTTATAGGAGCGCAGCTCGTTGCGCACCAGGGCCGTGACGGTCTCCTCGTGCGTGGGGCCCAGGACGAACTCGCGACCATGACGGTCGTCAAAGCGCACAAGCTCCTTGCCATAGGCGTCGATGCGGCCGGACTCACGCCACAACTCGGCGTCGACCATGATGGGCATCATAAGCTCCTGGGCGCCGGCAGCGTCCATCTCGTCGCGCACGATGTTCTCAATCTTGCGGATCGAGCGCCAAGCAAGCGGCAGGTAGGAATACAGACCGGCGGCCTCCTTGCGGATCATGCCGGCACGGAGCAGCAGGCGGTGGCTGGCGAGCTCAGCGTCCGCCGGATCCTCTTTAAGCGTCGGCGCATAGAGCTTAGACATATACATTGCTCGGGTCATTTATTTCTCCTCAATAAGCTTGTCGACCTCGGCCATGAGCGCGTCGACAATTTGATCCTCAGCTACTTTACCAATGATCTGGCCGTGCGAAAAGAGCAAGGCCTGACCACGTCCGCAAGCAACGCCCAGGTCGGCGTCGGAAGCCTCGCCGGGGCCATTAACGGCACATCCCATCACGGCGATCGAAAGCGGCGCGGAGTAGTTCTTAAGCCGCTCGGTGACCTCCTCGGCGATGGGAATGAGATTAACCTGGCAGCGGGCGCACGTGGGGCACGAGACGATCTCGGGGCCACGGCGACGCAGGCCCAGCGACTGCAGAATACCCCAAGCGACCGGCGGCTCCTCAAGCGGATCGGCCGTGAGCGACACACGCATGGTGTCGCCAATGCCTTCGGAAAGCAAGATACCCAAGCCTACAGAGCTCTTGATAGTACCTTGGAGCTTGGTCCCAGCCTCCGTCACGCCCAGGTGAAGTGGAACGTGGGGAATCTCACGCGACAGGGCTCGATAGGTATCGAGCGTCGTTTGCACGCTATGGGCCTTGGCCGAAAGCACAATGCTCGTAAAGCCGCGGTCCTCAAAGTGCTTGACGAAGCGCTCGCTCGACATCACGAGCTTTTCGGGCTGCGTGAGGTCTTCGCGCTCGGCGATATCCTGCTCAAGCGAGCCCGCGTTCACGCCAATGCGAATCGCGCACCCAGCGGCGCCCGCAGCATCGATCACGGCATCGACCTTGGCCCAATCGCCGATATTGCCGGGATTGATGCGGAGCTTGGAGGCACCGGCCTCAACGGCACCAATGGCCAGCTTGTGGTTAAAGTGGATATCGGCAACGATTGGCACCGGAGACTCGGCACAGATGATGCGGAAACCCTCAAGCGCGGCCTCGGTGGGCACGCTCACACGCACGATATCGCAGCCAGCCTGCGCCAACGCGCACACTTGCGCAAGCGTTGCCTGGGCATCAGCGGTATCGGTGCAGGTCATGGATTGGACCACCACCGGCGCACCGCCACCGATCTGCACACCGCCCACATGCACGGGGCGCGTCAACTCGCGAGGCAAAGGATGGGATAAAGACAATCCAAACACTCCCCTACAGAATAAAACGAAGGATGTCGGAACGAAGCATATAGACAAACAGCAGCGCAAAGAGCGCGATGCCCACATAGCTCACAATCGTCTGGACCTTGAGCGGAAGCTCGCGGCCCACAATCTTTTGAATGATCTCGATGACCAGCTTGCCGCCATCGAGTGGTGGGATGGGCAGCAGGTTCATAAAGCCAAGCGAGAACGAAATGAGGGCGGCAAACGAAAGGAACGTGGCAGGGCCGGCAGCAGCAGCCTGTGAGGACATAACGCTGATACCCACGATCGACGAGGACTGGTCGAGAATCTCCATCGTATGCTGCGGCTGGAGTAGGCGCATAACGCCATCCGCTGTCTGCACGACATAGGAGAAAGACAGGCGAGCCGACGTGATGGGGTCTAAACGGACCACCTGCGTAGAGGCATACACACCTAGGCGCTCGTCCTCTTTGAGCGCAACCGTGGTCGAATGCTGCTTGCCGTCGCGCTCGTACTCGATGGCGATATCGTCCTTACCGGCAGCCTTGCCGATGGCATCGTAAACGTCCATCCAGGTAGAGCACGATACTCCGTCAACCGAAAGGATCGCGTCGCCGCCCTCGATTCCCGCCTTGGCGGCAATAGACCCCTCGTCAACCTGACCGATCACGTTGGTATCCATCGGCACGGTGACACCCGCAATGGAATAGATGCTCATAAGGAGCAAAAAGCCCGTCAGGATATTGACGAGAATGCCCGCGATCAGCATAAAGGCGCGCTTGAGAAAGCCCTGGCCAAGATAGGTATGCGAACGCTCCTGTGCAAGGAACTCGGCCTCGCCGCACGGCAGCTCCCACACATCGCCCTCGGCAGTCGCATGCTCTCGATCGAACCGGCGGCCGTCAAAGGTGGTGTAACCCGCAGCGTCTCGAGGCAGTGTCTGATACTTAGTGGGATAGTAGCTCGGTGAGGGCTTCTCCCCTTCCTCATACCAAGGTGCGATGGAGCCCCAGCCCAGCAACAGAGCACAAGCCTCGAGCACATCCTCCTCGGAAAGCTCGAGCTCGACAGCAAGGTCGGCCACGGTCACGCGACCATGACGGTAGATAGCCGCGAGCACGCGATCGGCGCACGAGACATCGGTCGGATCCATACCGCAGATGGCAGCGTAGCCACCCAGCAGCAGCGGGGTCACGCCAAACTTGGTTCCAATGCGACGCGACGTGTAATGGATGTCAAAGCGGCACGGCAGGCCCAAAAAGAACTCGGTCACACGGACGCCGCAGGCACGCGCGGCCAAAAAGTGGCCGCCCTCGTGCAAAAACACGAGGACGGAAAGCATCAGCAGGCCCCAAAAGACCGATGAAAGAACGCTCAGAACAGTATCCATAAAACGAAAAAGCAATCCTTATGGGTTAGGAACGGGTTGCGGCGAGTACCTGCGCAGCCTTTTCACGCGCCCACGCATCGATGTCGCGAAGCTGCTCAAACGAATCGACAGCCTGAATATCGTGGGCATCCATGCAGGATTCCACAATGCGATCGATATCGGTAAAGCTGCAGCCATCGTGCAGGAAGGCATCAACGGCGACCTCGTTGGCGGCATTGAGCACGCACGGCATGGTGCCACCCGTCTTGCCGGCACGCTCGGCCAGTGCCAGACAGCGGAAGGTATCCATGTCGGCAGCATCAAACGTGAGCTGCCCCAGCTCGCGGAAATCGATACGAGGCGCCGGGGTATCCCAACGCTCGGGATACGAGAACGCGAACTGAATGGGAATACGCATGTCGGAAGCACCGAGATGCGCCATCACGGAGCCGTCGGCGAACTCGACCATAGAGTGAATCTTGGACTGACGCTGCACGACCACGTTAATGAAATCGAGGTCGCAGTTGAACAGATGCATGGCCTCAATACGCTCCAGGCCCTTGTTCATAAGGGTGGCGGAGTCGATGGTGATCTTGGCACCCATGGCCCACGTGGGATGTGCGAGGGCATCGGCACGCGTCACGCAATCGAGCTCGTCGCGTGTGCGGCCAAAGAACGGACCGCCCGAGCAGGTGAGCCAAATACAATGAGCCTCGCGTGGGTTCTCCCCCAGATAGCACTGGTAGATGGCGGAGTGCTCAGAGTCGACTGGAATAAGCTGGCCCGGTTGCGCCAACGGCATAAGCAAGTCGCCACCGACGACGAGGGACTCCTTGTTGGCAAGGGCAAGGCGCTTATTTGAGGTCAAGGCCGCATGGCTCGCCTCCAGACCGGCGGCACCCACAATAGCGACGAGCACGCAGTCGACATCGTCGCGACGCGCGAGCTCGCAAACCGCCTGCGCGCCAACGCCGAGCTTCGTTCCCTCGGGCAGCTCCTGCAGCACGGCGTCATCGCCACGAGCGACATCGGCCACGGCAACCGCCGGAACCGAGAACTCGCGGGCAGCGGCAACAAGCTCGGAGGTACTGGAGTTAACGGACAGCGCCGTCACCTGCAGGCGATCGGCATGCTGGCGGCACACGTCGAGCGCCTGGGTGCCGATGGAGCCCGTACAACCCAGGATGGCAACACGGAGGCGTCCATCGGGGCCATACGTCGTCTGGAATGACATTACAGCACGCCTCCGATCATCAGCATCAGCTGCGCGGTGATGCAGCCGAAGATAAGCGAATCGCTACGATCGAGCATGCCGCCGTGGCCCGGGATAAGGTTACCGGAATCCTTGACGCCCACACCGCGCTTGATGCGCGACTCGATAAGGTCGCCGATAACGCCCAAAATGGACACGACCACGCCGCACAGCAGCGCATAGGGCAGGCTGAGTTTGTAGAAGTGCGTCGCCCACAGGATGAGCCAAATCAAAACCGAGCCCAGGATGCCGCCGACAAACCCCTCCCAGCTCTTTTTGGGAGAGATCTTGGGAACCATCTTGTGCTTGCCGATACGGCTACCCACGATGTAGGCAAACGAATCGGAGACCCAAAGGGACGCGCAAACGCCCACCGAAAGCAGGGCGCCGGCAAAACCGGGCACGGCATCGCGCAGCAGCACGATAGCCGACAGCATAAAGCCAGTGTAGATGGGACCCATGAGCGTCACGGCCACATCAGAGATGCGGGTACGCGGCGACCAGACATACCAAATGCCGACAGCGAGCATCAGGGCAAAAAGCAGGGCATTCAGCAACATCGAATCGCCCAACGCCGACAGCGGAAAGAGTACGGCGGCAGCGATACCCATGCGCTCGTTAGCCATCTTGCCATCGAGCCTTGTCATACGGAAAAACTCATAGCAGCACAGACCGCTCATGACAGAAACAAAGATGGCCGTGGGCACGATACCCAAAACCAAGCACAGGATAAAGACAACGGCGTAGACGATACCGGCGGCGGCACGGGTGATAAAGCCCGCCAGCCACGAACCGGCGCCGTTCTTCGCTGCAGGCGCTCCCGCAGCGGCAGCTTTGCGCGCAGGCGTCTTGGGAGCAGATGCCTTGGGACGATCGGACACGATTAAGCCTCCTCGGTCTTGCTCAGTCCACCAAACCTACGGTCACGGCCCTGATAGGCCAAAATGGCGTCGACGAGGCCCCAACGATCAAAGTCGGGCCAATAGGTATCGGTGACGTAGAATTCGGAATAAGCCACCTGCCACAGCAGATAGTTCGAAAGGCGCAGCTCACCAGAGGTGCGAATCACAAGCTCAGGATCGGGAAGGCCGGCAGTATAGAGGTGGGAAGCCACCATGTCGTCATCAATTGCGGCAGGATCGATCTTACCGGCGGCAGCGTCGAGTGCAATCTGACGGACAGCGCGGGTAATCTCGGCACGCGCGCCGTAGTTGACGGCAAGCGCCAGCGTCACTCGGCAAGACCGCGTTCAAAAACGTCGCGGGTCTTCTTGGGCAGCGCGGAAATGTCACCCAAAAAGACAACGCGCACGTTTTCGCGCTTCAGAAGCGGCAGCTCGTCGATAAACGTCTTGGCAAACAGATGCATCAAGACGTTGACCTCATGCTGCGGGCGATTCCAGTTTTCGGTCGAAAACGCATAGGCAGAAAGCACGTCGACGCCCAGACGCACGCAGGCAGTAATAATCTCGCGAAGGGAGACGATACCCGCCTTGTGGCCCTCGGTGCGTGCAAGACCGCGCGACGTGGCCCAACGACCGTTGCCGTCCATGATGCACGAGATATGGTGCGGAATGTTATTGAGGTCAAGGTCGGAAAAACCGACGCCCGCAGGGGCGTCGGCAAAGTACTCGACCAGTTTATGCTCGTCGTATTGCACCTTAGATCTCCATGACCTCGGCTTCTTTTTCCTTCAGAAGCTCCTCGACCTTGGCGACATACTCATCGGTGTGCTTCTGGACCTTGGCCTGCTCGCGACGGACATCGTCCTCGGTGAGCTCCTCATCGCGCTCGAGCTTGTTGTTGAAGTCGCGACGGATGTTACGGATAGACACCTTGGCCTGCTCGGCGTACTCGCGGCACTCCTTGACGAGCTCGCGACGGCGCTCCTCAGTGGGGGCCGGGAACGGCAGACGAACGACGGTGCCATCGGAGTTGGGGGTAATACCCAGATCGGAAGCGCCGATGGCCTTGACGATAGCATTGATGAGTGCCTTGTCCCACGGCTCGATGAGCAGCATGTGGGCCTCGGGGGTCTTGACGGCGGCAACCTGCGTGACCGGCGTGGGAACACCGTAATAATCGACGGTGATGTCGGACAGAATGTTGGCATTGGCGCGGCCGGTACGAACCTTGGAGAAGTTATGCTTGAGGGACTCGAGCGACTTGTCCATATGGGCGGTGATGTTCTCTGCCATGCTTAATCCTCCTGATAGACGAGCGTGCCGACGGGCTCACCCGCGAGCGCGCGCTTGACGGTGTCCTCGCCATCGATGTTGAGGACCAAAATCGGCATACGGTTGTCCTGGCACAGTGCCGTAGCCGTGGAATCCATAACCTGCAGACCGCGGACGAGAACCTCGTGATAGGTAATCTTGTCAAAACGGACGGCATCGGCGCACTTGACGGGATCCTTATCGTAGATGCCGTCAACCTTGGTGGCTTTAATCAGAATCTCGGCGCCGATCTCGCACGCACGAAGAGCCGCGGCGGTGTCGGTCGTAAAGTACGGATTGCCCGAACCGGCGGCAAAAATAACGACGTTGCCCTTGGAAAGGTGGTTGATGGCGCGACGGCGAATATAGGGCTCGCAGATCTCGTTCATCTGGATAGCGCTCATCACGCGGCAGGGAACATCGTTATGCTCGAAGGCATCCTGCAGGGCGAGCGCGTTCATAACGGTTGCCAGCATGCCCATGTAGTCGGCCTGAGCACGCTCCATGCCACCGGCAGCACCGGCCATGCCGCGGAAAATATTGCCGCCGCCGACAACGACGCCGACCTCATGGCCAACGGCTAGCAGCTCCTTGACCTGCTTGGCAAGATGGTCGGTAACCTTGGGGTCGATGCCATATTGGCCGTCGCCCATCAGCGCTTCGCCAGAAAGCTTCAAAAGCACGCGTTTATATCGGATGTCGGACAAAGCGATCCTCCTTTAGATTGAACTCTCAACATTCTATCAAAGGCTCTAAGAAGAGCTATGAAAAAGCAGGCTGTGAGTAAAACCCACAGCCTGCTCATTACCAGCTACAAGAGCTTATTTACTCGCCACGAACCAGACGGTCAAAGGCAACGACGGTAATGGTGTCGCCGAGCTCCTTGGAGACCTGCTCTGCGTACTTCTTGATGGTGAGGGAGCTGTCCTTGATGAACTCCTGCTCGGTGAGCACGGACTGCTTGTAGAACTTCTCCAGACGGCCGACAGCCATCTTCTCCTGAATGGCCTCGGGCTTGCCGGACTCGGCAGCCTGAGCCATGTAGATCTGCTTCTCGTGCTCGACGGTCTCGGCCGGAACCTGATCGCGGGTAGCGCAAATCGGGGCGACGGCGGCAACCTGAAGGGCAACGTCGTGAGCGAAGGTCTTGAAGGACTCAGCCTGAGCGGTCTCGGCCTTCTCGAAAGCAAACTCGACGAGGACGCCGATCTTACCACCCATGTGGATGTAAGAAGCGAGCGCGCCGTTCTCAGCCTTGCGGGCAGCGAAGCGGGAGATCTTCATGTTCTCGCCCATGATGTGAATCATCTCGGTGAGCTCGGAGGAAACAGTCTCCTCGCCCATCGGCTTCTCGAGCAGAGCGTCGACGTCAGCAGGCTCGGTGGTAGCGACAACCTCAGCGACCTTGGAAGCAAAGCCGGTGAACTTGGCGTTGGAGCCAACGAAGTCGGTCTCGCAGGAGAGCTCGAGCAGAGCGCCGGTCTTGCCATCCTCGGAGACGAACGCGGCAACAGCGCCCTCGTTGGTCTCACGGCCAGCCTTCTTGGCAGCCTTGGCAAGGCCGTTCTTACGCAGAACGTCGACAGCGGCGTCCATGTCGCCGTCAGCCTCGACGAGAGCCTTCTTGCACTCCATCATCGGGGAGTCGGTCATCTCGCGGAGCTGCTTGACCATAGCGGCGGTAATCTGGGCCATTGTGGTTCCTTTCAAAGAGATGAAAAAGAATTAACTAAGACTGATTTACTCGGCCTTGGGCTCAGCGGCCATCTCGGCCTCGGAGACCTGCTCCTTGCCGGAGCCAGCGAGGCAGGCGTCAGCCATGAGCTCGCACATAAGGGTGACAGCGGAGATAGCGTCATCGTTGCAGGGGATGCCGTACTCGACCTCGTCGGGATCGGAGTTGGTGTCGATCAGAGCGACGACGGGGATGTTCAGGCGCTGAGCCTCCTTGATGGCGTTCTCCTCGCGCTTGGTGTCGATGATGAAGAGAGCCTGGGGCAGACCCTTCATGTCGCGGGCGCCACCGAGGTTGGTCTGGAGCTTGGTGAGCTCCTTGCCGAGAACAGCCTGCTCCTTCTTGGGCAGAACAGCCATGCGGCCGTCCTCGACCATGGCCTCGAGCTCCTCCATGCGGTTGATGCGGGAACGGATGGTGACGAAGTTGGTCAGCATACCGCCGAGCCAACGCTGGTTGATGTAAGGCATGTTGGCGCGCTCAGCAGCGTTCTTGACGGCCTCCTGAGCCTGCTTCTTGGTGCCGACGAACAGCACGTTGCCGCCCTTGGCGACGTTCTTGACGAAGGTGTAGGCCTGGTCGGCGTCGAGGATGGTCTGCTTGAGGTCGAGGATGTAGATGCCGTTGCGCTCACCGAAGATGAACGGCTTCATCTTGGGGTTCCAGCGACGGGTCTGGTGACCGAAGTGGCAGCCGGCCTCGAGCAGGGTGCGGATATTAATCTTGGTAGCCATGTTAAACCTCCTGTGGTTTGCCTCCGCGCGGGGTCATCCTCCAAAACCAACCCGAACATGTGCTACCAAAGCCCGGGCACCACGGTATGAAGTAGCCGCGCGTGCGTGATAAAAACATGTTGCCGTGAAGCAACCCGATGAATGATAGCAGGAATGCATCTTCCTGCCAACCCGCAATCAAAACCACACACCTGAGTGCGACGCGGGACGTCCCAGCCACTATTCGCCGCGGGGATGGGCTTGAGCCACGGCACGTTTGAGCCGATCGGGCGTGAGATGCGTGTAGATTTGCGTCGTGGACAGGCTCGCATGACCCAGCAGCTCTTGAACCGAGCGCAGGTCCGCACCGCCCTCGAGCAAGTCGGTCGCAAAGGTATGGCGCATCGCATGCGGGGCGATGTCGGCCGGAATGCCGGCGAGCGTCGCCAGCGTATGGAACCGCCGCCGGAGCATGGCTGCGCTCATGCGATTGCCGCGCGCCGATATAAGCAGCGGATGCGGCCCGGTAGCGAGGTCGCGGCGCTTTGCCTGAGCGAGCAACTCCGGCCTCCCCTCCTCAATATAGAGACGCGTCGCCTCGAGCGCACGACGATACAGAGGGACGATACGTTCTTTGCTCCCCTTGCCCCACAGGCGCAACGTGCGTTCGGACCAAGCGATAGACTCCACATTGAGTGCTGCGAGCTCAGAGATACGAGCACCCGAGGCATAGAGCAGCTCGAGCATCGCCGCATCGCGCAGTCCCGCGGGCGTCGAGTTATCAGGCGTCTTGAGCAGCGCCTCGACCTGCTGGGTCGTAAGGACGCCCGGCAGGTCACGCGGCAGCTTGGGCGATGCGATCGCCGAGACCGCATCGCCCTCGACAATCCCCTCGGCAGCCATCCAGCGATAGAGAGATCGGATAGCCGACAGGTGCGCCGCAAGCGTTCGGGGAGCCACCTGCTCACGCGAAAGCTCGGCAAGATAGCGACGAATGGTGCGCACGTCGGCAGAGAAGGCATCGATATCCTCGCGCTCGCACCAGGCAGCGAAGCGCTCCAGCCTCGAGCCATAGGCCGTCACCGTGTTGGGAGAAAGTCCCTCGACACGTGCGATATAGGCGATAAACGAGTCGACGGTGTCGTACAGGTCAAAAGCTATGACCGGTCGCCTCCAAACAGATCGGGGCGAGTGGCCAGATAGGCATCAAGGGCCTCGAGGGCGCGATCCGCATAAGCCTGGTAGCGGTCGCGTTTGCTGCGGCGCTTACCATCCTCGAGTGGCGGCACCAGGCCAAAGTTGACATGCATAGGCTGATAGCCCACGGTGGCAGGATCGGTCGCATAGCCCACGAGCGCGCCCAGAGCGCCCACGCGCGGCAGCTCGACGCCCGCGGCACCGATAGCCTCGGCATAGGTGTTGAGCGCGGCGAGCAGACCCGTCGCCACGGCCTCCATGTACCCCTCGGTGCCGGTGATCTGACCGGCCAGGCGCACACCGGTACCGGGCACGGCAAAGGTGCCATCGAGCACGTGCGGGGCGTCGACAAAGGTATTGCGGTGCATGACACCGTAGCGGAAGAACTCAGCGTTCTCCAGGCCCGGCACCATATGGAAGACGCGCTTCTGCTCGCCAAAGGTCAGATTGGTCTGGAAGCCCACCAGGTTATAGGCGGTCTTCTCCTTGTTCTCGGCACGCAGCTGAATCGCCGCCCAAGGGCGACGTCCGGTACGCGGGTCGGTGAGGCCGACGGGCTTCATGGCGCCAAAGCGAATAGCGTCCTTGCCGGTGCGCGCAACCTCCTCGGCAGGCTGGCAGGCCTGGAACAGATCGCCGCCCTCAAAGTCCTTGAGCACCACGCGGTCGGCCGTGGTGAGCGCCTCGATAAAGGCCTCGTACTCCTCTTTGTTGAGCGGGGCGTTGAGATAGTCGCCGCTCCCCTGCTCCTCGTAGCGCGACTGCGAGAACAAAACGTCCATATCGAGCGTGGAGGCATCGACGATCGGCGCCGCCGCATCAAAGAATGCCAGGGCATCGCCGCCGACGAGCTTCATGACCTCTTCGCTCAGCGCCGGCGAGCACAAGGGGCCCGCGGCAATGACCACGTGACCCTCGGGAATCTGCGTGACCTCGCCGTGAATGATCTCGATATTGGGACGGGCGGCAACCTCGGCCTCGACAAGCTCGGAAAACTTGACGCGGTCGACCGCCAGGGCGCCACCGGCGGGAACAGCCGCGCGATGGGCGCAATCGAGCAGCACCGAACCCATACGCTCGAGCTCGGCTTTTAGTAGGCCAGCAGCGGAATCTGGACGGGTCGACTTAAACGAATTGGAGCAGACGAGCTCTGCCAGGTGATCGGTATGGTGGGCCGGGGAGCTCACCTGGGGGCGCATCTCGCACAGCTTTACGGCAAACCCGCGGTCTGCCAGCTGGATCGCGCATTCCGAACCCGCCAGACCGCCACCGATAACCGTCACCTGATCGAACTGCATCTGCAAACACCTTTCTAATTGACACGTTTTCCATTGTGACCGAAGGGCGTCTGGGCGTGAAGGGCAAACTTGGAGGGCGCATACCTTCCATCCATCATGCGCTCGATAAGGCCCTCGAGTTCAAGCGAACCCAAGAGTTTGAGTACGCCGACAGCATCGAGTGAGACGAGCGCCGCGATGTCGTCGACCTTGAGCGGAGAGGCGATGAGCGCATGCATCACGGTCTGCTGTGTTGGATTCAGGTCGGCAATGCCGGGAGCATCGGGGCGCGAGTAGCGCAGGGTTCCGTAGATGCGTGAGATAGCCATCTCAATAGATTCCTCGTCGATGATGCAGCAGGCACCGTTCGCAATGAGGTAATTCGTGCCACGCGACTCGGGCGACAGGATCGACCCCGGCACGGCAAGAAGTTCGCGCCCCAAATCCATAGCAGCCTCGGCTGTAGAAAACGTCCCGGAAGGCATACCCGCCTCGGATACAAAGAGGGCTTGCGACAGGGCCGCGATCACGCGATTGCGGCGCGGAAAGGCAAACTTGCGCGGACCCATGCCCCACGGAGAGATCGACACGACCGCGCCACCCGTATCAAGCGTGCGCGAAATAAGCCCCGCGCTCGAACGCGGGTAGACAACGTCGGCGCCCGT
>CABQLI010000032.1 GCA_902464965.1 uncultured Collinsella sp.
CGGTCACCAGGTGCCCGTAATGGATGGGATCAAAGGTGCCACCCATAATGCCGAGCCTAAACTCCTGCCCGTCCTCTAGAGGAAGCTCGGGCAGACCGATTCCACCGCGCAGCGACATGGCTTACTCGCCCTCCGGTGTCTCGGTATCGCCCGCGGCATCCGCTGCATCCGTCGCATCGACAACCTCGACGCCCTCATCCGCAGCATCGGCCACGTCAATGGCTTCAACGGCAACGTCCTCGCCAGCATCCTCGAGCTCCTCGTACTCCGAGAAGTCCTCGGCGCCCTCAAAGTCAAAGGCGCGCTGGCAAATGCGGACCTCGTCGCCCGCACGGCAACCGGCCTTCTCGAGCGCATCGTCAACACCCATACGCGCAAACTTATGCTGCAGGTAAATGACGGCTTCCTCATTTTCCCAGTCGGTCTGAATGACCATGCGCTCGATGGCACGACCGACCACGCGGAAGGCACCGGGCTCTTCCTGGACAATGCGGAAACGCTTCTCTCGCTGCAGGCGACGGCGCTCCCATTCATCGTCGCGCAGAACGACCGGCTCATCGGAAACCGCCAACTCGGCGCGCAGCTTAGCCACCTGCTCGCCCACGGCAAGCATCAGCGTATTAAGGCCGGCGCCCGTCACAGCAGACACGGCAAAGAACATATGGCCATCATCGAGCGCTGCGCGCTTGAGGTCGGCAATCTTGTCGGCCGTGCCCGGCGCGTCGCACTTGTTGGCAACGACGATCTGCGGACGCTCAGAAAGCTCAGCGCCATACTGCTCGAGCTCACGGTTGATGATATGGTAATCCTCGACCGGATCGCGATCCTCAAAACCACCCGTCATGTCAACGACGTGCATAATCAGGGCCGTACGCTCAATGTGGCGCAGGAACTGGTGACCCAGGCCCTTGCCCTCGCTCGCGCCCTCGATAAGACCGGGGACGTCGGCAACGACGTAAGAATATTCGCCGGCACGCACCATGCCGAGGTTCGGCACGAGCGTGGTAAACGGGTAGTCGGCAATCTTGGGACGGGCGGCACTCATGCGCGCGATGAGCGATGACTTACCCACCGAGGGAAAGCCCACGAGCGCGGCATCGGCCATAAGCTTCATCTCGAGCTCGATCCAGTGTTCCTCGGCAGGCTCGCCGAGCTGGGCAAACGCGGGCGCGCGACGCACGGACGTCACAAAGTGCGTGTTGCCCAGACCGCCGGCACCACCGGGGGCCACGACAACGCGCTCGCCGTCGTGCACCAGGTCGGCAATCTCGAACATAGGGGTCTGCGTCTCGGGATCGAGCTCGCGGACTACGGTACCCATAGGGACCTTGAGAATCAGGTCCTCGCCGCTCTTGCCGTTACGACGGGCACCCTGCCCGTGCGTGCCGCGCTCGGCGCGAAAGTGATGCTTAAAGCGGTAATCGATCAGCGAAGACAGCTGAGCATCGGCCTGGATGACGACATTGCCGCCACGACCGCCGTCGCCGCCATCGGGGCCGCCCTTGGGGACAAATGCCTCGCGCCTAAACGACATGCATCCGGCTCCGCCGTCGCCGCCGCACACGTTAATGCGGCTGATATCGGTGAACTGTGACAACAGAATCGCCTCCTACAAAAAAGAGGGAGACCCTTGAATCCTAAAACTCAAGTGCCTCCCACATATGTGCTCTATGAAGGGTGAATTACGCGTTCGCGAGCGGGCGTACGCTGACCCTGTGCTTGATACCCTTGTGGAACTCAACGGTACCGTCGACCAGCGCGAACAGCGTGTCGTCCTTACCACGGCCAACGTTCTCACCCGGGTGGATGTGCGTGCCGTGCTGACGGACGAGAATCGTGCCCGTGGTTACCGTCTGGCCGGCATAGCGCTTCGTGCCAAGGCGCTGACCGCGGGAGTCACGGCCATTACGGGAGGAACCGAGTCCTTTTTTGTGTGCCATTGTGTATACCTACTCTTTCGTTACGAGTGTAATCTACTCGGCGACGGGAGCCTCGGCAACAGCCTCAGCCTCTGCCTTGACAGCCTTCTTGGCGCGGGAGGTAGCCTGAACCTTCACGATCTTCAGCTTGGTGAGCTGCTGACGGTGACCCTTCAGACGACGATAGCGCTTGCGCTTGTGGAACTTGAAGACCAGCTGCTTCTCGCCCTTGAACTGCTCAACGATCTGAGCGGTAACCTTGGCCTTGGCCAGCTTGTCGGGATCGGTGACGATCTTCTTACCATCGTTGAGGAAGATAACCGGCAGGGTGACCTTGTCGCCCTCATTGCCCTCGATCTTCTCGACGGTGATGACATCGTCGGTGGCGACCTTGTACTGCTTGCCGCCCGTGTTAACGATTGCGTACATGTTTACTTGCCCTTCATGCATCAGTTAGTGCAACAGCCGAATATAGTAGCAGGCGAAAATACCCCCGTCAACGAGTATGTGGAGCAAATCCACAAGTTCGCACAGGTATGGGGCTGACGAGTCGGCCCTCGTCGTCCTCGCATGCTTGATTCTGACGCTCGACATCGTAGGAGCAGATGGTCACGAGGTCTTGCATACCGGTGGAAACAATAGGTGCATCCACGCCCAGGGTCAAGCCCTGCAACAAAACATCAGCCGCAGAAAGCAAAATTTCCGGACGCATGGAGCCCTCGTTGTCGGCATGGGTGTCGAGCATGAGCACCAAATGGTCCGGGCGCTCCCCCGCCGTGAGCTCATAGCCAACGAGCGTGTGATCCAAATCCAAGCGCTTGCTCTTTTTTCCGCGCGCGTAGTCGATGCCATGGCCCGCGCGCAGCGTGTCGATCGCACGATGCACCTCGTCGGCGCTTACGGGCGCCTCGGGGTCCAGATGCAGGTCGATGCGATACGACAGGCGTGTGAGCTGCGCCGTCAACGCCGGCGTGCGCACGTCGATGTACGCCGCCTCGATGGGTGCCAGATCGGTCGGAGACGCCGCAGCCAGGCGCCCAAACGCCTCGTCGAGCGCCACGAACTCGGTCATAAACAAGTCATACCACTCGCAGGTCGACGACGTACCCACCGGTAGCGCCGAAGAGAAGCCCACGCGCATGTGCGGAGAGAAGCCCTGCGTGACGGCATAGGGAAGTCCCGCACGGCGCACGATGCGCTCAATGGTATGGATCACTTCGAGATGGCCCAGGTACTTAAGGCGATCGCGCTTGCCATAGCGAACACGAAGCCTAAAGAGCGAGGGGTTGTCGGTCAGGCGCTCACTCATGCGCGATCACCCATCAATACATTCTTGGCGTGGAGCGTGGGGCAGATCCCGCAGCCGGTGCACGACGTGCGGGTGCAGTCGGGAGTCGTGACGCCCTCGAGCGAGCGACGGTACTCGCGCTCGAGGAAGCCGCGCGTGCAGCCGGGGCTCACGTGCTCCCACGGCAGGCGCCAGTCCAACTCGTAGGGCAGGTGTACGAGCACGTTGAGGTCGATGCCGTTTTTGGCAGCAGCCTCCTTCCAGTTATCGAGCGAGAAATGCTCTACCCAGGCGTCAAAGCGAGAGCCCGAGTGCCAAGCATCGATGATGACGGGCGTCATGTCGCGACCGGCGCGGGACAGTGCGGCCTCGATGAGCGAGGTCTCAGCATCGTGGTAATGCATACGGACGGCACGGTTGCGAACGCTCGTGATAAGCAGCTTCTGGCGACGCTTGACGTCATCGTAGTCGAGCTGCGGGCACCACTGGAACGGCGTGGCAGCCTTGGGGATAAAGACCGAAACCGAGATCGACACCGAGATCGAGCCGCGACGAGCCTTGGGCACCACGGAACGACCGAGCTCCAGCACGTGATCGGCCAGATTGGCGATGGCCACGATGTCCTCATCGCGCTCGCCGGGAAGGCCCATCATAAAGTAGAGCTTCATGCGGTTCCAGCCGGCCTCGAAGGCCGCCTTGGCCGCACGGTCCAGGTCCTCCTCGGTCACGTTCTTGTTAATGATGTCGCGCATGCGCTGGCTGCCGGCCTCGGGCGCGAACGTCAGGCCGCCCTTCTTCTCGCCGGCGACCGACTCGGCCATATCCACGCCAAACGAATCCAGGCGCTGCGACGGAATAGACACGCGAATACCCGTATCCTCCAGGCGACGGTTGAGCCTGCCGAGCACGTCGCGAATACAGGAGTGGTCGGTCGTGGAGAGCGAGGTCAGCGATACCTCGTCATAGCCGGTCTTTTCCAGACCCTGAATCACCGACGAGACGATCTGGTCGGCCGAGCGCTCGCGCACCGGGCGATACGTCATGCCGGCCTGACAAAAACGACAGCCGCGGGCGCAGCCGCGCAGGATCTCGATAGACAGGCGGTCGTGAACCAGCTGCGCATAGGGCACGCACGACTGCGACAGCGGATTCGTGGCGCCGAAATCCTCGACGACGCGCTTGTAGACCACGGTCGGCGCATCCTTGCCTTCACGCGGCACGGTGTAGCCATGCGGCGAGCAGGGCTCGTCGTGACGAACCTCATAGAGCGACGGCACGTAGTTGCCGGCAATGGATGCAAGCTGCTCAACAATCTGTGCGCGCGGGACTCCTTCGTCGCGCAGGCGACGATGCAGCTGGCAGGTCTCGAGCAGCGATTCCTCGCCCTCACCGATGAGGATGGCATCGAAGAAGGCCGCGTACGGCTCGGGGTTGTACACCGAGGGGCCGCCGGCGATGATGATTGGGTCGTCTTCACCTCGGTCGGCCGCTAACAGCGGAATGCCAGCGAGGTCGAGAGCCTCGAGGAAGTTCGTCACCGCCATCTCGTGCGGCACATGCAGACCGACGATATCAAACGAAGCGACCGGCGCTGCACCCTCGAGCGAGAGCAGCGGAATGCCCGCCTCGCGCATGGCGTCACCCATATCGGGCCACGGCACATAGCCACGCTCGCAGGAGATGCCCTCGGCCTGGTTAAGGATGTTGTAGAGGATGGCGATACCCTGGTTGGGCAGACCAACCTCGTACACATCCGGGTAGATCAGGCAGCAACGGTAGTCGGCATCGGCCTTGGAAAGCGTGCCCCACTCGTGATCGATATAGCGGCTCGGCTTCTCGACCTTGGCGAGCAACGGCTCAATTAAATGAAAACAATCTTGGTACGGAACGCGCAACGGAAAACCCCTAAGCAGCGAGATCTGATGCGTCTTGGTAGGACGCCATAGGACGGGTAGCGCCCGCGACCGTGGTCACCAGATCGCGAACGCGGGAGAACGTGGCAGTGACCACCTCGTTGGCACGGCTGTAGTCGACATCGCGCTCGTAGAGCGAAACGAGCGCACGGCCCATGCCGTAGGTGCCCGCGGCAGCAGTGAGCGCCTTGACGACAAACCCAATATGCGGCGTCTGCTTGACGAGTGCGCGGGTGACCGCGCGGATCACAAGACCGCCGGCAAGCACGCCCGCGACCTCGTAGCCGCGCTCGGGCTTAATGCCGCGTCCAAAGACGGCAGCGAGCTCAAAGAGCATGCCCACCTGCGCCAGCGCCATAACGGGATAATCGGCGCCCGGCAAAAACACCAGTGCACCGGTCGCCATATTGGTAAGCGCGCACGAGGTGATGATACGATTGGCCGCCGCGATGCGCATGAAGGCAAAGTTCGCCGCAAAAGCCGTTTCCTTGTCGGTGCGATCGAGAATCCAGCGGGCAAGCGTCTCGAGCAGATACGTCTTATCGGTTGCCGCCACCACGCCGAGCATGGGCGTGGACTCCTCGATAAACGGCGCCTCCACAGCAGACTCGGCAAGCACGCACACGGGCGCGCCGGCGATCACGAGCTCCTGCACGGCACTCTCCAAGCGGTCGGAACCACACGAGAGCACCAGCACCACATCGGTATCGGTCTTTGGAGCAATTCGCTCCTCCCCCAGACGCTCGACGCGCACAATACCCGAGGTCGTCTGCGGCACAAAGGCGTCACGCACCGTCTCGGCCAGAAAGCGCGAGGCGGACGAATCCAGATAGACCGAGACGCGCACCGGCGTATCGGAATCCTTCTTAACGGACGCGCCCATCTTAAAAGCGCGGGTCAGCTTATCTACGGGAATTTTCATAGCAAACCCCTCCAGCGGTTACGCGGCGCCCGAACGATGCCGCCATATGGATTGTACGATACCCACCGTCAGCAGCTGAATCATCATCGAAGACGAACCGAAGCTAATAAACGGTAGCGGAATACCGGTAATCGGCATCATGCCGATGCACATGCCGATGTTTTCGAAGGTCTGGAACGCCCACATGCCAACGATGCCCACACACGAAAGACGTAAAAACAGAGACTCGCACTTAAAGGCAACGCGGATCGTCGAGAAGATGAGCAGCACGTACAAGCACAGCAGCAAAAAGGAACCGCAAAAGCCAAAGGTCTCGGACAAAAAGGCGAAGACGAAGTCGGTGTGGAACTCAGGCAGAAAGCCGCCGGCCGACTGCGTCGCATGGCCCAAACCCTTACCAAAGAAGCCACCCGAGCCAACAGCGATAAGCGACTGCTGCAGGTTGTAGGCATCGTCCGAATCGGCATTATCGGGGTCGATAAAGACCGTCAGACGGTTCATCTGATACTGCTTGATGAGCACATCGTGGCCGAGCAACGAATCAAAGACCGAATCGAGCGCCAGGACGAGGGCCACCAGGCCCACGAGCAGGGCCAGGGTCGACAGCACCCATTCGCGGCGCGCACCGCTCATACAGATGACGATGGCGCCCGAAACAAGCACGACCAGGCCCGAGCCCAGGTCGCCCATGGCAACGACGGCCAAAAACGGAATGGACAGCATGCCGCAGAGCTTGACGTAGTCGCGAACGGTATCGATGCGACCGTTATACTGCGAGCCAAGCGTAGCAATAAAGAAGATGGTGATGAGCTTGGCAAGCTCAACCGGCTGGAATGTCAAGCCGATACCGGGAATCTTGATCCAGCCCGTCATGCCCAGACCGCCCGTATAGGACAGACCCGGAATCTTGGGCGAGAAAATCACGATCAGGTCGATGACGAGCAACGCCGTCGAGAAATTGGAAATACCGCGCAGGTCGGTACGCCAGACCAGCACCGCCAGCACCGCTCCGATGCCAATTCCCAGCAGATGGCGTGAGAACGAGGCATCGGCCTTAAACTGCGAAGCCGACCAGATAATGATGGCACCGTAGGCGACAAGCGCCACAGTAGCCACGAGCACACCGATATGCACCTTTTGGCGAAACGTGCCGCGCGAGGCCGAAAGTTGCTTGTTGACACGGTCCAGGCTGCTGCGAGAGCCGGTCTTGGTTGAACGGAACAGATCCGCCGGAGAAAAATCCATCGCAACCTCCTATCGAACCGAAGAATCGCCCGAGGCCGAAGAGGTATCGGGCTCGCCATAAATCACGCCGAGCACGTCGCGCACGACATGCATCGCGGTATCTGAGCCGCCGCCGCCCTGCTCCAGGACAGTAGCGATGACATACTTGGGGTCATCGGCCGGTGCATAGGCGCAGAACCACGCGTATTCGTCCTCGCCGCTTTTCTCGCCCGTGCCCGACTTGCCGTATACCTGCGGCGTCAGGGTGCCAAAGTGAGCCGCTAGGGACGTCGATGCCGTGTAAATCACGTCGTGCATGCCGTTGCGAACAAGAGCCAAATCCGAATCGCTGTTGATCTTGGCCTCCAGGCGCTTCTTCTTGCCCTTTCCGTTGTACTTATAGGCATCGCCGTCACCATCGCGCGATACGGCAGACAAAAACACGTGAGGCACGTACTGTTTGCCGCCGTTGGCAAGACCCATATAGGCGCACGCCATCTGCAGGGGCGTCACCAGGATGTCGCCCTGGCCGATGGCAATGTTGGTCATATCGCCGGCATTCCACTTGCGGTCCTCGGCAGAGGCGTCGGTGAAGTACGACTCTTTCCACTCGGCATCGGGAATACGGCCCGAGCCCTCACTCGGCAGATCGATACCGCAGGTCTTGCCTAGACCCCAGCGACGAAAGACCTCCTGCAGGCCCTCGGGATGTTGCTCGTCATAAAAGAACGCCTTGCCCATGTCGTAGAAGACAGGGTCGCACGAGTTGGCGATACCCGACTGCAGCGTCATGGTGCCGTGGCCAGACGTCAGCCAGCAGCGCTTGCCCCAAGCCTTGCCCAGGCCCGTCCAATAGCCCGTGCAGTTGGTTGTCTGCGTTGAAGTGTAGGTTCCAAACTCAAGACCGGCCAGCGCCGAGAGCGGCTTGATGGTCGAGGCCGACATGTACTGTCCGCTAATGGCGCGGTTGAGCAGCGGGTGCGAACCCTTGTCATCATTGAGCTCGGTCCACACGTCATTTGAGACGCCGCCGATAAAGACGGACGGATCGAACTTGGGCTGGCTCGCCATGCCCAGGATCTCGCCATTGTTGGGATCGAGACACACCACAGCGCCGTTGCCGGCATTGCTGTAGCCAGTGGTCTTGGCAAGCTCGATAGCGCTCGCCAGCGCCGTCTCGCAGGCCTGCTGGATCTTAAGGTCGAGCGTGAGCTTAATGTCGGAGCCGGCCTTCGCAGGCACGGCACCGGCCTGACCGGTCACATTGCCCGAGGCATCGACCTTGACGGTCTGCTCGCCACGAATACCCTGCAGCAGGTTTTCGTAGTAGCTCTCAACGCCCGCCTGGCCCACGATATCGCCCGACTGGTACGTAATCTTGCCAGCAGAAGCATCATCATCGCCAGAGGTTTTCTTATTCTGGGCCTCGAGCTGCTCGGAGGTAATGGTGCCGGTATAGCCCAAGATATGGCATGCCGTCTCGCCATATGGATACTGGCGCTCGGTACGCTCGGCAATCTTGACGCCCGGGAACTCGCCGGCATGCTCCTGAATATAGGCAACCGTGGAGCGACGGACGTCCGTCGCGATGGTATGCAGGCTCTGAGCGCCCTCTGTATTGTCCTGAATATTGCGAAGGACCGCCACGTAAGGCATTCCAAGCACGTTGGCAAGATGGCGAACCAGAACCTCATCCTCGGCAAGGTCGCGGTAGGCCACGACAGCAAGTGAGGGACGGTTCTGGACAAGCGCCACGCCATTGCGGTCGAGGATGCGGCCGCGTACAGCGGGAGTGGTGACGGTGCGAGTCTGATTGCTATTAGCCTGCTTCTCGTAATAGTCCGACGAGACCATCTGCATGCCCCACAGCTTGACGGCGAGCGCCGCAAACATCGCGCCCACACCCGTGGTGAGGATGGAAAAACGGCCCTTAAAGGCGGTCGCCGCGGTATTGCCCTCGCCCTCGGTGGCGCGCGGGGCCGTTCCATGCTGCGTATCGTAGGTAAAACGGGAATCGCCGCGACGCATGATGACCAGCGCGACCACGATGGCCACAACCAGCACGATACCGGCGATAATAACCGTCAACTGGGAAGACATCTACGGGCCTCCCCTATTTGAGCTTGCGGGTCTTGGGCTTAAAGCGCATACCCGTCTGGCGTCCGCCACGTGCGGAGAATCCATAGCCGGACTGCGGCACGACGCCGGACATCAAAAACGGAATGGCAACCAGACCCGTCAGGATCGAGGACGGCAGCGCATGGCCGAAGATCGCCACGACAAAGCTCGTCTCCAAACCCATAAACAGCAAGATGATGCTGTAAATCACATTAATGACGAGCGCAAAGGCGCCCACAGTGACGCCGCGCGCACTCGGGGTACCGCCCGTCTGACCGACGGCGCTGTGCACCAAGGCAAAAGAACCCACGGTCAGCAGGAGCGACATAACGCCCACCGGCACGGCAGCGGACAGGTCATAGAACAAGCCGCTGCAAAAACCGCACACGACGGCACGGGTCGGGTCGCCCGAGAACACGCTTAGGCACACCAGGATAATCATGAAGTTGACGCGACCGCCCGCAATGGAGATCTGCGGTGCCAGGCCTGCCTGCAGCAGCGCGCACACGATGGCGGCGATTACAAACGTGCGGGAGCTCATCCCCTGCTCGTGTAGATCCATGGACATGCCCCCTATTCGCTCGAGCCGGAATCGGTCGTCTCGGACGTGTCGGAACTGTCATCCGAGCTCTCGTCCTTCGTCTTGGTCGCAGCATCGCGCGACGTTCCCTGCGGCGTGCTGTTGGCCGTGTTCACGTCCTCATCCGAGGCCGACTGTTCGTCGGTCAGCGAGGTGATGACCAGCACTTCCTCGTTGTTCTCGGCCGTGGTCTGGGCGCGCACCACAATGGTGTAGTACACGTCGTTTGCCGATTTCTCGACCGACGAGACGGTGCCGAGCGGTAGACCCTTGGGGAACACACCGCCAATGCCCGAGGTCACGATGATGTCGCCAACCTTAACATCGGAGTCGACGCTCACGTACTCAAGACGCAGCGTGCCGTCAGCCTGACCCTGCAGCATGCCTTGGGCGCGCGTGTCCTGCACCATAGCGGACACGCCCGAGTTCTCGTCGCCAATCAGGCGCACGGTCGACGTTTTGGCCGATACCTCGATAATCTGGCCGATAACACCGGCCGAACTTGTCACGGGCATGTTGATGGTAAGGCCGTCGGCAGAGCCCTTGTCGATGGTTACGGTCGAGGTCCAGGCATCGCCCGAGGCACCAACGATACGAGCAGCGGTCGATTTGAGGTTGTAGGTCGACTGCAGCCCGACCAGCCCCTCCAGACGCTCGGCGGTCTTTTGAGCCTCGGAGAGCTCGGCAACCTTAGAGGTCAGCTCCTCGTTTTGCTTCTTGAGCTCGTCGAGCGTGTCCTGCGACGCCGTAAGGTTAGAGAACACGTTGCCGATGGCATTGAAAGGAGCCGCCACAGCCGAACCCACAAAGCGCACCGGCGAGGTAATCGTCGTTACGCCCGAACGCACGGCATGAATCGGTCCTGCCTCGCCCTCGCGGATGTAAAACGTGAGCAGCAACACCGAAATCAGGCTGAAAACAATCAACGGGCGCATACCCGTTGATTGTCGCTTGGTATTCAGATTTGTGGAGAAACCCGAAGATCGTGCCAAATGGAATCCACCTTTTGGAAATTAAGCATTGGTCTGGACGAAGCCACCATCAAACGCATTGGCCTCGAGCACGCGGGCACAGCCGTTAACGACGTTATCGAGCGCCGTGGGGCTGACGTTGACCGAAACACCGGTCTCATCGCGCAGGCGTACGTCGAGACCGCGTAGCAGAGCGCCACCACCGGTCAGCAAAATGCCGTAGTACATAAGGTCAGAGGCAAGATCGGGAGGCGTAGCGTCGAGGGCGTCCTTGACGGCCTTGGCCATCTCGTCGAGCGGCTTGTTGAGCGCGCGACGGATCTCCTCGCTCTCGATGCGCACAGTCTTGGGCAGACCGGTGATCACGTCGCGGCCGTTGACCTCGACGTCGAGCTCGTCCTTGAGCGGCACGGCGGAGCCGACCTTGATCTTGATGTCCTCTGCCGTACGCTCGCCGATGGCCAGGTTATAGGCATCGCGAACGTGCGTGAGGATGGCCTGATCGAACTCGTCACCGGCAATACGGATGGACTGCGAGACGACGATGCCGCCCATGGCGATAACGGCAACCTCGGTGGTACCGCCACCGATGTCAATGACCATGGAGCCGGTGGGTTCCTCGACGGGCAGGTCGGCGCCGATAGCGGCAGCCATGGGCTCCTCGATCAGATAGGCCTGGCGGGCCCCGGCCTGGATCGTGGCCTCAAAGACGGCACGCTTCTCGACCGACGTGACACCGGAGGGAACGCAGACGACAACACGCGGACGCGGAGTCCACGGATAGCGCTTCTCAGACGCCTTGTCGATAAAGTAGCGAAGCATAGCCTCGGTAACATCGAAGTCGGCGATGACGCCGTCCTTCAGGGGACGAACGGCCACGATGTTGCCGGGCGTACGGCCGAGCATGCGCTTTGCCTCGATACCGACCGCTAGGATGCGCTCGTCGTTCTTGTCGATGGCGACTACAGAGGGCTCGCGAATGACGATGCCCTTGCCGCGCACGGAGACAAGCGTATTTGCGGTGCCGAGGTCGATGGCAAGATCGCCCGCATAGCTACCGAAGAACATATCCATCAAAGAAAACAACGCAACTCCTGATGTGTTGGATGATTGCTGGAAAACTACTAGCTCATGATACTAGCGCAAGCCCGGCACCTCACTTGCGGTGAAGCGCCGGGCAAAGCTAAATCCCATAAGGTCACTACTGGTTTTCAGCAGCCGAGAAATCCATATCGAGCGAGGAAACGGCCCAGCCGATATGGTTGTCGGAGCGCACGAATTTGACGGTGTACTCCTGCTCGCCGCCCTTGGACAGCGATGCCTTCACCTTAGCGGTCGTCTCGGTCATGGACTGATCCATGCCCTCGACGGACACGGTGGCACCTTGCGGAATCGAGGAGATGATCATCGACTTAGCGTCCTCGGACAGGCTCGATGCCAGGCAAGACTCGGCCTTTGCGGTGTCACCGTCGCCGGCAGCCTGGAACAGATCGGTAACGACAGACTCCTGGGACGGGAAGCCAAAGCCGCGCGTGTAGGCAAAGCCCAGACCGCCCGCGGCGATCAAAATGAGCAGAAGCAGCACGATGAAGACTTTGAGACCCGTGTGGCGATGGCGACGACGGACCTTGGCCTGCTTACGATCCTGACGGTCCTGCTGGACCATCTCGGACTCGGACAGCGTAAAGAAGCCGGTGTCCGAGGGATCGGGCATAAACTGACCGGTCGCGCCCGTAGGATCGAGCGGATCGACGGCAGGAGCGTCCATCGCGGGCGCCGGAGCCGTGGCCATAGCCGTCTGGGCAGACAGCGCGGCAAGCGAATCGTGCACGCGGGCAAGCTCATCGGCCTGCTCGGAGGTGAGCTGGTAGATGCCATCGGCAGTAGCGGCGTTAAAGGCGTCGAGTGCGTCGGAGGGACGGCCGGCGGCAGAAAGCGCCTGACCCATGCCGGCGTTGAGCGCGCGCGTGTCGTCGCGGGGGCCGGCAAAGTCGATAGCCGTGCGGTAGGTCTCCACGGCATCCGCCGGACGGCCGAGCTTAATGAAGCAACGACCGAGCTCGCCGAGCGCGGCGGCAGGAGCCGGATTGGCGCCATCGATGGCAGCCTGACGGAAGGCAGTACCCGCGTTGGCATAGTCGCCCGACTGGAACAGCGCATTGCCCAGGCCCAGATAGGCCTTGAACGGCGTGGCATAGGAAGCATCCTGCGTAGCAGCAGAGAACGCCTGAGCGGCCGTCGTGTAGTCGCCCACGGCGGCGAGCGCCTTGCCGCGGTTGGTGAGCAGCGCGCCGCGCTTGCCGTAGGTGCCGTCGTTGAGGGCGGCGGCGTAGGCCTCGGCGGCCTCGGCATACATGCCCAGGTGCATCAAGGCGTTGCCACGAAGGTGATCGGCCTCGCCCATAATCTCATCGGGAGTCTTTGCCGCCCCAAGCATCTGGGCTGCAGCGGAAAAATCACCCGCGCGGTAAGCGGCGCGGCCCTGTTGGATCAGCTGGCTATTCAAGGAAGTCCCCTTTACTCGTGAACGATCTCGACATGGACGATCTCGTCGCCGGCACGCAGCTGCGAAATCACATCGAGACCCTCGACCGTGGTACCAAAGACGGTGTAACCGGAATCGAGGTTATGCTGGGCACCCAGGCAGAAGTAGAACTGCGAACCCGCGGAATCGGGGTCCATGGAGCGTGCCATGGCAAGGGCACCATCGACATGGCTGTTGCGCGGATTGGTGGCAAACTCGCCCTTGATGCAGTAGCCGGGGCCACCGGTACCGGGCATGCCGTCGGGGCCCTCAAGACCGGCAGCAACGTCGGCGCCGGACATGTCGCGGGTATTGGGGTCGCCGCCCTGGATAACAAAACCGGGCACATAGCGATGGAACTTAAGGCCATCATAGAAGCCCATCGTGGAAAGCTCGCAGAAGTTCGCGACATGAATGGGAGCGCCCTCGCCGTCAAACTTGACCTTGATGGTACCCTTCGACGTCTCGATAACGGCGCACTCGTCGCCGGCAAGCTGATACTCGGGCGTGTAGAGCTCTTTCTTAAAACCAAACATGTGGTTCCTTCCTCGTGCGTTTAAAGCATATTTGTACGAATTGTAGCAATAAGCATGCGCTTACATCAATTGCGCACGTAGGTTATGCCGACTATGGCGAACTAATTTTAGGAACGCTGCTGCGGCTTCCAGGAGCCCACGTTGGCGTCGTACTGATTCAGCGCGCTGTTGCCGCCCTGTGCGATGGGCGCCAGGATATCGTTTTGGTGGGAACTCATCGACTCACCATCGGGAATGGCCAGTGAGATGTCCCAGCTCTGACAGATCACGTCGACACGCTCGTACATCCACTCGGCAAGCTGCTTTAAGTGGGCGATGTCATCCGCATAGACCGTATCGTCCTGATACTTAAGGTTGTTGAGCTCATCTTGCGTCTTTTTAATCTGGTCGCGCAGGGCGTAGGCACTCTGCGACAGCTCCTGACGGGTGGACAGCGGCGTTCGGAGATAACCGTTGTTAAAGGAATCGATGACCTCGCCGATCTGGTCCTCGTCGCCGTAGGACACGATGGTCTGATACAGACCGTCGAGCCTGGTATAGAGCTGATCATCGGTCAGCACGGTTTCTTCCTGGACCACCTCGGCAGAATCGTCCTGCTTGGTATCGTCCTCAGTCGCCTCGCCCTTTTGGCGCGTGGGGAAGGTCGTCTGCGCGGCTTGGCCAAACTGGTCATAGAAGCCAGGCATGACACCCATGGGATCGGTCGTCACGAACCAATAGGCACCACCGCACACAAAGGCAAGGATCGCGATGACGATGAGCGGCTTAGGGATATGACGCTTGTGCTTGTGATAAGCGTCCTCGTCGGGATGCACCTTGCGCTTGGGTTTTTGAGCATCGTCGTGCAGGGAAACCGGCGTGGGAATATCGACCTTGGGAATACCGAAATCCTTATCGAAAGCCGGCAGCACGCAGGTCTCGTTAGGATCAGCGGCGTCCGAAAGCACCGCAGCGGCAGAGGCCGGCGCATGCGGCACCTCGGTATCGATCTGCTCTTGCGTTAGGCGCGGAAAACCCGCCGTGCGGCCCGCAGCCAAGTCGGATGCGGCCGCGTCCTCGGAGAGGATACCCGGAGCGGGGCGTCCGCATTTGGGGCACGTACGATCATGCGGAGAAAGACGGGCACCGCAGCCCTCACAGAACACGAACTCGGTGTGCTCGGGGCCATCGCCCGGACCCACATAGGCGTTGCAGTAGGGGCAGAACGAGGCGCCGTCCTCGATGGTCTTAAGGCAATGCGGGCAGATCACGGCATCCTCTTTTCGAAGCAATTCAAACAATCGAGGTTAGAGCATAACATCGCCACGGCCCCACAGGAGCAAGGCACCAATTCAACATCGCCAGGGCGCGTAGTTACTTCTTCTTTTTGCTTGGCATCGAAACTTTGATGCCTTGGGCGGACTTGGTCACGCGAGAGCGCTTGGCTCCGGTACTCTTCTTTTTCTTGGGCTGGGCCTGGGCCACTCCCTCGAGTGCGCGGGCCTCGGCCTCGCGAGCGGTGCGATCTTCGCGGCGCTGCGCCATGTCGGCGGCGAAGCGCTTGGCAAAACGCTCGGCCGTCGAACCCGTCGAGCTCACCTTGCCGCCACCGCGACCCAGGTGGACGCGCACACCGCGGCCAAAACCAGTTGCAGCATGACGACGACGCGGCTTGAGCGAATCCATCATCGTGGCGAGCTTAAAGAACACCGAGCAGGTAAAGACCACGATGACAGCCAAGATAACCATCTGGCCCATCGACAGGTTGGCAATAGACAGCAGCTCCGGGAATCCGATAACGCCCACCAAGATGCCGGCGACTACAAACACAAAGAGCACCACGCGCAAGGGCGTGAGAGGCTGCGAGATGCGCCAGATCAGGCTGACGCTCGCCGCGCACGACGTAAGCAGGCACATCGTAGACAGCGTGAGCTGGTTAAAGCCAAACACGCGCGCAACAAAGATATCGAGCGCCGCAGCCAAAATGACCGCAATCGACGCCGGCAGTGCACGCTTGAGTACGTTCGTCAAAAACGCACCCTTCACGCGAGCATTGTTGGGCTCCAGGCCCAACACAAAGCCCGGCGCGCCGATGCAGAAGAAGTTGATGAGCGTCATCTGGATGGGCTCGAAGGGGTACGGCGGCAGCGCGATGCACAGCGCCGCCAGGCCCATCGAGAACAGCGTCTTGGTCAGGAACAGCGAGGCCGAACGCTGCAGGTTGTTGATGGAGCGACGGCCCTCGGCCACCACGGCGGGCATCGAGGCAAAGTCGTTGTCGACGAGTACGATCTCGGCCACGTTGCGCGCGGCATCGGAGCCGGCCGCCATGGCAACGGAGCAGTCAGCCTCCTTGAGCGCCAGCACGTCGTTGACGCCGTCGCCCGTCATGGCCACGGTGTGCTCGCGGCGCTTGAGCGCCTGCACGAGCTCGCGCTTCTGCTGCGGGGTCACACGACCAAAGACATGGTAGCGGTCCACTGCGGCGTCGAGCTTGGCCGGCGTATCGAGCGTCGTGGCGTCCACATAAGCGTCCGCCCCCGGCACGCCCACCACGCGCGCAATCGACGACACCGTACGCGGGTCGTCGCCGCTGATCACGTTGAGGGTCACGCCCTGTTCGTTAAAGTAGCCGATGGTCTCGGCCGCCGAGGTACGAATCTCGTCGCGGATGGTCACAAAGCCCACGGGCTCGGCCTCGCCCACCATATCGCCATCGGGCGTAAAGCCGTCAACGCGCGCCACCACGAGCACGCGGCAGGTATCGGCAAGCTCGGCGACACGGTTCTCGACCTGCGAAAACACACGATCAGAGAGAACAAACTGCGCCGCACCCATCACATAGGAGCCCTGCGCAAACGACGCGCCGCTCCACTTTTTGGAGGACGAGAACGGAATGACCGACAGCGGCTCAGACACCTCGACCGGGCGATCGGCGTAATAGTTGAGCAGCGCCTGGCAGGTCTCGTTGGCATCGGCCGAAGTCGCACGCGCGACGTTAGCCAGCGCAAAATCGAGCACCGTGGAATCGACTGGAACAGCCGCCTCGTCCGAGCCGGCGTCTAGGCTCACGCCCTCAACCGGCAGCGGATACGTACCCTCGACTTCCATGCGTCCCGACGTAATGGTGCCCGTCTTGTCCAGGCACAGCACGTCGACGCGAGCGAGCGTCTCGATGCAGTAGAGCTGCTGCGCCAGTACCTTGCGGCGGGCCAGGCGCACCGTGGCGATGGCGAGCACCGACGAGGTCAGCAGCACCAGGCCTTGCGGGATCATGCCCAGCAGGGCGCTCACCGTGGACAGCAGCGCCGACGAAGGCACATGACCAGCCAACAGTTCGGAGAAGCACCACGAAAGCGCGCTATCGCCCGGGGTTCCCGCGGCATCCCACAGCTCGCTCACGCTCGAGGCAAACAACGCCAAACCGAGCGGGATCATGATGATGCTCGCAAAGCGCACGATAGCGTTAAGCTCGTTCATGATCTCGGAATTGACCTTTTTGACGTACTTGGCCTCGTTATTAATTTTGGCCACGTAGTTGTCGGCACCGACATGGATCACGCGGGCGCGCAGCAGGCCCGAGTCGATAAAGCTGCCGCTCATGAGCTCGGAACCGGGCTGTTTCTTAATAAGGTCGCTCTCGCCCGTCAGCAGGCTCTCGTTCACGAGCGCCTCGCCCGAAACCACCACGGCGTCAGCGGGAATCTGATCGCCGCGCCCCAGGCGGATGATGTCGTCGAGAACGATCTGGTCCAAGTCGAGCTCCACCTCGGCACCGTCGCGCACCGCAATGGCCTTCTTGGAGGTCAGCAGCGTGAGCTTATCGACCATCTTCTTGGAACGCATGGACTGAATGACGCCAATGGCGGTATTGAGGAACACCACGAACAGGAACGTCAGATTCTTAAACGAACCGGTCAAAATGACCAGAAACGCCAAGATCACGTTGATCAAATTGAACAACGTGCAGAGGTTCTCGATGATGAGCTCTTTGACCGACTTGGTCTTGAGCTCCATGTTGCGGTTGATCTTACCGGCGGCGATGCGCTCCTCGACCTCGGCGGTCGAGAGTCCGTGCTCGATATCCGTTGCTGCCATACCACGTCCCATCACGTCGCGTCGGTATAAGAAAAACCGCCCGGACCATGCGAGGTTCGGACGGTCTTACGTTCGATGGTGCCCCGTCTGCCTAGATTCTAGAACCGAGATCTGCGCCGTTGGGACCGTCGTGCTGCTCAGGATACCACGGGCGGCGTAGCGTCATCTTTTCTCGAGAAAAAAGCCCGCCCGGTATAACCCGAGCGGGCCGCGGCTAGCGCCGGTTGATGCTCACGATGCAGAGCCCGATTGTCGCCACGGTGCCGCCGAACAGCGCGCCGAGGACGAATGCCAACGCGACCATGCTAGTACGGGTTGCCGTCGGTGACGCAGACCTGGAGTCGGTCGAGCGGCTCGCCGTAGAAACCGGCATAATCATCGCCGCCGTAGGTGGAGCCGTCGTCGCACACGGTATCGAGCCACCCGGCACGCGCGGTGGTCTGCGAGCGATACCACGCCTGCTTGTACTCCTCGCCGCCCGGAGTCACGTAGTACATGCGCACGCCGTCGATGGTATGGCCGGCGATTCCGGCGCAGCCGTTGACGGTATCGTTGCGGTCGCCCTTGGAAACATAGTCGAGCCAGCCGTCCTCGATGGTATGCACCTGGTACTTTAGCGTGCCGCGATCAACTCGGGCGCAAAGGAGGTCGTGCTGTCGGCACGGGTAGCCCGCGAAACCGTTGTCCCCGGCGCCGAAGTCGGTCACCTCGTCCAGCCAGCCGCCGCCCTTGAGGTGGAGGGAGTAGTGGACGGGGATGCGCTTGCCAGATGCCTTTGAGAAGCCGCCGGATGCCGCCTGGGCGGGCTTTGCCGCGGCGGGCTTGGCGGCGGTGGAGGGGGCGGGCGCCTTGCCGCCCTTCATCGCGTCGTACCACTCCTGGGCGCGCTGCATGTAATGGTCGCGCTGGGAGCCCGCAAGCTCGCCGGGGCAGGCCGTGGCGCTCCAGTAGCGGTGCGGGAACACGTTCTTGCACCACTCGGGGCGACCGAGGCCGTAGTACAGGCACAGGGCTGCGACCAGATGTGCACCGCTTTCGATTGCGTTCTCGTGAACCGTCCACGGGTTGCTGCCGCTGTTCGCGTGCTCGATGGAGATGGTCGTGTCGTTGCCGCGTCCGGTGCCGATTCCGTCGCCGCAGGCGTAGGCGCGGTCGGTGTCGTTGACGTGCTGCACGATGTAGCCGTTGCGGTCGACCGAGTAGTGCGCCGAGCAGCCGTTGGCACCCCAGATGCCGTTGCACTGGCCGGCGTTGAGGTCGCCGGCCATGTGGTGGATGGTCACGCCCTTGATGCCGAACGGGCGGCCTGCGGAGAAGTTGCGCCCCAGAAGCTTGTACTCGTCCGGTTGGACGTTTGCGAAGTCTGCCATTAGTCCTCCTTGATGTCGCCGAGCGCCAGCAGGGCGTCCAGCCATTTGTCCGTGATGCCGACCGATTTGAAGGCCGCATAGGCCACCTGCACGCCGCCTACCGCGGCGAAGATGGACGTAACCCATGCCGAGGGTTCGGTCGGGACGCCGCCCGACATGGCCGTGAGGGCACCGCATCCTGCCGAGACGGCAATGGCCGTCCAGCGGGCCACGTTGCCCGTCATCGCCTTCGTCTTGATGGCCTGCACGATATACGGCACGACCAGAACCGTGCACACCGTGAGGCCCGCCTGAACCTCATTCATTCGATTGCTCCTATCTGTCGGATTCCTTGCTGTAGATCAGGTCGACGCGGTCGCAGATGTGGTCGACCTTCTCAGCCATTCCCTGGCTGCGCGCTTGGCTGTGGGCCAAGTCGTTGTGCAAGACCTCATTGGACGCCACGACCGACTCCATGAGGGTCTTCATGGCCTCCATGAGGCTGTTGCTTCGCTCCATCTGCGCGGCGATGAGGCCCTCCATCTGCGAGCGCTCGCGGTCCCGCTGCGCGCGCTCGTCGACCTCGGCCTGCTTCCGCTCCTCGCGTTTGAGGTCGAGGTTTGCCTTGCGCTCGTTCTGCAGCTTGTATTCGGCGAGAAATTGACGCGCGAAGTAAAACGCAATGAGCGCCAGGAGCACGCCGCCGAGCCAAGCCGGTCCGTAAGGTGCAAAGAGGTTGAGCACTTCCATCCTGAGCGCCCTCCTTCCGCCTATTCGGCCGTGTACTCCTCGCCGGTGATCTCCTTGTACTCGTCGGCGGTGATCCACTTGCACTCGACGGCCTTGTGCACTCGCGCCTTGCTCCAAAGAGGTCGGTCGTAGTACTTCTTGACGCGCGCGAAGTGCTTGGAATGCCCGTCGGTTTTCTTCGTAGGCATTACTGGTCACCTCCGACCGTCATGAGCAGGTAGTCGATGTTCGCCGTGTTCTGCTCGGTCTGCGTCGGCTTCGACGCCTGCTCGCGCATCTGGCCGAGCAGCGCCGGTACGTCGGGCGTCTCGCCTCTGTCGTAGGCGGCGAGCGCCGCGGTGTAGGCGAGCTTTCGCGCCTTCCGCTCAGCGTACTCGTCATCGTCGATAACGCCCGCGTCGTACGCCGCGTCGGGGTCGCCGATCTGCGACAGCAGATCGCGCAGGGCGTTGACCTCGGCCATGGTGCCATCTTGAAGCTCGTTGGGGCGCGGCGTGTCTTCCTCAGTGTCCATGCGGACTCCTTTCTTGTCGGGGAATGTGCCGCCATCGTATTAGCGCCGTGAGATTGCCGAGCCGCTTTGATGGGCGCAAAGGAAGAAGGCGCGCCGCAGCACGCCTTCGATGCTTCTGTTATTTCGCAGCCGCTTCACTTAGGCCGCTGCTTTGAGTTGCCGGTTCTCCGCTATTGCGAGGGCTTGCTTCCGCTTGAATCGTCCCTCTGTTTGGCCTGCATTGAGCACCCCCCCCCTGCGCGAGATTTCCGAACAGGCTGCGGTACAGCGCGTCCATGGCCCGCACGCTGCGGTGCGCGTCCAGCCGCTTCATGCCGCCGCGCCAGCTCTGGTAGCTCTGCTCCACCTGCTCGGGGGTCATGACGCCATCGGCGACCATGCGGGCCATCTTCTTGAGCTTGCGGCGCTCCCGCGTTATGGAGTCTCGGCACGGCTTCACGACTATGCGGCCCGTCTCCGTGTAGAAGATGCGCTTCTTCAGCCACGTGAAGCCGCGCGTCAGCTTCACCACGCGGGTCTTGCGCGGGTTCAGCGCGATGCCGAGCTTCGCGCACTCGTGCTCTATCAGCAGAAGGCACACTTGCAGGTACTCCTTGGACTCGTGGATCAGGTAGAAGTCATCCATGTAGCGCCCGTAGGCCTCGGGGCGCAGCATCTCGGCCACGTAGTGGTCGATGCGGTTGGGGTGCGCCACCGCGCATATCTGGTTTGGCTCGCTGCCCAGGCCCAGGCCGACCTCGCCCTGCGCGTCTATCAGGCAGTGCTCAAGGGCAACCACGCGCGGGTCGAGCAGCGCGTCGGCCACCTGCCGCTTGACCGGCTCGTGGGCAATGCGCGCGAAGTAGTCGGAGAAGTCGCCCAGCAGTATGTAGCCCTCGCGCCCATGCCGCCGCCAGTGGTCGGCCAGGTGGCGCTTGAGCAGCTTAAGGGCGTAGTCGGTGCCGCGCCCCTTGATGTTGGCGGAGTTCGCGGATACGAGCGTGGGGACTATCGCGGGCACGAGGGCGTTCTGGGACAGCGACTTCTGCACCACGCGCTCGGGGAAGTGCACTGCACTGATGTGGCGCAGCTTGCCGCGCTCCCACAGGTCGAAGCGGATGAAACCCCGGCATATGTCGCGGCCCTCCAAAAGGTCTTGGCGCGATTTCACGGCGTTTCGCAGGTAGTCCTTCATGTACCGCTGCGTCGAGGCCTTCCACATGACGCCACGCGCGGCCTGCTTGGAAGCCTTGCACAGGCTGTTGAGGTCGGCCACCGTCTCAAGGGTGCACGCCTTGACGCGCTCGGCCTTGGCCCTGGCGCGCTTCTCCTCGCGGCGCTTCCGGCGTGCGGCCCGCCTTTGCTCCGAGTTCATAGAAGGCACCCCGCACGGCTTGCAATGTGGCTCTGACAGCCGCTTGAGGTATGGCCATGAAACGCGGCGAAGCCACGGAGCGCCGCGCCAT
>CABQLI010000033.1 GCA_902464965.1 uncultured Collinsella sp.
ACGCGGCGGACGCTCGCGCTTGACCTCGATGATGTCATCCTCGGGCGTCTGACCGCCGTCGATGGTGTACCAACCGGCGATAGGCGTGTCCTCCATCTTTTTGGAGAGCACGGGGCCGGCGGCATCGTCGGCGCGCAGCACGCTTCCCGCCGTGAGCACGATACCCGCAAATGGGGCGCCGTTCACACGACCATCCACAACGCGACCCATTACTGCAACCTTCCCGTCAGATACACGCCCGACACATCGCGCACGCGCACCACCAGATCGCGGAACTTCATTAAGAACGCGACCTGCTGGGCATGCAGGCCAAAGTCGTCGTCGAACACCGAAATGCCAGCCTTGGCAGAACCGCGAAAACCGCGCTCGTCGAGCAGCGCATCGCAGGCCTCGAGCAGCGACGGCACCGCCGCCTTGTCGAGCTGGCACTCACCAAAGGAGCGGATGGCCTCGAACTTGGTCTTGGCCTCCCCCTCCGGCAGCGCATCGACGAGCGAATAGAACACATCCACCGGCACCGACAGGCGCGGCTCAAAGCAATCGAGCACGCCGGTGTGGTGGCCCACGGCGAGCGTGTAGTACAGCACGTCGCAGGCCTCCTGGGGAACGTCTCCCTCGGTCTCCACAAACTTACGCGTGAGCTCATAGAAGACCACCTGGTCGGGCGCGTGGCCCAGGCAGGGGTCGGCGACGCCCTCGGCGGCCTCGTCGCTTGCGCGCGAGGCATCGCCAAAAGAGCCGCCGAGCATACCGGGGCCCGCAAAGTAACCAGAGCGGTCCGTGAGCTCCATCTAGCGACCTCCGGCCAGCACCAGATCCTGCAGCGCCGAGTATACCTCGACGCGGCGCGGATCGTCCTGCTTGTCGATGAGCAGCGCCATGGCACCGCGGATATCGCCCTTGGGCGCGCCCTCGAGCGTATCCATAAACTCGTTGGCCAAGTCGCGGCCGTAACGGTAGCCGCTCATGGCGCGAGCTTCGCGCTCAATGGCAACGCGCAGCTTGTACGGCACGCCGGGGTGCAGGATATCGGCCTGCTCGCCGGCGGCCTCCACCGTGGTCTCGGCATGGAGTTTTTGGTCCAGCAGACCAAGTGCCATGGCAAAGCCGTAGACGGTCTGCGCGGGGCTGGGCGGGCAGCCGGGGATGTAGACATCGACCGGCAGAATCTTGTCCGTGCCGCCCCAGACGCAATAGTTGTCGTAGAAGATGCCACCGGTGCAGCCGCACGCGCCATAGGACACCACGATCTTAGGATCGGGTGCGGCCTCAAAGGCGCGCAGGGCCGGCATGCGCATGGCACGCGTCACGGCACCGGTGTACAGCAGCACATCGGCGTGACGGGGCGAGGGCACGACCTTGATGCCAAAGCGCTCGACGTCGAAGACGGGCGTGATGGAACCGAAGATCTCGATCTCGCAGCCGTTGCAGCCGCCGCAGTCAACACGGTAGACATACACCGAGCGCTTGATCTTCTTAAGAAGGGTCGCCTTGGCCTTCTCGATGCTCTCGTCGAGCTCGATCTTGGTCGGGCGGTACTGAAGCCGCTCGGGCAAAAGCGTGGGTTCGGCCATGGTTACTCCTCCTTCGTATCAAAATCCATGATGATGCCCTCGACCGGCGCAGGACCGGCGGGAATCTCGGGCGCATCGGGGTTGAGCTCGCGGTCGATATACTCCGGGTTCACGCCGTGGCCGCCCAGATACTCCATGCCGGGGCCCTGGGGCTCGCCGGACGCAAGCGTCTCGTTGGCAGCCATGCCGTGTGCGTTGCCGGTCTTTACGGCCGAGGCGGCGCGCAGGGCGTCGAGCTCGCGCTTGCACTCCTGGCACATACCGACGGTACGGGCGGCCTGCTCGGCCTCCATGCCGCCGGCCTTTTGCAGCAGGCGCTTGGTGTAGTCGATTTCCTTGTGCGGGGCAAACGGCTTGCCGCAACGCGAGCAATGCTCGAGCGTATAGACGCTCTTGCTGGTGAGGTCATCCTTGCTCATGACGGCCAGTTCAAACTCCTCGGTGAGCTTGATAGCCTCCATGGGACAGGCCTCCTCGCAGCGGCCGCAGAAGATGCAGCGACCGTAGTCGATCGACCAGGTGATGGTATCGGCCGCAAGGTCGGTGTCCATGCGAATGGCATCGGCCGGGCACGCCACGCCGCAGGCTCCGCAGGCGATGCAGAGCTCGGCATTGTGCTCGGGCTTGCCGCGCATGTCCTTGTTGGTGGGGAACGGCGCAAACGGGTACTTGACCGTCGCGTCGCCGGCCTTGGCGTTAACCTTCCAAAGCTTCAGCATATTAGAGCGCCTCCTCATCGAGCGGAGCGGCCATGGTGCCCTCGCCCGCAAGCGGCGACTTGTCGCGCCAGACGTTCTCGAACTGCTCCTTGTCGAGCACGTGGTCGCGCTTGGCGGCGACATCGGTCACCGTCACGCGGTCGGTGCAGGAGTAGCACGGGTCGAGCGAGCCGACGATCAGCGCTGCATCGCCCACGGTGTTGCCGCGGAACATGTAGCGCAGGACCGGCCAGTTGCTGTACGTGGCCGCCTTGGCGCGCCAGCGGTAGCACTTCTGGTTGTTGCCGAGCATGGCCCAGTGCACGTCCTCGCCGCGCGGCGCCTCGGTGGCGCCGATGGCGTACTTGTGCGGGGTGTACTCCCAATCCGTGGTGAGGATGGGGCCCGACGGGCAGTTCTCGAGCATGGTCTCGATCATGTCGATCGAATCGTAGACCTCCTGGATGCGAACGGCGGTACGGCCGAAGGCATCGCAGGTGTCGGCCGTGGCGGCATGCATCTTTTGGACGTCCGGATCGGCGTAGCCGTCGAAGGGATGGTCAAAGCGCACGTCGCGGGCATAGCCAGAGCCACGCATGAGCGGGCCGACCGGCGAAAAGTCGCGAGCGATCTTGCGGTCCAGAATGCCGATACCGCTCGTACGCTCGATAAAGTTGGGCGTAGAGAGCAGCATGTCGACGAGCTCCTGAACCTCGGAGCGCAGCTGGTGGATGGTCGTGAGCGTAGAGAGCTTCTGCTCGGCCAAAATGTCGCGACGCACGCCGCCGATCACGTTGAGGCCGTAGGTCTTGCGGTGACCGGAGAGCTTCTCGGCCAGGTCCATGGACTTCTCGCGGACGCGGAAGAACTGCTGGAAGCCGGAGTCGAAGCCCGTGTAGTGCGACGCCAGGCCAATGTTGAGCAGATGCGAGTGCAGACGCTCGACCTCAAGCATGATGGCACGGATGTACTGAGCGCGCGGCGGGACATGGATGCCCTGGGCGCGCTCGACGGCCTCGGCATAGGCCACCGAGTGGGCGCAGCCGCAGATGCCGCAGATGCGGTCGGCGAGGAAAGTCACGGCGTCATAGTTCAGGCGCGTCTCGGCGACCTTCTCCATGCCGCGGTGCACGTAGAACAGACGGTAGTCGGCGTCGACGATCGTCTCGCCCTCAACGAACAGGCGGAAGTGGCCGGGCTCGTCGGAGGTAATGTGCAACGGGCCCATGGGGACAAGCGTCGTCTCCTTGCCCTTGGTATCGGCCAAGAACTCGTAGTTTTCCATGTCACTCGCGGGAGCGGGACGGAAGCGGTAGTCCATGGAGTCCTTGCGCAGCGGGTACAGGCCGCTGGGCCAATCGTCGGGCAGCACCAGGCGACGACGGTCGGGCAGACCCTCGGGGATCAGGCCGAACATGTCGCGAAGCTCGCGCTCGCCCCACACACAGGCGGGGACGAACGGTGTCACGGACGGGAACGTCATCTTGGCGGGATCGACCTCGGTGCGCACGGTCACCCAGCCGGGGTCCTCCCCCTCCATGGAGATGACATAGTACACGGCGTAACGGCCGCACAGGCTGCGCTCATCGTTGCCGATGATCACGGGAATCCAGCCGTAGCGCTCGTAGTACAGGTAGTGGACGGCCTCGGGCAGCTTGTCCTGCTTGACGGTAATCGTCAGCTGGTCCTCGCATTGCCACTCGACCTTCTCGATGCAGCCCGGAACGGCGCGGCGCAGGGCCTCGACATGGCTCTCGCAGCGACGGGCATACACCTTGTTCTCAGTTTCAATCATTCGTTACTCCACCTCGCTCTGAGCGGTCTCGGTACCGAACACAGCGCGGTACATCGGCGTCGCGTGAAGCTCCTCGGTGCTCTGCTCGAGCACGATGCCGGTCGCGGTCTCCACACCGTGCACGAGGGGCAGCGGGGTGGCGATGCCAAACCACAAGATCATGACAGCCAGGATGATTTCGGGGATAAGCATGAGCGCCGGGGCCTCATGCTTGCCCATGCCCTGGGGCGCATGGCCGAATACCGACTTGAGTGCGATGCGGGTGAGCGCGGAGATGGCCACGGTAAGACCGAGGGCGACCACGACGACCAGCCACATAGGACCGGCGGTAACACCGGCGACAAAAGTCAGGAACTCGGAGATAAACATGCCAAAGGGCGGGAAGGCACCAAGACCGAGCAGCGCCAGGACGGCGAGCGCGGCGGTTGCGGGAGCAACCTCGACGACGCCCTGAATCTTAGCCAAGCTACGCGTACCAAAGGCGTGCTGGATGTTGCCGGACACGCAGAAGGCAAGCGTCTTGGTAAAACCGTGGAACACGCAGTGCAGCAGGGCCGCGGCGATACCCAGTGGGCCACCGATACCCAGGCACAGGGCGATAACGCCCACGTTCTCCACAGACGAGTACGCAAAGCGGCGCTTGAGGTCGTCCTGGCGAAACATCGAAAGTGCCGCCACCAAAATGGACAGCGTGCCGACGATCAACAGCAGAAGTTGCGGATACTCGGCGCCCACGGCCTGGATGGTAAAGCCGTAGAAGCGCATGATCACAAGCATGGCGCACTTAAGCAGCACGCCAGAGAGCAGGGCCGAGACAGGGCTCGGGGCCTGGGAGTGGGCATCGGGCAACCAAGTGTGCATGGGGAACAGGCCGGCCTTGGTGCCAAAGCCGATCACGATAAACGCAAAGGCGAGGCGCATGAGCGTCGGATCGAACTGGTCGGCATACGGCAGTACGCACGACAGGAATGCGGCCTCGTGGGCGTTGGGAATCATGTCGGCGGCGTTGGCGTAGATCAGCAGCGTACCGAACAGGCCGAAGGCCACGCCGGCGGTGCAGACCATCGCATACTTCCAAGAAGCCTCGAGTGCCGTCTTGTTCTTGTAGATACCCACCAGGAACACGGTGGAAAGCGTGGTTGCCTCCACTGCGGCCCACGTGAGGATCATGTTGTTGGACAGGCACGCGAGCAGCATGGTAAACACGAACAGACTAAACAGTGCAAAATACTGCTTGGCGCGCTCGGCGGGCATGGAGCCCTCCTCGATATCGGCCTTTACATAGGGCAGCGAGAACAGCCCCGTAAGAAAACCGATAAAGCCGATGAGCAGCACAAAGATGGCGCCCAGCGAATCGAGGTGGAACCACAGGCCAAGAGCGCTCGCGGTTTCGCCGCTCATAAGGACGTCACCGGCCGTCATAATCGACAGCACCAGGACGGCTGCGACGGAGACCAGGTTGAGACCGGCAAACACGTTATAGGACGTGTTCTTGGGCAAAAACGCCATAACCAGCGAGAACACCAAAGGAGTCGCGAGCAGGGCGAGAATCAACGTTTCCATGGACTACCCCCTCAGCTCGGACAGGTCGCGCGCATCGAGCGAGTGGGAGTCGTCCCAAATGCGACGCACGACGATGGACATGATGATGACGGCAAAGATGGCGTCGGTGGCGATACCGATCTCGATGATCTCGGGAGCGGTGGGGGCCAAAAGCGCGAGCGTCACGTGGCTGCCGTTTTCCATAAGGCAGTAACCAAAGATCTGCTTCATGATGTTGCGCTGCGAGATGATGCAGGTGAGGCCCACAAAGAAGTGAGCGAAGCTAATAGCGAGCGCAGGCGTTGCGACCTCGGCCGTGGGAAGGCTGATCTGCGTCACGACGGCAAAGCAAATCGCAACCTCCACGGCGATGATGCAGATGGCCCACGCGGGCTTAAGGCCGGCCTTGAGTGATGCGTCGCTCGGCTCGCCCATCTTCTTGTATGCGCGGTTGAGGATATAAGGGACCAGGACGACCTTGGTGATAAAGGCAGATCCGGCCCACATAAGCAGCTCCTGCGCACCGGTGGTGGCACCGAGCGTAGCGAGCAGCCCCACGAGCACCAGCGACTGCACCGCATACCAGTTGATGGCATGTTTGATGTTCTTGGAGACGACCACCATGGTGGACGTGACGATCAGAAGGCCGCCAAGGATGTTGACGATCGAATAACCCATGTCGTTATACCTCCTAACCGATCCAGCTGGCCGAAAGCGGGCCGCTGACGATGACCATGATGATGAGCACGATGAACACGAACGCCATCGCACGGGGAAGCGGGGCTCCCGCAGCGACCTCTTCGCTCGGCTCGCCGGGCAGGCAATAGCCCATCCACTTGAGGAACCAGGCGAAGGTGGCGACGGTCTCGGCGACCATGATGCACACGAGCACCAGGATCGCGACGTTGCCGGCACCTACAGAAAAGCCGCCGGCGATGATCTGGAACTTCGAGAAGAACGTGTTCATGGGCGGCACGCCGGCAATAGCGAGTGCCGCGACACCGAAGCCCACGCCCGAGATCGGGTACTTCTTTACGATGCCGCGAAGCTTGGGCAGCATACGCGTGCCGAGCGTAAAGGAGAACGAACCGGCGATCAGGAAGAACAGCGTCTTGGCGAAAGCGTGGTTAAAGATGTGGCAGACGGCGCCATCGAAGGCCAGCTGGCTGCCAAAGACCGAAAGGCCCAGACCAAAGAACACATAGGAGAGCTGGGCGATCGTGGAGAAGGCCAGCAGACGCTTCATGTCCTTTTGCGGCAGGTACATAAGGAAGCCAAAGAGCATGGTGACCATGGCGTCGATAATGGCGACCCAACCCACGATCTCGGGGATCTCGCCGGCAGAGACGAGTGCACGCGCGAACACGCACACGCCGACCTTAACCATCGAGGCGCCATGCAGGTAGGCCGAAACAGGCGTCGGCGCCTCCATGGCCGAAGGCAGCCACATGTACATGGGAACCTGTGCGGACTTGGCCCAGGCCGCAAACAGCACGAGCAAAAGGACGATAGCCTTGAGCTTGGCGTCGAGGCCGGCAATCGCGGTAATGGCGAAGGTGCCGGTATGGGCAAACACGATGGCGGCGCCCAGATACAGGCCGAGCGCACCGATATGCGTAATGATCAGAGCCTTCATGCCGGCCTTCTTGGCCGTAGGCGTCATGTAGTAGCTAATGAGGCCCCAAGAGCACGCACCCGTGATCTCAAAGAACACGAGCTGGCCCAAAAGGGTCGAGCTGTACACGAGACCGGCCATGGCGCCGATGAAGGTCGCGAGGTACGCGTAGAAGCGACGACGCGGTGCGTCGGGATGCTCACGGTTATTCTCGCTCATATAGGGAATCGAATAGATCACGACAAGCAGGCCGATACCCACAAAGGCGGGCGCGAGCAGCGTGCTC
This sequence comes from uncultured Collinsella sp., assembly GCA_902464965.1. GTDB lineage: Bacteria > Actinomycetota > Coriobacteriia > Coriobacteriales > Coriobacteriaceae > Collinsella. The sequence goes on from CABQLI010000033.1 coordinate 7,511, forward strand.
ATGCGATCGAAGGTGAATCCCATGACGAGGGTCTGCCCAAACGAGATCAGGGGGACCTGCGTGTCGGGCATGCCGGCGCCAGCGAAATTCGCGGCGAGGGCGATGGTGCAGACCGTCGAGACGGCGGCACCCAAAACGCTGAACCACTTGGCGTACGGACGGGGGAACAGGGCGACGAGCACCGAGGCCACCATCGGGGCCGCGATAGCGACCAAGCCGAGAAGGGACAGACTGACTGCAAATGACATTGTTTCTCCCTTCTCCTACACGCCGACGACCACGAAGACAAACGCCAGAACGGCGATGCCCACGACGGCCCAGGTCTGATTGCCAAGCACCTTAAAACGCGAGCGCGAGCAGGAGTTCTCGATCACGCCGCATACGACAAAATCGATCAGGCACTTCGCCAGGAAGATGACTGCACCCAGAACAGCGGCGGCGCCCACGGTCGCGGGCTCACCCCAGGGGACAAAGATCGCGCAGAACCAAGCAACGACCAGGACCTGCTTCATGGACATGGCGAGCTTGGCCAAGGCGAGCGACGGGCCGGAAAGCTCGGCGAGCGGACCTTCCTGAAGCTCCTGCTCGGCCTCGGCCTGATCAAACGGCAGCTTACCGAGTTCCATGTAGCAGGCAATCGCAAAGGCGATACCGGCGAGGATCACGGCGACCGGCGCATCGATGGCGCCCGTCATGATGTGCTGACCCATGGTGGCGATGTCGGTGGAACCGCACACCAGGGCGGCGGCAAACAGCGCCAGCAGCATGGACGGCTCGATGAGCACACTCATGAGCAGCTCGCGGACGCCACCGATACCGGCGTAGGCGTTGGACGAATCCACACCGCAGAGGGCGAAGAAGAAGCGGGCGAGCGCCAAGCTGTACATGATGGTGATGGCGTCACCAAAGACCGGAATGGGGCTTTGTGCCGTAAAGAGCGGCAGGCCCATCGCGAGCATAAAGGCGACGGCGAAGAACAGCGGCGGCATGATGCGCAGCGCAAAGCTCGCATCCTCGCTCTGGGACTCGGGGCGCGCAAAGAGCTTGGCCAGGTCACGGTAGTCCTGCATGATGCTGGGGCCGCGACGGTTGTGCATCTTGGCGCGGATCACGCGGCCGAGACCGGAGAAGAACGGTGCGACGGCCATGACGACCACGCCCTGCAGAACGGCAAGTACGATGTTGTTCATGCTCTCCCCTCCTTAACCCATTTGCACGGCGAGCACGAGGAACACCACGAGTGCCGCGACGATGTAGCAGATATAGATGCTGTAGTTGCCGCCCTCGAGCTTAGTCGCGAGGTCGGCGAGCTTCTCGACACCCTTATGCGGGGCATCGACGAGAACCTTGTCGGGTACGGGCTCCACAGCCTCGGCCACACCGGTCAGCTTCTGGAAGAAGTGCGCGATGGACCAGCAGACGGCCGTGCAGCGGTCACGCAGCGTGTAGAGCGGCTGCATAAACCAGGACACCTCGGAGGCAAAGGTCGTGGCCACGACGGGCATATGCTCGTTGGGAGCATAGCCGCATGCCCACGGCTGGGACTTCTGCACCTTACCGACGGTCTTGAGCTTGCGATAGCCGCAGGCAAGGCCGACAAGCACCACGAGCGCAATGGCGATCGCGGGCGTGGAGGTGGCAGCGCCGGAGTACTGGTTCATGAGCTCCATGCCCTCGGCGGCAAACACGCCACCGTACGGATGCAGCACGGACGCGGCGACATCGACCAGCACGGGCGCGATCACGGGAGCGCCAATACCCAGCACGACGCAGATGGCCGCGAGCAGGCCCTGCGCAAACACCATGGGGGCGGGAACCTCCTTGGCATTGGCCGCGGCCTCGGAGCGGGGCGCGGAGGCAAAGGAGACGCCATAGGCCTTGACGAAGCACGTGACGGCCAGCGCGCCGGTAATGGCAAGCGCGACGGCAGCGAACACGGCCACGATCATGACGGCCTTGTCGCCCTGCATGGCGGCGTTAAAGAGCGACTGGTAGGTAAACCACTCGGACACAAAGCCGTTGAAGGGCGGGATGGCCGAAATGGCAAGCGCGCCAATAAGGAAGCAGATGGCCGTTGCCGGCATACGACGGAACAGGCCGCCCATCTTCTCCATATTGCGCGTACCCGTGGAGTACAGCAGCGCACCGGCGCCCAAGAACAGCTCGCCCTTAAACATCGCGTGGTTAAACGTGTGGTAGAGGGCGGCCATCAGAGCCAGGACGGCGATGCCGACCGAGTTGAGCCCCATGGCGGCCATGGAGGCGCCGACGCCGAGCAGAATGATGCCGATGTTCTCGACGGAGTGATAGGCCAGCAGGCGCTTGATGTCATGCTCCTGCAGGGCGAAGGCCACGCCGAGGACCGACGAGATCGCACCGAAGACCATGACCATAAGGCCCCACCAGACCTGAACGCCCGAGGCGGAGAGCAGGTCGAGGCCCACCTTGAGGATGCCGAAGATACCGATCTTGATCATGCCGCCGGACATGAGGGCCGACACGTTGGACGGCGCCTCGGGATGTGCCTTGGGCAGCCAGCCGTGCAGCGGGATAATACCGGCCTTGGCGCCAAAGCCAAAGAAGGCGAGCACGAAGCACACGGATGCGACCGCGGGGCTAAACTGCGTAGCGCGGAAATCCGCAAAGGCAAACGAGCCACCGGCGAAGTTGGTCATGGTGAGGAAGCTCGCCATGATGAGCACAAAGCCCACGTGCGCGATCACAAAGTAGAGCCAACCGCCATGGATGGAGTTCTCGTTCTCCTCGATCACGACCAGGAAGTACGAGGTCAGAGACATGAGCTCAAAGGCGACCAGGAACCAAAACACGTTGTCGGCGGTGATGACGAGCATCATGGACGCCACGAAGGTGTTAAAGAAGAAACCAGCGCGGCCCTTTTTGCCCGGGTACTCATCAAAGTAGTTGAGACCGTAAATCGATCCGGCAAACGCGAGCACCGAGATGAGCGCCACGAACAGGCCGGACAGCTGATTGAGCAGCAGCTGGAAATGGGCAAACGGGAAAAACACGATGGCGTCGACCGACGTGACATTGCCCAGCACGGCCTGGATGCCGGCCACAAACGAAAGCACCGCGGCGGCGGCGCCGATAAGGCAGCCGGCGGTCTTGGCGGCGTTATCGGCCTTGATCAGCAGAACCGAGGCGAGCGCACCGATGCACGAGACGGCAAGCGATGCGATAAACAGCGTCATGCTATCCATTGTTTTCGCTCCCTTCTGCTTTCTCGGACAGGCCCTGGGCCACAGCGGTAACGTCGACAACCGGACCGTTTTCGATCGAGCGCAGGCGCTTGGCCTCGTCGAGCTCGCGATCGGCCGCGCCGCCCATGACGGTCAGCGCCTTGGTGGGGCACGCCGCCACACAATGCGGGCCGTCCGGATCGAAGGCGCACAGGTCTCACTTGATAGCGCAGGTGTACTGGCCAGGAGCCCACGTAAGCAGGCTGCTCAGGGACTTAGGATACGAAGGCGTCGGGTCGCACATGCCTGCGACACCGGCGATAGACGTGCCATCGGGATGGATGGCTCCGAAGGGGCACGCGATGGCGCACAGCCTGCACCCGATGCACTCCTGCTCCTTGACGTGGATGCGGTCGCCATCGTGCTCGATGGCATTCACCGGGCAAACCTCGGCGCAGGGGGCACCCTCGCAATGGTGGCAGGCAAGGGCGGCCGAAATACCGCCGGTCTTCACGAGCGCCAGGCGCGGCGTATCCTGAAGGCCCTGCATCCGGTGGGCGTCGGCACAGGCGGACTGGCATGTTCCGCAGCCGATGCATCTCTCCGGGTTGATGTCGATGAAGCGGTTCATCCCCACTTCCTTTCAAAATAACGGGCCGGGCTCCCGAACGTACGGGACGCCCGGCCCAAATAGCCAACGAGAACGGGACTACACGATTTGATTCACGTGCGTCTCGTCGTCGAACTTGGCGGCACCGGGCTCAACGTCCTGGGGAGCGGCGGCGTCCACCAGAGCCTGCTTGAGCTCGGTGTACTGACGCTCGACCTCGCCCTCGGCCCAGACCTGGTCGGCGATAGCGTCGACCTGGCAGGCGGAGAACTTGTCCTCGGGCGTATGCGAGACCGGGTCGACCTTATGGATGGTCAGCTCGTTGCACTTGCCGATCCACCACTGGTAGGTCATATAGACCGTGCCCTTGTTGATGCGATCGCTCACGTCGGCGCGGCTGTATACCTGGCCGCGGCGGCTGTGAATCGAGACGATGTCGCCATTCTTGATGCCGCGCGCCTGGGCGTCCGCGGGATTCATGCGGACAAAGCCGGGCTCGTCGGCAAGCAGCGCCAGCGTCTTGCAGTTGCCGGTCATCGAGCGGCAGCTGTAGTGGCCGACCTCGCGGACGGTGCACAGGATGAGCGGGTACTCATCGTCGGGAAGCTCGGAGGGCGCCTCCCAGTCGTGCGCCATCAGGTTGGCGCGGCCGTCCTTGGTGGTGAACTTGCCACCAGCGAACATGTCGGGCGTACCGTGGTCGTTCACATCGGTGCTCTTGACGGGCCACTGGGCGTAACCGCCCTCGGGAGCCATCTTCTCGTAGGTCGCGCCCACAAAGTTGGGGCACAGGCTGATGCACTCGTTCCAGATCTGCTCGGTGTTGTCGTAGTGCATGGGGTAGCCCATACGTGTAGACAGGTCCGCGAAGATCTCCCAGTCGTGACGGCACTCGCCCTTGGGAGGAACGGCCGCGTCAAAGTGCTGGAAGCTACGGTCGGATGCGGTAAAGACACCTTCGTGCTCGCCCCAAGAGGTAGCGGGCAGGATGACGTCGGCGAGCATGGTCGTCTGCGTCATAAAGATGTCCTGGCAGATGAACAGATCCAGCTCGGAGAGCGTCTTGCGCATTCCGGCCGAATCGGGCTCGGTCTGGACCGGGTCCTCGCCGTAGTTGTAGAAGCAGTGCACCTTGCCCTCGTCGACCAGGTGACCCAGGTCGGTGAGCTTGTAGCCCTCCTCGAGCGGGAGCTTTTCCTCGGGCACGCCCCAAGCCTTGGCAAACTTGGCACGCACTGCCGGGTCGGTGACCTTTTGGTAGCCAGGGTACAGGTTGGGCAGCATGCCCATATCGCAGGAGCCCTGGACGTTGTTCTGACCACGCACGGGCGCGAGGCCGGAATTGGGTTTGCCGATCTGGCCGGCAACGCAGGCGATGGAGGCGATGGTGTGCACCGTCTTCAGGTTCTGCTTCTGCTGGCATACGCCCATACCCCAGCCAATGATGGCAGAGGGCTTCGCCGTGGCGTACATCTCGGCAGCTTGGTGGATCAACGCGGGCTCGACACCCGTGATGTCCTGTACGGATTCGGGAGTGTAATTCTTGATGGTCTCCCACCACTCGTCAAAGCCGTTCGTGTGCTCGGCGACGAATTCCTTGTCGTAGAGGCCATCGTTGACCAAGCAGTTGGCAAAGGCGTTGAGGAACGCAACGTTGCAACCGTTCTTGATCGGAAGGTAGAGATCGGCGATACGCGCGGTTTCGATATGGCGCGGATCGGCGACGATGATCTTGCAACCCTTTTCTTTGGCTCGCACGATACGCCTTGCGACGATGGGGTGCGAATCGGCAGGGTTATAGCCGAAGAGGAAAATGCAGCCCGCATCCTCCATACCGGGGATGGAGCATGACATGCAACCTGAACCAACCGTGTCCATCAGACCGAGGACAGTAGGGCCGTGTCAAGTACGGGCGCAGTTGTCCACGCTGTGGGTGCCGATGCACGCACGCGTAAACTTCTGCATGACGTAGTTCGCCTCATTGCCGCCGCCTCGCGAAGAGCCGGTGGTCATGACAGCGTTAGGACCATATTCGTCAATTATGGCCTGCATCTTAGATGCGGTGAAATCCAGTGCCTCGTCCCAGCTTACGCGCTCAAGATCCGCGCCCTTGGTGCGGCGGATCATCGGGTGCAGTACGCGAGGAGTCAAGATCTTGGTGTCGTTGATGAAGTCGTAGCCGCTCATGCCCTTAAGGCACAGCTCGCTCTGGTTGGTGATGCCGTTGAGCGGTTCGGTACCCACGACCTGGCCGTTTTGGACCAAGAGGTTAAACTGGCAACCGGCGCCGCAGTACGGGCAAATCACTTTATGCTTCTCCATGACACCCTCCTTCCTTTCTCTGCTACCGAATACTCGGTACTTATTTGACAATCATTGGGCCTGTCGCCCGACGCTTACGCCTCGTTTTCGATGGTGGCGCGGGCACGCTCGGCAGTCAGTTCTGCCAGACGCTCCTCGTCTACCAGGGTGAGGCCCTTGGTCGGACACGCCTCGGCACACGCCGGACCGCCGGGACGGTCCACGCACAGGTCGCACTTGAGCACGAAGCTCTTAGTCTGCGAACCCACGCGCACGTCGCCCATCAAGACGGGGACTTGCGTGGTCGCCACGCTCACGGCGCCAAAGGGGCATGCCATGACGCAGCTCTTGCAACCGATGCAGTTGTCCTCGTTGACGCCGATGCGATGGTTCTTTGGATCAAAGAACAAGGCGCCCGTAGGGCAGGCCTTGGCGCACGGAGCGTCCTCGCAGTGGTGACATGCCACCGGCGCGGAAATCTCGTAGGTGCGCGTTACGCGCAAGCGAGGTGCGGCGATGTTGCCGGGAATATCGTGTGCCTCGATGCACGCCGCCATACAGGTTTGACACCCAATGCAGCGTGAAGAATCAGCCACGACTCGTTTATTGCCCATGTTGTTCACTCCCTCCTGAATCCCATGCCGGAGAGACCCTGTCGACGTTGCTCCAAGCCGCCCGTGGCCTGGCGTCGGCGTATCGAGCGCATGCGGCGAAACAGGCGCTTCGATAGAGTTCCTCCAACGATATACAGGCTAAATATACGCAGTTGCAGGTGGCAAACTTGAGCATAGGCCCTGCAATACGGGTGTATTGCAGGGGTTTTGGCAGGTTGGAATTATTCTCTAAAAGCTATAAAGGTGAGTGTATTACATGCGTACGCCTCAGAGATTTTTACGCGCTCTCATTTTGGATGTACTACGCTTGTATTCGTGTTAATGGTTATTTACTTGAGTAAAATAAAGTAATGGTTATAAGATTCTAAGATGTCGGTATATACCGCATTTGACCGACTATATTGCACGCTAGCTAAGGGAGGGCAGTGATGTCATCGACGCAAAAACGAGCCATCCTGCAGGTGCGCATTCGCGAAGAGGACAAGCAGCATGCCGAGCGCCTCTACGACGCCATGGGCACATCGCTTGCCGAGGCCGTCCGTCTATTTGTCGCGCAGAGCATTTTGATGCGCAAGCTCCCCTTTCAGCCGGTCGCTGTGCGCTCAAAGGACGGCACCGCCGCCTATGGATCGCTCAAAGCATATGGTGACCCCAATCGCCGCGCCGAGGAGCGCAATGCCTGGATTGAGTACCTTGCCACGGAAAGCGACGATTCGATTTTGGGTCCCGAGGAAGTAGATATCCATGAGTAGCACCATCATCGACGAGACCGTCATCCTACGCTACCTGCTTGACGACGACGAAGTTCTGTCACCGCGCGCCGCCAAGGTCATCGCCACGCGCACCGCTCGCGTCTACCCCGAGATCATCACGCGCGTCGTGGTCACGCCGCGCGACGTCTATAAGGTTCCCCGCGTTGAGATTGCTACGGCCATGAGAAGGCTGCTCGATGACGTCATGGTCGACGAGCCCACCGTTGTCGCCCTTGCCGTCAAACTCTTTGGCAAGACCCATATGGACTTTACCGACTGCCTCCTCGCAGCCCGAACCGCCATCTACAACGATGATGTCGTGAGCTTTGGCAAGCCCATCATTCAAGGCATGATCGATTACCGCCGCAAGCGCCAAACCGCTGCCGAAGTCCGCGACCGCGCCGCCGAAGCCCACAGCCGAAGCACCGACTCCACCATCGACAAACTCCGCCACCGCCCCCGCAGCTAACCCCATCCCCTCCTAAGTTGCGGTGAAATACGGACTGTTTTATGCCTTTAAAGGCCTCAACAGTCCGTATTTCACCGCAACTTATTGAAGGTGGACCGCGAACGATTTCACTATCGGGATTCGGCGTAGGGTTTTGTTGTCGGAATGCCGTAACCGCGCATCATGGCACCGAACGATTCTACGTCGTAGGTGTCCGAGAGTTTGAAATGAATGACGTTGTGGCCCATGGCGCGAAGGTTCGCGTCGCGCATGAGAGCCGCTCGATACGTTTTTGCCGCCGCCCGCTCTGGATCATTTTGAGCCTCGTCTTCAAACTTGCCTAGCCCATGCAGCTCTGCCAGCGTCCATGAGCCGTCTGGCATCTGCCAGCCATAATCTGCTAGATAATAGCCAGCGTTTCCCGGTCGCGTTATCTCAACTTGAAGCTCAGGCGCGGCAACCCCAGCGAGAATCATCGCTGCTCTCGCCTCGGACTCGCCGCCGTTGTCTGACCTGCCATCCATATAATCAAAAACGTCAAAAGCACGCGCGATGCCATGCAGCCCTCGACAATTTGCCTGCGCATATGCTCGCAGCTCTTCGCGTTCGACATCGTACTCACGGGCCAAGCCATCGACATAACCCAGCGCATAGCGAAAGGCGCTCGATCGCGCGATATCAACAACCGTTCGACACGGATCCGTCAGTGTAAACAGACCAAGCCGCCACACTTCGCCCGGGCGCCAGCGCTTGTATTCAACGAACTCATACGTATCACGCCTTGTAGACCGTAGCAGCAGCACTTGCACTTTATCCAGAAGCGTATACGCCGACCCGATGCCGTAGAGCAGCGCTGCTGTCGATCCGCAAAACACAGCATCCGGTTCAACGACCGCAATAGCGGATGCCAGCTGAAAGATGCGATCTTCAACCCCAAGATTATTCCAATAGACCGGATCCGCATACACGTGGTTGTAAAGACGAAGCATGAGCTCTTCCTGCATAAGCTCACGCGCACGGCGTTCATCCCAAGGATCAATTGTTATAAGCAGCTGTCCATCTTGATGAATTCCAACGGCCGAGAATAGCATCCTTGCATATGACTGCGGAAAATGTTTGCCTTTATCGAGCATGGCCAACCCCATAACCATCACGGCGGAGAGAATACCATTACGCTATCGCATGCTTCCGTCCGCAGGCCTTGCCAAAAGCTGACCAAAAGCTTGACGCCGCAGGCCAGAGCTTCAAAAAATATTTCCACTCTCGGTAGACGGTCGCTACGACCCTCCCAACGGCATCAAAATCCAACCTTACAAATAGTTGCGGTGAAATACGGACTACATGGGCCATAAAAGCCGAAAACAGTCCGTATTTCACCGCAACTTAGGAGGGGATGTGGGGTCCCCGACATGTATATGAAAACGGCTCTGGCACCAAATGGAGCCAAAGCCGTTAAAACTATCTTATGGAGCGGGCGACGGGAATCGAACCCGCGTCATCAGCTTGGAAGGCTGGGGTTCTACCATTGAACTACGCCCGCAAGATATGGTCGGGACGACAGGATTTGAACCTGCGACATCCTGCTCCCAAAGCAGGCGCGCTACCAAACTGCGCCACGTCCCGAAGGTGTTGAGCAGCTAAGGTCTAGACCTTGCGTGTCCCAAAGCGAAGGAAATTATAGGGGAGACTCCCCGCCTGTGCAAGCGCAGAAACCCTAGCTCCTCGAATGTGCAACAAAACGACTATGGAGCAGGCCTATCACAAACGCCACCACGGCGACCGGCGCCCACGCGGCCCCAATGTCCGCCAGCGGCAGCGCGTCGAACGGCAGCCACGCGCTCGCAAAGAACGCGTCACGAACCGAGGTGATCACGCTCTGCACCGCGACAACGCCGCCGACCCAAACCCACACCTGCGGATGCGCGTCGCAAAAACCGTGCACCAGGCCCATAAGAACCAGCACAATGGCGACGGGGTACAAGGCATTGAGCATGGGCACCGAGAACATAAGGATCACGTCGAGGCCCACGTTGGAGAGCACGCACGAAAACGCTGCGAACACAAAGGCAAGAACCGCAAAGGGACGACGCATAGCCTCCTCGGAGACCTCCGCTCCCCCTTCGACTACATACGTCTCGCAGAAGTAACGCGAGCAGCAGCTGATGAGGCCGATGCACACGTTCATGCAGGCGAGGAAAAAGATCGCAAAGACCACGACCGTGCCGACAAGGCCAAAGTGCATGGAGGCAGAGCGGGCAAGGATGGCGGCGCCATTGGTGGCATCGGGCATCACGGTGCTGAGCTGCGTGCCGGCAAGCGCCAGGCCGCAGTAGATGATGGCCATGAGCACGCCGGCGATCACGCCGGAGCGCGAAATCTCGAAGGCCACGCGCTTGTCATCGGTAACGCCCAGCTCGTGGATGGTCTCGGCGATGATAATTCCAAAGGCGAGCGACGCGAGCAGGTCCATGGTCTGGTAGCCGGTCAGAAAGCCCTGCACAGCAGCACCGGCATCGTAGGGAGCCTGAGGCGCGGCAGCCGGTCCCAGCGGCGAGATCACGGCGGCACCCACGACCAGCACGATGAGCGCAATGAGCGCGGGGCCCGTAATGCGACCAAGCACGCGCGTGATGACGCCCGACGCAGCGTGAGCGCAAACGCGACGACAAAGAAGCCAACGGCAAACACCAGGCGCGCCGTGCCGAGTGAAACACCCTCGGGCAGAAGCGGCACCAGCATCTCGAAGGCCGTGGAGCTCGTGCGCGGAATGGCCAGGCACGGGCCGATGGCCAGATACACCGCCGCGACAAAGAACTCACCAAACTTGGGGTGCACGCGGCCGGCAAGCTCGCGCGCCGTTCCGGCAAGTGCCACGGCGATAAAACCCATGACGGGCAGGCCGATGGCGGCAATCAGAAAGCCGAGCATGGCGACCGGCGTGGCAGAACCTGCCTGCAGTGCCAGCAGCGGCGGAATAATGAGGTTGCCGGCGCCAAAGAGCATCGAGAACAGCGCAATGCCGACGGTAACGACATGGTCGGAGCGCAAACCGCGCGGAGCGGATGAGGCCATATGCACACCTTTCGGGTCGAAACAAAAACGGGACGGGCAAAAACACCCGTCCCGCAAGTATATACGCTCTAGCAGGCTAAATCGCGCAAAGCGTCAATCGCGGTATCGACTTCCTCGTCCGTGTTGAAATACCCAAACGAGAAGCGAACGACACCCTGGCGCTCGGTCCCCAGCGCGCGGTGCATGAGCGGGGCGCAATGGGCGCCGGGGCGCGTCGCAACCCCCCACCCCTGCATGAGCGCGTCCGAGATCTCGGCAGAGTCGATATCACCCACGTTGAGTGAGACGATCGCCGAGCGCACGGGCTGGTCAAACGCACCGTAGAGCGCAATGCCGGGGATTTCGCGCACGCCAGCGAGAAAGCGATCCGCCAGTGCTCGCTCGTGTGCCGAGATCGCCTCGACTCCGCCTTGCGCCTCGATAAAGTCGAGACCGGCAGAAAGGCCCGCGATGCCGTGGCCGTTGAGCGTGCCCGCCTCAAGGCGCGTGGGCCACTCAAGCGGCTGCAGTGGGTCGAAGCTGTGCACGCCCGTGCCACCCATGGCCCACGGAGCCACGTCAATGCCCTCCGCCACGGCCAGGCCGCCGGTCCCCTGCGGACCCATGAGCCCCTTATGGCCGGTAAAGCACACGATGTCGAGGCCCATGGCCTGCATATCGACACGCGCCGTACCGGCAGACTGCGAGGCATCGACGATCACAAGCGCACCTGCCGCATGGGCCATGGCCGCTACGCGCGCAATGTCGACCGCGTTGCCGGTCACATTGGAGGCATGCGTCACCACCACGGCACGCGTACCCGGCGTGACAAGCCGCTCGAGTTCGTCGTAGTCGAGCACACCGTTAACGTCACAGCCCGCATGCTCAACGGTCACGCCCCGCTCCGCTGCCAGGCGGTTGAGCGGACGCAGCACGGAGTTATGCTCGAGCACCGTCGTGACCACGCGGTCGCCGGGGCGCACCACGCCACAGATGACGGTGTTGAGCGCCGCCGTAGAGTTGGGCGTAAAGCACACATGGTCCGCCCTCGGGCAACCTAGAAGGCGCGCGAGCTTGGCACGGCAACCGTGAATCGTACGAGCGGCATCGAGGGCACCCGACGTGGCGCCGCGCCCGGCATTGCCGAGCGAGCACATCGCCTGCGTCACCGCATCGATGACCTCCTGCGGCTTGTGCATGGTCGTCGCCGCGTTATCCAGGTAGATCATCGTACGACCTCCCACATATTAATCACGGTGAAGCCCTCGGTGGGAACGCCCGCCGCGGCGAGTTCGCCGCGCAGCAGCTCCTCATCGGCAGGCAACGCCTTCCACGCCAGACCGCAACCGGCAGCGACCTCCCCGGGCACGGGAATCGTTCGCCCGGGAAGGCCGCGCTCGATGCACAGGGACTCGCACCCCATGGCGGCCGCCGTGGTGGGAAACGTGATGACAAGCGCCGGGCGCATCTCCCTCATGGCAACTCCAACCAATACGCTACGGGCGCACGACGCGCACAGCCTGCTCCATCTTCTCCACGATCACGTACATGTTGGTGACCTCGCCCACCGCGAGCTGGTCTTTAATGCCATAGTGGTCCAGGCAGGTGCCGCAGGTGAGAATCTCGACACCCTGCTCGGCCAGGCCCTTCAGGTCATCGAGCACCGGCGAGCCCTCGACGGTGAGCTTGGCGCCACCGTTGTAGAACAGCATGGTCGCGGGCAGCTCCTCCTGCTGTGTCACGGCAAAGATAAACGCCTTCATGAGCTTGTGGCCCAGCTCGTCGTCGCCACGGCCCATGCAATCGGTGTAGACGGAAATGACGAGTTTGCCCTTGCCGGCGCTGGCGTCACAGAAGGCAGCGCCATCCTGCTCGGGATCGGCCACGGCAACGGCGCCAGAGGTCGCCACGGTCACGTGCCACTCGGCGTCCGAGATCTTCTCGACCGAGGCCGTGCAGCCCTTCTCCTGCGCCATCTTGGAGATGTTCTTGACGGCGGTCTCGTTATCGACCGCGGTCACCACGGCACCCTCGCCATCAAGCTGTTTGAGCGCCTTAAGCGTCTTGACGACGGGCAGCGGGCAGGCATCGCCCATGGCATTGACTTCAATCTTGGTAGACATAGCAAATTCCTTTCGAAAGAGCCGTTCTAGAGAACGGTAAACAGTTACATAAACGTGCGGGCTAGCGAACAACGCGGACGGCAGGACCGCCCGGCTCCGCCTCGCACACGCGCCCGACAACGGCCGCGATGCGCCCCTCGGCATGCAGGCGACGCGCAAGCCCATCCACATCGGCAGCAGGCGCCGCGATGAGCAAACCGCCCGAGGTCTGCGGATCGTACAGCGCATCCAACATGCCCGGCCCCAGGTCATCGTCGGCCGCCACGCGCGGGCCAAAGAAGTCCTGGTTGCGGTAGGCGCCGGCGGGGATAATGCCCAGACGCGCCATGTCGAGCACCTGGTCAAAGAGCGGTACCGCTCCCGACGTAAGCTCGATCTGCACACCCGAGCCCTCGGCCATCTCGCACGCATGCCCGATAAGGCCAAAGCCCGTAATGTCGGTGCAGCCGTGAAGTTCGAGCCCCTCGGCCAGACGAATCGGAGCCTCGTTGAGTGTGCGCATCGAGTCAAACATGGCTGCAGCCTCGTCCTGCTCGATGAGCTCGCCCTTAATGGCCGTGGTGATGATGCCCGAGCCGATCGCCTTGGTCAGCAGCAGGACATCGCCCACGCGCGCGCCGCTGTTGGCGAGCATGCGGTCGAGCGTGACAAAGCCGCTCACGGACAGGCCGTACTTGGGCTCGTCGTCGTTGATGGTGTGGCCGCCCGCGATGGAGCAACCCGCCTCGACGCACTTGTCGGCACCGCCCGCCAGAATCTGACCGGCAACCTCAACGCCCAGGCAGCTGGGGATGCAAAGCAAGTTCATGGCATGGCTCGGCCGCCCGCCCATAGCGTAGATGTCCGACAGCGAGTTGGCCGCGGCAATCTGGCCGAACAGGAACGGGTCGTCGACCATCGGTGGGAAGAAGTCGATGGACTGCACGAGCCCCAGGTTCTCCCCTACGCGGAAGACGCTCGCATCGTCGGAGGTATCAAACCCCACGAGCAAGTTGTCATTATGCACATTGGGCAAATCGCCCAGGACCTGGGCGAGGGCTCCGGGAGCCAACTTAGCGGCTCAACCGCTCGCGGCCGTCATAGACGTGAGCTTAATCTGATCGTCAGCCATACGAACCCCCTTCCAACAAATCAACGACTTTAAGTATACGCCCCAGGCACGCTTCCCAAGAGACCGCCGACGGCTCGAACGTCGAAGGCGGCTCCGCAAGCGCCTGCGCGATAGCATCTGCCAGTGCGCGCTCAAACAACGGAAGGTCGGCCGCCACGGGCGTGTCGACATCCGTCATACGCGGCGACGCCACCCACGTCACGGGAGCACCGGGAAGCATCGCCTCCATCCAGGGACGAACGCCGGGCAAATCGGTCGCCACAACTTTGCAGCCGCACGCGAGGGCCTCGATCGTCACGAGCGGCAGACCCTCGTAA